>JBHJJJ010000065.1:0-12822 GCA_050042755.1 Rivularia sp. (in: cyanobacteria)
ACTATTGTGGCACGAGTTAATTGTAAATTTTTATCAAAATTCTATAGGTGAGTTTAGGAAGATTAATATTTTTGGGCATTGGGAATGGGGCATTGGTAATTGGTAATTACTTTTGTTGTCTTGTAGGGTGTGTTAGACGCACGACTGTATACGGTTTCAAACGATAAATATTATTATTCGTCTAACGCACCATCTGAAATTGCGACAGAAACAGAATGATTAACACAATTCGGGATTGTAGAGTTGATGTTGCTGTTGGATTTTTTCGATTGCGGAATATAAATTATTGGTAGCTTCATGAAAATTAATTTCTTTAGCTTGATGAATGTATTCAGCTTGTACTAACGCTTTCCATAAATGAGGAATATATTGAAATTTCCGCGATTTGCTTAAAATTGAAGCCGCAATATTAACAATAAAATTATCCTTATAAGGTAATGATGCCCAAATCACTTTTATTGCTTGTTCGCGATCAATTTTACTCAAAGCACAAATCGCTTCCCGTCTAACGCCAATCGCTTTATCTTGCAATGCTTCCATTAGTGCCATAGCCGTGGAATTATCTGCAATATTTCCTAATTCATAGGCTGTTAAACGAAGGAAGAAGGAAGATAGAAGTTGGAAGAAGGTTGGAATTGAGATGGGGAATTAAACCCATATGTTTTAGTTAAAGAACGTACTCTATAATTTTCATCTTTTAAAATTTAAGTAAAGCCGGAATTATTATAGATTTATCTGCGATTGATATCAATAATCCCCAAAAGCGTCACGTGCCCCTACAAATAAAATTATTTCTAATATCGAAAATTTATTAAATAAAAAGATTTGAAAACTCACTCATACCCACTCTGCATCTTCAAGAATAGTTCCTTCAACATCTGCTCCGTCAAAGCTAATCTGAAGAAGGTCTGTATCAGCAAAATTAACATCAAGTAAGCAAGCATTGTCGAAGCAACTTCCTTTACAATCAGCCCAACTAAAATTAGCAAAACTTAAATCGGCACGCTCGAAATTTACATAACTCACATCAGCATCCCGGAAATTAGCATTTCTAAGAACTGCATATCTCATACTGCTATAAGCAGGGGAACGAGCTTTACCATAACCCCCACTCAAATCAGCACCACTGAAATTAACTTCACTTAAGTCGGCTCTATCTAAGTTGATTCCAGTCAAAACCGCTTTACTCAAATCAACTCCATTCAAATCAACCCCAGCAAAATCGCGTTCTCCTTTCTCGTAAAGCTCTAATAAATCTTGAGCAGTCATCTTCCAACTCATAATTAGCAAGGCTTTGATTAATAATTGATAATTAAATATTATTATTTTACTCAGCGCACCTCGGCGCTAACCTCAGCGTACCTTTGCGTTAAAGAAGTGTCATCTAATCCCTCAAAAACATGGTTAGCATTAATAATCGGAAACTCCCGCTTACACTGGGGTTTATTCAACCGAGAAACTCTCACACAAAGTTGGGATACCAATTATTTCTCTACCCCCTCTCCCCATCTTCCCATCCCCCCATCCCCTTGTCCCCCCCTCTGCCCCTCCCCCCCTGTCTTCATAGCTTCCGTAGTACCCAGTCAAACAAAAATTTGGCAAAATTATCCCCAGACTAACTTTATTACCTTAAATCAAATACCTTTAAAAAACTTATATCCCACATTAGGAATTGACAGAGCCCTAGCTTTACTTGGTGCTGGCGAAACATGGGGTTTTCCAAAATTAGAAATCGATACAGGTACAGCACTTACATTAACAGGTGCCGATAATGACCGTAATTTAATTGGCGGCGCAATATTACCAGGATTAGGCTTACAACTTGCAACACTTACTCAAAAAACCGGACAATTACCAAAAGTAGAATTACCGCAACAACTTCCACAAAGATTTGCAGTAAATACTCCAGCATCAATCCAAAGCGGAATAATCTACACAATAATTGCAGGAATCAAAGATTTTATTGAAGCTTGGTGGTTCGATTATCCTGAAAGTAAAATTGTGATTACCGGAGGCGATCGCACTTTATTATTTAACTATTTAAAATCTCAATATCCAGATATCGCAGAGCGGATAATTGTAGAACAGAATTTAATTTTGTGGGGAATACAAAAAACAATAATGTAGAGACTATTATATCTAGATAATCTATCTGCCGATTCAATTGATATTAATATATAAAAAAGATATTCCTTCAAACAGTCATATAATTTCATCTAATTCTCAATATAATTGAATTATGCAAAGACGTAGCACCGCTACATCTCTACATAATTTATATATATTCAATTATGAATTTTAATAAAATTATGAATTTCTTCAGCGAGAATAGAAACACATTTACTGGGTAAATTATCTGCTAGACTATCGATTATTTTCAACTCTGCTTGAGGAGTAACTCTAGCATAAATATTACTTCTCTTTAAAGCATTAGACGTATCTTTTGCTCCTTGCAATACTAAAACCCGAATCTGTATTAAATCCAACTGATCTTGTAACAATTCTGCTTCGATTTCCGGAAAAGGACGCTGATATAGGAGTTGAGTCGCCGTTGGGTTTTGTAATAAAATCTCTCTGTGGTGTAAATATTCCTCTATTTTTGTTTCCCAACCAAACATTCTGACTAAGGGACGCAATATTTGTAAAAGCTTAAATATAAATGACGAAGCTTCTATTAAGAATCGCATTTTTTGCCAACGTTTTTTAAATCCTTCAATTTCCACACCTTCTGGTGATAATAATATCAAACCTTGAATTTTTTCTGGATACTTTAATGCACAACTTGTAGCAATCCATCCTCCTAAAGAATGTCCCACTAAATACACTTTTTCTAATTTTAAAGCTTGCAAAAATTCAAATAAGCAGTCAACTTGTAAATCAATAGTATGATGAATATTCGGATATTCTGACTCACCAAATCCTAATAAATCTGGTGCAAAACAATGGAAAGAAGGCGAGATCAATTCCATTGTCGATACCCATTCACTACTGTCGCACCAAGCACCATGCAAAAAAACTACGGGAATACCATCACCAACTTCACGCCAGAATAATAACCCTTGAGAAAGCTTTCTCCGAGAGTTACGAAATAACATCGTATCCATGTTGAATTTAATTTAGGTAGTTACATTTAACAAATTTTAAGGACACTGCTGTAGCACGTTTACCGAGCTAAAATTCTGCCATGAAACAAGCGCGTTGTAGCAAGTGTCCGCGATTTTAGACTCAATTCACAACCTAAAATCTGGATAATAGTACATAGCTTTATGCCAAAATTGTCAAGTCATTTAAATAATCTTGCAATTGGCGATAGTGATCGTGAGACATCGGTTCGCTTGGCAAAGATAAGGGAGAAAAAGCTTGAATTTCCATTGCTTCTAAAGTATCTTGAATCTCCATTTCCCCCCGTACTTCCGCTTCAGCTACAACACAAATTGAATGAATTCTGGGGTCCCTATCTGGTGCTGAGTAAACTCCAACTAAACGCCGAATTTTTACTAACTCCAATCCGGTTTCTTCCATTAATTCACGTTGAATTGTGGTCGGAATATCCTCCCCCCAATCCACCATTCCACCAGGTAAAGACCAGAGACCGTTGTCCCGTCGCCTAATCAGTACAATCCGACCATCAGGTAGTATGGGAATAATACTTGTTCCGGTTATCGGATGGCGAAATATAATACCCAGTACTGTTTGTCCATAGCGCCATACAGTCCGCGCGGAATGTATGGTCGCACCAAATAAAGCAGCAACGTTCAATGTTCAAATTTCTGTGTTGTACTTACTTACTTTTACCCACAAATTCATTCCTACAACTATCGTCATAAGAGTTGTTTTGATACAAAAATATTCATGGGTCAAGGGTTCCCATGAGATTTTTTTAGGAGAAAAAAAATTCTCATCGTTGCCCGTCAGGCTTTTATTCTAACGATTATCGTCGAACAGATTAATTTTACCATCCAAAGACTTGATATATATTGTGTATAACGATACTTTCCAAACAATAGTTCATAAAAAATAATCGCCTTGTAATCGGTGTTACACTCTTGCTTAAGTTATACAAAACAATTGTTTTGCGACAAAATAAGCAAAAGTTAATATCGAGTAACAATAATTTCAACATAATCATTAGAAATATTTTTTACAGCTTAATACTTAAAGTCAGTGTATTTTGAATCAAAATAAATTGTTGAATAATTTCAATGGCTGTAAATAAATACATACTTATTTATTTAAATTTGTTTGATACTCCATCATTTTTTGGACAGGTATAAATTTCCTGAGAATATTAGAACTTAGGAGAATCTAAAAGTCTACAATCATAATTGTTTTTCACAAAAAGCAGTGCAACATCTGAAACATTAAACAGTATAAAGAGGGTGCAAGCCATTGACATCATAAAAATAAATGGGATAGACTATATTGCTGTTTAAGATACGCTAATAACTGGTTTGAGCTAAGATTGTACAACATCAATAAAAATAGATAACTCACATTATCTATGTAATGCCCGCCAGTAAGCTAAACGTTGTTTATTCATGAGGTGAGTATGGCCAAGCGCCGTAACCTGAAGAAAGAAAAGGCGCTACGGAACCAGGCATATGCCCGAAAGTTTCGTAAACGAACTAATACAGGACGTTATCAAAGAAGGTACCAACAAAGACCGCCGCAATCGGAAGAAGGGGAAAATCAATCGTCTGATACCGGCGCAGCTGCTACTGACTAATTTTCTTACTCCAATTTTTATTTTTGAAAGTTTTTATTTGCGGAGCCTTTAAATGTATGCTCCGCAAGTTTTTCTTTAAACCCCGTCCTTAAGGACGGGGTTTCAATTGCCATCGAGTTGAGAACGAGCAGACACTAATGCTCGCTCCACCTGTTTGAAACCCGTTCCACCATAGCTATTACGTGCAGCCACAACTTGACGGGGTGATATCGCTTCATAAATATCTGAATCGAACTTGGGATGGAGTTGTTTCCACTCTTCTAAACTCAAATCTTTGAGAAGTTTTCCTTTCTTAATACTGGTTTTTACCACCTTACCCACAAGATTATAAGCTTCTCGGAAGGGAACACCACGGGCAGCAAGATAATCTGCGACATCGGTTGCATTAGAAAAATCCGACTCTACAGCTTCGGCTAAAGTGCGATCGCGAAATTCCAAACCTTCCCGCATCAAAATCGTCATTGCTGAAAAGCTTGCTTTAACCGTATTCACCCCGTCAAATAAACCTTCTTTATCTTCCTGCAGGTCTTTGTTATAAGCCAAGGGTAATCCTTTCATCATCACCAACATTGCTTGGAGATGACCGAATACTCTCCCCGTTTTACCCCGCACCAATTCCGGTACGTCAGGATTTTTCTTCTGGGGCATAATACTCGAACCCGTAGCGCAGGTGTCTTTGAGGGTAACGAAACCAAACTCCTCAGAAGACCACAAAATCACCTCTTCCGATAAACGGCTGAGGTGAACCATGATTAAACTAGCAGCATTCAAAAATTCAATTGCAAAATCGCGATCGCTAACGCCATCAAGGCTATTATCATAAACCTTGTCAAAATGCAATAGCTGAGCGCTATAATGTCTATCAATCGGAAAAGTAGTTCCCGCCAAAGCGCCACATCCTAAAGGAGAAATATTTACCCGCCCCTCGACATCTCCTAGACGTTCCCATTCTCGCTGCATCATGTGGAAATAAGCTAAAAGATGATGAGCCAGACTTAAGGGTTGAGCGCGTTGTAAATGAGTGTAGCCGGGAATCAAAGTTTCAACATTTTTTTGGGCAATATCGATTAAAACAGCTTGAAATTCTCGTAATTTTTGACGAATTTGCTGAATTTGTTCGCGTAAATAAAGCCTTGTATCCGTTCCCACCTGGTCGTTGCGAGAACGTCCGGTATGCAGCTTTTTACCAACATCACCAACTATTTCCACCAAACGGTGTTCGACGGCAAAATGTATATCTTCCGAATCGACATCTGGATTAAAATTACCTTGGTGAAATTCTTGGCGAATTTGTTCTAAACCAGTTACTAAGCGTTCGCCTTCTTCGGAGGAAATAATATCGCACTTCGCCAACATTTTGGCATGAGCAACCGAACCAGTTAAATCATATTCAATTAACGCTATATCGAAATGGATGCTGGCATTAAAGCGAGCAATAGTAGGATGCAAAGCTGATTCAAAACGCTGACTCCAAGTTTGCTGTTGTGTCATAAATTGGGAATGTCAAGAGGATGGGGGAAGACGGGAGTTAAAAATTACCCAGGAATTACAAATTCTTAACTGTTCACTGTTCACTGCTCACTGTTTACCGTTACCCGTAACTTGTCAAATTGCGAATCAAATAACCAATTACTAATCCAATTAAAAGTGCCCAGACTTGACCTGTTTCTACAAAAATATTAAAAGCTTATTGAGCCTGACCTACAAGGTCAGGATCGGAATCTGTCTGAGCTATTACAGTCCAGTTTACAGTTATTATGCTTTGAGCATTAACAGTATTTGATAGTAAAATTGTCTGCCTCATACTGATAGCAAACACACCCGGAATTGACCAAAGTTTCATTTTTAACTAATCTATTGGTTAGCATCACTGTGATAGCTTAAAGGTATCAATTATGCCATCCGTAATTTTTCGGCTGACCGCAAAATCTGACCTGCTAAAACGGCTGCGCCAAATCCATTATCAATATAGACTACTGCAATACCCGCCGCACAAGAGTTTAGCATGGTTAATAAAGGCGCAAGACCACCAAAGCTTGCACCATAACCAATGCTGGTGGGAACGGCTATTACAGGGGAATCCGCTAACCCTGCTACAACACTCGGTAACGCACCTTCCATTCCCGCCACAACAATTAATACCGTCGCCGATTCGATAACGTGGCGATTATTTAACAAACGGTGAATTCCTGCAACTCCCACATCCCACAACCTCTCTACCTGAAAGCCAGAAAGTTCAGCGGTAACTGCCGCTTCTTCGGCAACCGGTAAATCGGCAGTTCCTGCAGAAAGAATACCAATTTTACCGGGATATCGAACTTCAATATTAGGAGGTGCGATCGCGCAGATTCTTGCGGCTTCGTAGTAACGCAATCCCCTGACCTTGGGTTGTAAAATTGCGTAAACTTCCGGAGAAATGCGAGTTGCCATGACAACTTGATTGCGTTGACGCATCACCTGCATAATTTGAGAAATTTGTTCGGGAGTTTTATCTTGACCCCAAATAACTTCAGGAAAACCAGTTCTTAAAGAGCGGTGATGGTCAATTTTGGCAAAATCTTCTACAGGTTCGTAAGCTAAGTCTTTTAATTGTGAAAATGCTGCATCGGTTGATAAATTACCGTTAGCAACAGCTTGAAGAAGGGAACGTAAAGTATCAGCTTGAGTCACGGCAATTGTAAATTTTTTTAAGGAATTAGGGTGGACAATGACGGGCTTAAAAGTTTTTTAGAATCAAAAAATTCTTATGGGAACCCTTGACCACCACTAATTTAATTTTCAGCAATTTCTAACTCGTAAAGATTCCAAAATGCACCACCAAGAGCATTGTATTCAATGCCTTGTAAGCGATCGCGTACTGCTTGCAAATCTAACCTTTCTACCAAGTGAATAAACGGTAATTGTTCCGAGGCAATTCTTTGGTATTGATAATAATGTTCTTTGCGCTTATTTTCATCCAATTCCTGGGCTGCTTTAATGTAAAGGCTATCGATTTCCTTTTCCCAATCGGATACTTCCCAACCAGTCATTTTCGGACCTCCTGGTTGTGGTCCTAAATTAAATGCATGAGATGCACCCTTAATTCTCCAGATATTGCTCGCACTATGGGGATCTATGCCACCACCACCAAATCCGCCAAGATAACAATCCCAGTCATTAGTATTTTTTAGCTTTTCTAGATAAGAATTGAAGCTAAGAATTTGCAAATCAACTTTGATACCTATTTGAGCCAAATTCTTCATGATTTGCGCTGCCATATCTTGTCTGACTTTCCGTTCGGAATTGGTTAAAAGTGTAAATCTGACTATGTTACCGTCATTATCTACTAATTGATTTTGAGCATTATATTTAAAACCTGCTTGTAAAAGTAACTTTTTAGCTTTATCTGGGTTGTAATCGTATACTTTTAAACCTTTTTCAGGAGGAAGGAAAAAAGGACTATCAACATATACAAAGGAATTTTGTAGTTGACCTAGTCCGCGAAAAGAATTAGTTTTCATCGTTTCGCGGTCAATAGCATAAGCTACAGCCTGGCGAAATTCCTTTTTATTAAACCAGCGAGATTTGGTGGGGTTTACAAAAGGCTGTCCCTTTGAATTTTTAGCTTTATTAAGATTAAAACTAATAAAAGTAGTACTGGTATCTGAACCTCCGTTATAAATTGTAAATTTTCCTCGCTTTTCCTCTCGTTTAAGCAAACGAAATCCTTCTGGAGGCACTTCTAAAGTATCTAATTGACCGGAACGAAAACTAATTAGCATATTATCGGTAGATTCAATAACCGAGTAGATAATACGCTCGATATAAGGTTGGGTGTTTCCTCCATCGTCTTTGCGCCAGTAATGAGGGTTGCGCTCCAATATAACTCGTTGACTAGGAACATAACTATCAATTATGTAAGGACCATTGCCGATAATTTCTTTGGGATTAGTATTTAAACCCCACTTTCTGAGAAACTGCGGGCTACCATTAGGTCCTAAAGTGCGGATAGATTCTTCAAGGGCATGTTTTGGTAAAATTGGGATACCACCGACCCATAGTAAAAAAGGAGCAAAAGGTTCTGGTATACTAAATTCAACTGTTCGCTCGTCGATTTTTCTTACCTTTGGAGTATCGCCGCGTTCATTGATTTTTAGAGAATCTTTGGTAGGTGTGGGGATTTTGGGATTTAAGTAGATGCTGTTGTAACTAAAGACAATATCATCAGCAGTCATTGGCTTCCCATCCGACCACTTGAGTCCTTCTTTCAAAGTGATATTAATGCGTAGTCCATCCTCAGAGATTTTCCAAGACTCAGCCAAGGCAGGTTCCAATTCCTTAGTTAAAGGGTTTAGACTAATCATTGAGTCATATACTAATCCCAGTATATATGTACTATAAAACGATTCATTAAGGGCGGAATTAAAGGTTGAAGGGTCGCCAAGAAGAGTCGCTATCAGTGTTGGAACTTGTGCTGCTTGGGTTTGAAAGTTGGCTGGATTGCAAGCAGCAACCAAAAGTGCCGTTATAGTCGCTAGAATCAGCGGTAAACGCAAACGCCGAAAATTGGAAATTAGGGAAGAGATTCTGAGCATTTAGGTAGATATAGGAATAGTTGATGACATTGATTGTGATTGTAGCTGTGACCAGTGACCAGTGACCAGTGTTAGGGAAGTGTGTCCCGGAGGGACATACAGTTAGGAGTTATGAGTTATGGATAATTTTCCCCATACCCCATGGCTTATTGCATTAATAAAACTACAGCATAAGAACAAATCCCTTTTTCTTCACCAACGGGACCTAATTTTTCATTAGTAGTAGCTTTGACACCAACCCTAGTGGGTTCTATTTGTAAAACACCTGCGAGCTTTTCGCGCATTTTTTGAATGTGGGGTTTTAACTTAGGACGTTCGGCTACCACCACAGAATCAATATTCCCCACTCGCCAGCCCTCTTCTTGAATTAGATTATTAACTCTCGCCAAAAGCATTAAACTATCAGCACCAGCCCATTGAGCATCGCTGGGGGGGAAATAATGTCCGATATCCCCCAAAGAAAGGGCTCCCAACATCGCGTCCATAATCGCATGAGTCAGCACATCAGCATCGCTATGTCCTAACAAACCCAGAGAATGAGAAATTTCCACACCACCCAAAATCAACCGGCGCTCGGTAGTTAAGCGATGGATATCGTAACCATTTCCAATACGAACATTCATCAAAAAGGTTAGTTGTTAATTGTTAGTTGTTAGTTGTTAGTTGCTCGCGGAGTTAATTTTCTCCTTGTCCCCTTGTCTCCTTGTCTCCTTGTCTCTTTATCCCCTCGTCCCCTTGTCCCCTTGTCTCCTTCTCCTCTTCCCAAGCTTTAAATAAATCGGGACGGCGTTTGCGAGTTCTGGTAATTTGTTGTTCATAACGCCACCGTGCAATTGCTGCATGGTTACCGGATAATAATACATCGGGGACAATGAGATCGCGAAATACAGCAGGACGAGTATATTGGGGATAGTCTAATAATCCTTCTTCAAAGCTTTCCAACTTTAAAGATTCGGTTTTACCTACCGTTCCCGGAAGCAAACGGACTACACCATTTATTAAAGCCATGGAAGGTATTTCACCGCCGGTAAGAATAAAGTCTCCCAAGGAAACTTCGCGGGTAACTAACTCCAATACTCGCTCGTCAACTCCTTCATAATGACCGCAAATTATAACTAATTGGTCGTAATTGCTTGCTAATTCTCTTAATAAGGGCTGATTTATGGTTTCTCCTTGAGGACTCATCATGATCACATCCCGTCGCTCTAAAACTGGTAGCGATTCCATCGCGGCAAAAATGGGTTCGGGCTTCATCAACATCCCGACTCCTCCACCATAAGGTTCATCATCAACTTTCCGGTGCTTATCGGTGGTAAAGTCTCGCGGATTTACAAAATGCACGCTGGCAATCTGTTTTGCTAAAGCTTTACCAATCAGCCCAGAACTGAGAACGGAAGTAAAACAATCGGGAAATAGCGTAACTATATCAAAACGCACAGTATTTCGTATGGGAGGACACTAATCTTAAATTGAACTGGCTTGCTTTATGCAGAAGCTTTGGTGAACTACATTACATATAAACTTGATTTAGAGTATATAAAAGTACTGCCCCACAGGAAATTTTCTTCTCATACGAAAGTTTTTCTAATTACTTAATTTATGTTTAAATATTGTCACATCTAAATTTAAATTAAGATTCTAACCGGCGTTAACAACTTGCAGGAAGATTACATCCTGTACTCCAAAAAGTGGTGCTCACTCCTAAGCACTTGACCGAGCGGGTTACAATTCCCGTAAAAAAGTGGGACAGGGGTACCCTAAAGATTTTTAGGAGACCCCGGACAGGGTTTAAAACAAGTTAACTCGTTTTGAAGAGCGGCATCTAGGATGAACTTAGCCTGCCCCTAAATAAAGGTTCCATCTCGGGGGTGCGGGATATTGGACAGGTGAAATACGCTCGCTGGCTTGATAAGAGGGAACTGGCGTTATGCCGGAGGGGATATTTCTGCCCGCTCAGTATTGAAGCATAAAGTAGAAATTCCCCGGTGGAAACTTTGAATGTCCTAACTTTTGCAATAAGCTCGCCAAAGTAGGACATTCAAGACATTTAAATATATAAAAATGTCCCGCTCATCATAATACTTCCGCGAACTGTCCGCGAAGTAAAATTCACCTTCCGGTTGTTGACAGGAGAAACACAATGCGGCAACTAAAAGCTAAATGGCTGGAAATGACCACATCCCAAGCAACTAAAACCGCCGTTCTGGTAATTGGAGGCGCAGAAGATAAGGTTCACGGACGAGAGATTCTGCGGACTTTTATAGACCGTGCTGGTGCAAGAGATGCCCATATTACTATTATTCCCTCTGCTTCTCGGGAACCGAGTATTATCGGCACTCGCTATGTGAATATTTTTGAAGATATGGGAGTAAAAAAGGTTGAAATTTTAGATATTCGAGAGCGCGACCATTGTCACGACCGTTACTACAAGGAATCCCTTGAAGAATGTACCGGAGTTTTTTTGACTGGAGGAGATCAATTGCGCCTTTGTGGCGTATTAGCTGATACGCCAGTGATGGATACTATCCGGGGACGAGTCTCCAAGGGAGAATTAACTTTAGCAGGTACTAGCGCTGGTGCTGCGGTTATGGGACATCACATGATTGCCGGAGGCGGTAGTGGAGAGTCTCCCAATCGTTCCTTAGTAGATATGGCAACCGGCTTGGGATTTATCCCAGAGTTGATTGTAGACCAGCATTTTCACAACCGTAATCGCATAGTACGTTTAATGAGTGCCATTGCTTCTCATCCAGACCGTTTGGGAATTGGCATTGATGAAGACACTTGTGCCATGTTTGAAAAAGATGGTTGGCTTGAAGTTATGGGCAAAGGTGCCGTAACAATCATCGATTCAAGCGAACTCACTCATACCAACGAACCTCGTGTAGGAGCAACCGAACCTCTGAGCCTCCATAACTTACGAGTACACATCCTTAGCCACGGCGATCGCTACCATCTTTACGGGCGTACCGTGATACCATCTGTGGGGCGAATATCCAGCTGACGGAAATAGGTATGTGTGGTTACACTGGGTTGACCGCGTTTTTTTTTGTTGCGGCAAAAAAAGTAACAATAATAGAATTTAAGAATAAAAAAACTGTTACCTACGAACAGTTATGCGGTCAATTCCAGTAAGAAACTAGAATTTTGGTTCCGAATCTCCATCTACCTATATCATGAGAATCCTCAAGATCCAGACTTTACGCGGCCCAAACTACTGGAGCATTCGACGCCACAAGTTAATCGTCATGCGCCTCGATTTAGAAAACCTTGCCGAAACGCCCTCGAATCAGATCCCCGGCTTTTACGAAGGATTAGTAGAAGCGCTACCAAGTTTGGAAGGTCACTACTGTTCTCCTGGCTGTCGTGGTGGTTTTCTGATGCGGGTGCGAGAAGGCACTATGATGGGTCACATTGCCGAACATGTAGCGTTAGAACTTCAGGAATTAGCCGGAATGCACGTGGGTTTTGGTCGCACCCGCGAAACTTCGACTCCGGGAATTTATCAAGTAGTTTTCGAGT
>JBHJJJ010000066.1:0-7578 GCA_050042755.1 Rivularia sp. (in: cyanobacteria)
GGGCATAAGTTTCTTTATCTGACTGGGGTAAATTTTCAAATTCATCTCCGATATTTATCCCTTGTTTTTACAAAAATTGTTTATAAG
This sequence comes from Rivularia sp. (in: cyanobacteria), assembly GCA_050042755.1. Lineage (GTDB taxonomy): Bacteria > Cyanobacteriota > Cyanobacteriia > Cyanobacteriales > Nostocaceae > Rivularia. Next base: position 88 of record JBHJJJ010000066.1, read on the forward strand.
CAGGTACGGATTTTTGAACACGTTGTGCTACATCAGATGCTAGTTTTTTTGAACCCAAAAAATTTTTGACAAATGTATTATTCATGTCCATTTTCGTTGAAAAACTTGATTCCAATTGTTTTGTGTATTGTGAAAATCAAGATAGTATAAGTCGCTTCAGCTTTTTATTACCATTTATAAGGTTTCGATTTTTTTATTCTCTACAATTGCTTGAGAATCCCGCTCTTCAATCAACTTACGTAAATGTTGTTGCCGTTTACTATCCAGGGGAAAATTCCATACAATTAATGCTGCTAAAAGCATAATTGGAATCGGGACAAAAATAAATATGTTTTTTAGAGATGCAATTGTCTCGATTGTGTTCGTACCATTAGGATCAAAACCGATCCAATCTAACATCGGGTAAGTAATGCCAACCGCCAGGGCATAACCGATTTTATTAGTCATTGTCATCAGAGAATAATAAAGCCCCGTGCGTTGCGTACCGGATTCAAGGTTATCTCGATCCACAATATCGGCCATCATTGAGCGCGTCAGAAACGCCCCCGCACCGCTACCCAAGCCAAATATTACATTACCAAAAGCATAGAGCCAAAAGTTGCCTGGTTGGATCCAAAACATGAGTAACAGACTAATTGAGGAATAAACCCTAGCAATAACAAAAGTCCGGTGCTTCTCAAACCTGTAGCTTAAGCGAATCCAGCCTGGAACGCTAATAAAACTAGCTAGAAAGTATATTAACAGCATCAGACTTGCCCATTGGGAAAGATCCATGACATGGCTGACGAAAAAAATATAAATCGAACCAGTAATTCCTGGAGCAACCCCACTTAATAAATCTGCCGCAAGCAACCGTATCAACACCTTATTTTTCAACACAATAGAAGTTGCTCGCCGCCAACCTATCTGGGGTTGTTTTGGTACCGGATGCTCTGGCACCATCCAAACTGCGATCGCAACAGTAATTGGTAGAAGCAAAATAGTAAACCAACCCATAGCAGCAACTTTCATCGTGCTGTTACCATCTGAAGTCTGCTCGATAATGGTAGGAAGTATCAATACGGCTAACATACCGAAAACCAAAGCAAACTCTCGCCAACCTTGAACCCGCGATCGTTCATTATAGTCGGATGAAAGTTCCGCACCCCAAGACATATGAGAAATACTTAGTAAAGTCCAACCCACATAAAGCAGTATCATCCAGAAGAGAAGATACATACCTGTAACGGTTCCTTGGGGTATAAAGATTTTGTAAACGCAGAACATTAAGATGGGAACGGAAAGAATAATCCAATGCCGCCGTCTTCCTAAACGAGTTTCGATTTTGTCGCTGACAATGCCGAGAATTGGATCGGTAAAAATGTCCCAAAAACGGGTAATCATAAAAATTGTACCCACTACTGAAAGACCTAGCCCCATTTCCTTGGTATAAAATGGTGGCAGATAGACTACAAGTGGAAGACCGAGAGCGGCAATAGGTATTGCTGGAGAGGCATAAGCACCAATGGTTCGCTTCCTAAGATTCATCTTACTTGTCTGAGTATTTGGCACAATATTTTGTATAAAAAACTAGTACGGCACGGCGGAAATAAATCAACTATTCGTAAAACGTTAAAGCTGCAGAAAATAATACTTTTGACTTCCGCTATACGGTTGACTTCCCCATAGCGGTACTAGCTTGCTCAAATCAAACTGAACTAGAAGCTGTCTGGAGAATTTGCGGATTTTGAGCACGCTTACCTTTAACTACCATTTTCACATCACTTGGTGACATCAAAAGACCTCGGCGTACGGGCTTCACAGGTTTGCTATCCGCTAGTTCTAACTGCCAACGAGATAGTATATTTACCAAAACCAATTTCATCTCAAACAAAGCAAAAGCATAGCCAAGACAACGACGATTGCCTCCACCAAAGGGTAAATATTCGTAAGGGGAAAATTGACGTTCTAGAAAACGCTCTGGTTTAAACTGCTTTGGCTCTGGATACAAATCTTCCCGATGATGAGTTAGATAGATACTGGCAGATAATATGGTACCAGGCTCTAAGTGATATCCCATGATTTCTAAAGGCGATTTGACTACTCGCGGTAGAGCAAAATTAACAACTGGGTAAATACGCAGTGTTTCTTGGCAAACCGCATTTAAATAAGGTAGTTTTATAATGTCATTTGCCTCAGGGTTTTCACCCAAACTATCCAATTCTTGTAGTAGTTTTTCGCGTACCTCTGGTAGTCGGTGAATCCAGTAGAATGTCCAAGCCAAGGAAGATGCTGTAGTTTCGTGCCCAGCTATTAACAGAGTAATTAATTCATCTCGTAATTCCAAATCTGACATCGGCTCGCCATCTTCATCGCGAGATGCCATCATCAAAGATAGAATATCACTACGAGATGGAGCTGGTTGTAAACGACGTTCGGCAATTTCATCATAGATAAGTTGATTTATTTGCTGCTCGTTTCTTCTCAAGCGTCCCCAAGGACTCCATGGTCCCCAATCTTTTTGTAATATGGGTAAAAACAGTAAAATTGCCCTAAAAATAGATCTAGCTCCTTCTAGCCTTTGTGTGAGCAATCGAGTTAATTCTTGGTAACGCACACCGTCTTCTAAACCAAAAACAGCTTTTAAGATAACTTGAAAGGAAATACCTTGCATCGAAGAACGGATTGACAAAGGTGTGCCAATTTCCCATCGATTTGTTACTTGCTCTGTAAGATTACTGATTATATTTCCATAACCTCGCATTCGCTCTCCGTGAAAAGGTGGCATCAATAGTTTTCTTTCTCGCTTATGGCGCTTTCCAGAAAGAGCAAGCAGCGATTTTTTTCCGACGAAAAGTGGTTGTATCCCTGCTTCTTTGCCAGAATCTAATTGTTCTAAATTAGCTGTGAAAATCTTCTCAATCCCTTGGGGATTGCTAATTATAACTTGAGGTTTATCCCTAGGGTTAGCGGCTAAGGTAAATATATCGCCATACTTTTGTGCCTTTCCCTCCAAAAGCTCCAAGGGCTTAGTAATCCACTGGAGCTTTCCTAACAAGGATGTAATGCTATTATCTCCGGGTATTTGTGATTTTGGCATTTTTATTTACATCCTAATACTTAGTTTTAAGCAAGTTATTCTTACAATTATTTCTGGTTACAATTTAATTGTTGAATTAAATAAATGCAAATTATTAAAAATCGATATCCATATCCCCCGCAAGCCAAACACATATTAATTTTACAAGAATCATAACTTAGACAATATTTTTTTGACATATTGCTTAAAAAGTGATATTTATACACAAAATATTATTCTAATAATTAAGACTGTTTAGTATAGTTTTGTGAAGTAAGTAGACACAAGTAAATCTACTCCCTTCCTGGTAGAAAATTCCCTATAGCGTAGGTTGGGTTGAACGAAGTAAAACCCAACATAATGTTGGGTTTCGTTCCTTAACCCAACCTACAATTTTTCTGTTTAGTATAGTTTTGTGAAGTAAGTAGACACAAGTAAATCTAAGTTATGTAATCAAATGAAAAAATCGCACCTCCAATGAACTGCGATCGCTTTCCTTAACTAATTTCACGCCGAATTACTTAGTTATCAATCTATCAATACCGATACCGGCATCCATCATCAAAGTTGGTTTAGCAATCGAATCTTTGACAATATCGTGCAATGCTGGATTTTTAGCTTCTAATTCTTCTAAAGTAATGTCTTCTGCCAAAACTTTGCCATCTTTACTATAAATGCTATAAGTCTTATCGACATTCATCGAAATTCTTCCATTTCTGGTTTCAATATAACCAAAACTTGAAGAAGCAGAAACATTTTCCACATTGTTTTGCTGTACTATTACTTCAGATATTCCCAAGACTTTATTATTACAAATCATGGGAAGTAATGCTATTGATGCAGCTAGTAATCCAAAGTGAATAATTTTATTCATTTTTTGACAATCTACAGTTAATTAAATATCAAAAAGACCCATGTAAAACATTGTAATTACAAAGATTTTACATAAGTCCTATTAATTATAAAAGGTATTACCAACAGTTGAGAGCATCCCTCCATCAATTTAACCAATGATGCTACTAAAGAAATCCAAAGTCTCTTTTAACGCTTTGATAAAAATATCGATTTCTTCAGTGGTATTATAAAAGGATAGACTAACTCGTGCGCTGCCGGGAGCATCTAAAATTCGGTGTAATGGTTGAGTGCAGTGATGCCCAGAGCGAATTGCTACACCTTCATTATCTAATAAGGTAGATAAGTCGTTGGGATGAACTTCTCCAGCTGTAAACGAAGCTAATGCAGCTCTACCTTAACCTTTACTATCGGGTTTGGGACCATAAATTTTTAATTCTGGTATTTTTTCTAATTGTTCAAATAAATAACCAGTTAATTCCGATTCATAAGCATAGATTTTATCCATACCAATATTATTAAGATAATCCACTGCCGCACCAAGAGCGATCGCCTCTCCAATTGCGGGAGTACCTGCTTCAAACTTATGCGGTAATTCTGCGTAGGTTGAATGGTCTAAAAATACATCCGCAATCATTTCTCCACCACCCATAAATGGCGGCATAGATTGCAAGTTTTCTAACTTACCATACAAGAAACCAATACCGGTAGGAGCACACATTTTATGTCCGGAAGCAACTAACCAATCGCAGTCAATTTGCTGCACGTCAACGGGCATATGAGGTACGCTTTGGCAAGCATCAATTAATATCTTGGCTCCCTTTGCACGAGCTAATTGACAAATTTCTGTCACTGGATTGATACAACCCAAGGTGTTAGAAACGTGAACAATTGACACCAATTTTGTGCGATCGCAAAGCAATTGCTTAAACTGTTCCAAATCAAAAGTTTCTTGCGGTGTCAATTCAACGAATTTCAACACCGCACCAGTTTTTTGAGCAACGAATTGCCACGGAATAATATTACTATGATGTTCCATTACCGAAAGAATAATTTCATCTCCCGGATTTAAGTTATTCATTCCCCAACTGTAAGCAACCAAGTTGATCGCTTCAGTTGCATTACGGGTATAAACTATTTCTTCACGGTATTTGGCATTGATAAACTTAGCAACTTTATCTCTTGCTGCTTCGTATGCATCTGTAGCTTTAGCACTGAGGTGATGTGCGCCACGATGTACGTTAGAATTGTATCCTTCGTAGTAGTTACGAATAGCATCAATTACAAATAAAGGTTTTTGAGATGTGGCGGCATTATCTAAATAAATTAAAGGTTTACCATTGACTTCTTGGTTTAATATAGGGAAGTCTTGGCGAACTAGATTTGCAAGGGTTTTTTCCTGAATGAAAGTCATGGATTAATTCGTAATTCCTAATTCCTAAACCGATCGTGATTAACTTATAATAAAAGTTAAACATGATAAATAACAGTGCATCTAACAACCAACAACCAACAACCAACAGCTAACTAAATTTATTGACTATTTGAGTTAGATTTTGACGCAAGGAAGGAACGGGTATGTTATTGATTATTTCCGCTGCAAAGGCGTTAATTAGTAAGTGACGAGAGTTATTCTCATCAATACCCCGACTTTGTAAGTAGAAAATTTCATCATCTTCCAGTTGACTAACTGTAGCACCATGAGCGCATTTTACATTATCTGCAGTTATTTCTAATTGCGGTTTGGTGTCTACTCTAGCTTGGGGAGATAACAGTAAATTACGATTTAACTGCGATGCATCAGTTAATTGAGCCGGTTTAGGAACGAATATCTTACCGTTGAATACCCCGTGGGCTTTATCTCCGACGATATTTTTCTGCAGCTGCTTGCTACTACTGTAAGGATAATTAAGAGCAAGGGCGCTGTGAGTATCCGCTAATTGATTGCCGGAAATTATTGTCAAACCGTTAAGAGTAGTCTCAGTTTGTTCGCCAGTTTGTAAAATTTCTAAGTTGTGTCGCGATAACCTTCCACCAAGGCTGATTGCATTACAAGTATAGCGACTGTTACGTGCTTGAGTTACAGCTGTCTTGCCAATGTGAAAAGCATCTATACTATCGCGTTCAACTCTAGTATGATTTACACCGGCATTTTCCTCAACCCAGATTTCTGTAACAGTATTGTTTAAGTAAACTTCCTGTTGTTCTTTCTCTGGGCTGGCGTAATTAATAAATTCTTCTACCAAGGTTACTTCAGAGCCTTTTTTTGCTACCACCAAACAACGTGGTTGAGTAATTATCCGATCTCCAGCAGTAATAAATACTAAATGTATTGGTGTTTCTACCACTGCATTTCGAGAAAGCCAAATTAGGGCGACATCATCAATTGCAGCTGTATTCAAAGCTGTGAATACTTCCTTAGCTCCTTCAGCCTGTGCTAAATATTCCTTAACTAATTCGCCATCCAAATTAGGTAAACCAGCAAGATTGCTAACCACAACTCCTTCTGGTAAATTAGCGATGGCCGATAATTCTTTAACAAATACACCGTTTACAAACACTAAGCGAGTATCGCTAATTGCTGTAAAAGGGGCGGAGTCTGGGGATACAAAGTTTTTTGTCTCTACATTGAAATCAAATTGACGCAATGCCGATAAATCGGTAAACCGCCATTCTTCATCATTTTTAGTGGGTAATTTAGAGTGACGCACCCAATTAGCAGCATTATCTTTTAATTCTTGCAGCCATCCTTCACTTTTGGTGGTGCTAACAATATCAACCAATCCACTCAAATAAGCATCTTTATTTAAAAGCCCATTGGATAAACTGGCTTCCCTAGAATTGGGAATAGGGCTGGGAGAAACTTGTATATTCATTAAACACCCACCTCAACACCAGCTGATTCTAAAATCCAGTCGTAACCGCGAGATTCCAATTCTAAGGCTAATTCCTTACCGCCAGATTTGATAATGCGTCCTTTTGCCATCACATGGACGTAATCCGGCACAATGTAATTGAGTAACCGTTGGTAGTGGGTTATCATAATTGTGGCATTTTCCGGGCTAGTTAACTGATTTACCCCATTCGCCACGATTTTCAAAGCGTCAATATCCAAACCAGAATCGGTTTCATCCAAAATTGCTAAATCTGGTTCTAAAAGAGCCATCTGCAAGATTTCATTCCGCTTTTTCTCCCCACCAGAAAATCCTTCATTTAAACTCCGACTGAGAAAAGCAGAATCCATTTTCACAACTTCCAACTTTTCTTCTACTAAATCATCAAAGTCAAAAGTATCAATTTCTTCCAAACCTTGTGCCTTACGACGAGAATTGTAAGCAACCCGCAAAAAATCTAAATTACTAACACCAGGGATTTCCAAAGGATACTGAAACGCCAGAAATACACCACTTCTAGCACGCTCCTCGGGTTCCATTGACAACAGATTTCCCCCTTGGAAAACCACTTCACCGCCAGTCACCTCATAAGCAGGATGTCCAGCTAAAACCTTAGAAAACGTACTTTTACCAGAACCATTAGGTCCCATAATCGCATGAATTTCGCCAGCACGCACCTCAAGATTT
>JBHJJJ010000067.1:0-5240 GCA_050042755.1 Rivularia sp. (in: cyanobacteria)
ACCCATTGCTAAGATACCTAAAATTTTATCTATATCTCTTAAATAATATTCAGATAAATCAATACTAATAATACTTCCTTCTAATTTTAAAAATCTCCAATTAGTTCCAGTCGTTACAGTACCATAAATTGCCGGAACTTCATTGTTAGAGCGTTCGTTAAATATTTGTGCTGCGATCATTTCTGCGACGCACTGTCCCAAACCAGCATTAATATTTTCTTTTTTTGCTTCCACAAGGGTAACGACTGGCGCACTAATAAATAATTGTTCTGGAGAATCGCTAATAATAAAGTCGCATATTCCAGTTAAACCTTTTTCTGATTCAACATTAAATTCAATTCCCGAGAAAATATTAATTTTATCTTGCAACTGCTTTCTAAGCTCAATTAAAATTGGAGCAAGAATCATTTCAGAGCGTGCTTTTTCACTGTTGCTCGCTAAAGCTAAAGGAAGATTATAAGCAAGTATATCCCTAAGTAATGAACTTGGTTCTAAAGTTGGTGAATCAATAAAAAAATCAACTTTTTCATTAGTTGTTAATTCAAATATTACTTTCACTTTTGCTAAAGTAAATTCGCTATATGACATGGTGATTTTAATAAGAATTACTTACTATAATAATCATAGCTTTAGTTTATCTTAATTAAGATTTTTCACCATTTTTGTTAAGCCTAGATTCCCACCTTGAAAATAATTGAAGTCTCATATACAAAGTACGTTAAACCGCACTAAAAACTTTATTTAGTCGTCTTTAGACGACTTTGTTTTTTAGCCTGGGAATTTATTCCAAGGCAGTGTTGAGCTTGGGGTACAAGATGTAAACCTTAATAGACTTATGCTATGAACTCCGGATTTACAACCCCGAGCAGATAAAAACTAATTAAATAAAATTTTTTTCAGTCTTTACTCTTCTTCAATTTATTACAATTCCAAATTCCAAAAATCAACCAAAAAGCCAAAACTGCCGATGTAAATAACAAAACCGGAATCGAACCGTACCTCACAATCAAAGTAGGAGCAGCAGCAGTAAATAAACCCCCTCCTAAAATTGGTTCAAATAACAATTGTTTGTAAGCAAAACATTCAAATGCACCAGTACGATTATCTGGATCTACCATCCGCAATAATAAAATACCAGTAGCCGTAACTCCCATAGATTGTCCTAAATCTCCCAAACCCCTTTCATTCGGATAAAAAGGAATTAAACGTGGTGCTAAAAATACATATACAAAAACATTCCACACAATACCTGCGATCGACAATATTAATAAAGGAACTAAATTTGCACTCAAAGCCTTCAAAGAAATACTTGCTAATGCCGTGACTATAGTTACATCTAAAGCCAATCCACCAATATGCTCCATTAAAGGGCGACTAACCATATAACTCCGATTTGTACGGATTAACAGCAACTGTACTAAAATTCCACCAACAAGTATCATTGGGAACAAAGGTACGTGAGCAATTAACTTTAATCCGTCTCCACTTCCCCACGTCTTTGACTCTATAAACCCCAGCACTTGTAAAATCAACCAACCGATAGCAACAGCTAATCCGACAAAACCAAAGTTTAGCGATATCGGATCGATTAGTAAATCCTTAAATAATCTATCTCTTGCAGCTTTTGTAGATGGATTTTCTTCTGTATGGCTATGAATGCTATCTTCATTAGTTGCCAACAAACTAACTTGACTTTGAACTTGAATTCTTCCCGTGCGTCTTCCCCAATCTATCAACCAAGTACCGATGATAATCCCTGAAACAAGCCCTACCGTTGCTAAAGTCAAAGATAAATCTGCCGCTTCTGGAAAACCCAACTCCGCGAAAGTATCCGCCATCCCCGCCGATGTACCATGCCCTCCTTCAAAAGCGACTTCAATTAAGGAAGCTGCGATGGCAGGTAATTTAAAAATAGGGGTTAATACTGTGATTCCAAGTATCAAACCAATGACGTATTGTCCCCATCCTAAAATTTGTCCGAAAGCCGCTTGTGGCGCAGCTTGCCGCCAAATAGTGCGCCAACCGGGAATCATTTGTCCGAGAAACAAAGTTGCAAATACAATATTAATGAAGATTCCGGGAGATTTTGACCACACTGTTAAAATTGCTTCAGGAAAAATCCCATTTACTAGAGGCAGATTACTACCAATAGTAGTATTGATAATTGCACCCAAAGCACTAGGCCCCAATAATAAAGCGATCGCACCTGCAACAACCGAACTGGGTATAAATAAAGACTGAAGGATGCCGATACGCTCTCTGATGAAACGTCCGACAAGAATTAAAATAGCAATTAGAATATAAGCCCAGAATGCATCTATAAGTTGGAACATCTTAATGTTACTAATAAGGCTAATGTAATTATTCAAATTACGATTGCTAAGAATAGCATTATATGTATACAAGTAGGGAAGGCTTCATACCATTTAAAGAAAACCCCGAAGAATAATGAACATCCCCACTATTAAAACAAAGCGTCTAATTTTACGTGGATTTCGAGAAGCAGATTTAGATGCTTACGCCGAAATGTGCGCCGATACAGAAGTCATGCGCTACATCGGTAAGGGGAAAGTCTTATCCCGTGCAGAATCTTGGCGGAGTATGGCAGCAATAATAGGGCATTGGTATTTACGGGGATATGGTTTGTGGGCAGTTGAAGAGCAACAAAGTGGTGAAATGATTGGTAGAATCGGCTGTTGGAAACCCGAAGGTTGGATTGGGTTAGAGGTTGGTTGGAGTTTGCGACGGGCTTTTTGGGGAAAGGGTTTTGCAACGGAAGCGGGAAAGGCTTCGATGGATTTTGCTTTTACAAAGTTGCAGCAATCTCATGTAATTAGTTTGATTCGTCCTGATAATACAGCATCGAGGAAAGTCGCGGAGAAATTAGGAGAAAAGTTGCAAGGAGAAACAGAAGTTTCGGGTGGTGAAGCGGTGATTTATGGAATTAGTCGAGAAGAGTGGGGAAAAGTTAGGAGTTAGGAGTTAGGAGTTAGGAGTTGGGAGTTAGGAGTTAGGAGTTGGGAGTTAGGAGTTAGGAGTTAGGAGTTATGAGTTAGGAGTTAGGAGTTGGGAGTTAGGAGTTAGGGTTTTTCACCTTTAACCTCTTGTCTATGTCCAATCAAATTAAGTTAGCATAATTGGAAATGCAATGAAGTGCTATTATGACTCAAGCACCAAACCAAATCCGCTGGACAATTGCTGATTTAGAAGTTTTAGCCGCTGACGAGTGGAAACGTTATGAAATAGTTGACGGAGAATTATTTGTGAGCCGCGCTCCACATATTCGTCACCAAGGTGTTGGTGGACGTATTTATGTTAATATTTTTAACTGGTCTGAACAAAAAAAATTAGGTCAACCCTTTTTCACTCCTGGAATTATATTTTCCGATGCTGACAATGTGATTCCCGATGTAGTCTGGATTAGCAATGAAAGATTAGCGCAATTAGTCGATGATGAAGGGCATTTAACGGGTGCGCCGGAATTAATTGTCGAAGTTCTTTCTGCAGGAAATACAAACGAAAGACGCGATAAAGAAGCTAAATTAAAACTTTATTCTCTTAAAGGGGTTAAGGAATATTGGATTGTAAATTGGCGATTGCAACAAGTAGAAGTTTATCGTCGTGAAAATGCTCAATTGGTGTTAGTTGCAACTCTCATGGATAACGATGAAATAACTTCGCTAATCTTACCAGGTTTTAGTTGTAAAATTCAACAGTTTTTTAATTGATAATGTTTATAAATCTGATAAATACGAATTCTCAATGTCTTAATTTTTTTATTCAAAATATATAACTCCGCGAGCAACTAACAACTAACTCCCAACTCCTAACTTCTAACTCCTAAATCCTAACTTATTCAAACCCCTTGACTTAGAGCGTACTCTAAGTTTTAGAGTATGTGCATGAAAGGTGAATTTACAATTCAACAAGTTGCGAAGTTAACGGGTTTGAGCGTACATACGTTGCGTTATTACGAACGTAATGGCTTACTAGAGCCAGTTAGCAGAGCCGCAAATGGACATCGGCGTTATAGTACTGAAGATGTGAAAGCTATTGAGTTTCTCAACAAGTTACGTGCTACTGGGATGTCGATTCGGAAAATGCAACAGTTTGCAATTCTGTTTCGCCAACAACCACAAGCAATAGACAAGCGTAGGGCTATTTTAGAGTCACACGAACAAGAAGTACAAGAACGTATTGCCGAACTCAATCGCAACTTAGAAGTAATTCAATGGAAGATTCAACATTACAAAAATTTAGAAGTTGAATATAAAAGTAACCTTTCCAACGAGCAACAATATTCTCAAAAGGAAGAAAAATCATGAAAACCCGTAAGCTGGGAAATCAAGGTTTAACAGTATCAGAATTGGGATTGGGATGCATGGGTATGTCTTTTGCCTATGGTGCTGCTGATGAAACCGAATCAATTGCAACCATCCAAAGGGCTATAGATTTAGGTGTTAACTTTCTCGATACCGCCGAGATGTATGGAATGGGTGCTAACGAGCAACTTGTAGGAAAAGCTATTGCATCTCGTCGGGATGAAGTTATTATCGCCACTAAATTTGGTATCCATTTCGATCTTAATTCTCGTACTCTGGTAGTTAACGGTACCCCAGAAACTGTAAAGCAATCCTGCGATGGTTCTTTAAAACGACTGGGAGTAGATTATATTGATCTTTATTATCAACATCGCGTAGATCCAAATGTCCCAATTGAAGACACAGTAGGAGCTATGGCGGAACTAGTTCAAGCGGGAAAAGTCCGCTACTTAGGACTTTCTGAAGCCGCAGCAAGTACAATTCACCGTGCTCATAAAGTTCATCCCATCTCAGCTTTGCAAAGCGAGTATTCTTTGTGGAGTCGCCATCCTGAAGATGAAATTCTGACTACTTTACAGGAATTAAGTATTGGGTTTGTACCATATAGTCCCTTAGGAAGGGGTTTTCTTTCCGGTAAAATTACTAGTCCTTCGGATTTCGCTCCTGATGATTTTCGAGCAACACAACCGAGATTCCAAGGCGAAAACTTTTACAAAAATCTTGATTTAGTTAACGCGATCAAAGAAATTGCCAAAATAAAAAATGTTACACCAGGACAGTTAGCACTCGCTTGGTTACTAGCGCAAGGTGAATATATAGTACCAATTCCCGGAACAAAAAGGCGAGCTTATCTAGAAGAAAATATTGGTGCAGCCGATATTATGTTGACTCCAGAAGAGCTTACCCAAATTCAACAAG
>JBHJJJ010000068.1:0-5855 GCA_050042755.1 Rivularia sp. (in: cyanobacteria)
GGTGATGTTTGTCGAGGAAAGATTTCAAAGGATGGGACGAGGTTTTTCATTATTAACTGAAGCAGTCAAACGCCAAATTGATAGCGGTATTCCTTACGCAACCGCAGCAGTCTCAAGCAGCAATTCCTCCATGTTACATTGTGTCGAACGCTATCACAAACCTTACGCAATGTTAATTTCTGAATCGCGCTACAGCTATAAAAACCTATCCAGGGCAAACGCATCTAAATTTTGAGTATAGGCTGAGTAAGGAGTAAGAAGTAATGAGTAAGAAGTAATGAGTAAGAAGTAAGGAGTAAGAAGTAATGAGTAAGAAGTGAGAAGTAATGAATAATGGGAGTATTTCAGACTTTATTGACAATATAGCCGAATTAATGACAGTTCGGCGTTTGCCCTGCCGGTAGCCCTACCCTTCAAGGGTAGGGCTACAATTACAAAGCCCACCTGGGTGGGCTAAATCAAAATTTTAAGTCCGTGCAGGCGGGCTTCGCAGGTTTTGGCGGCGATGATGTAGAAAAACGCATGAATTACCAATTACCAATTTAAGCCGCAACCAATCTTCTCAAAGACTGAGCACGACGTTTAGCGACAGCATTCTTAGAATCAAGTTCTAATGCTTTTTCGTAATTTTCTAAAGCTTGGGCATTTAACTTTTTCTTCTCATAAGCATGAGCGATATTGTTAAGTGCTGTGACGTATTCTGGCTGTCTTTTTAAGGCTTCTTTATAATTGCGAATTGCTAAGTCATACTGTTCTTGAGCAAAGTAAGCATAACCTAAACCGTTGTAAGTTAAGGTGATATAATCTTCTGCTTGAGTATCTTTTTCTTTCGATGCTTGTGCTGTTTTGATTGCTTTTTGAAAGAGGGTAACAGCTTGAGAAAACAATTTTTTCTGAGAATAGATACTACCTAATTGGTAATATTCTGCAACTGAACCAGATTCTTTGGTTAATTTGGAACGCAACTTAGAAAAAGAACCTTCTTGTTTGCGAGATTTAAAGATTTCACGAAAAATGCTTATAACTGCGAAAAACAGCAAGCCGACTAAAATAGATAGATAAATAACTGCTAGATTGCTATCCATATCAATTATCAGTGAACAGTGAACAGTGAGCAGTGAACAGTAACTGGTTATTTGGCGTTGGTGAAAAGCCGTGTAGAGAGGTTATATATAACGTCTCAAAATTTAAATTTACCACGAGCTAGGCAACGCCGGTTATTGGGAATTAATTATATAGGATACTAGAATTCTAGGTGAGAAAAAATTACGAATTGTTAGTGCTTAGCTATTAGCACTATGCCACGGAGTTTATCAATCAAATAAGCTTTGCAAATTATTCACTATTTATGGCAAATTCCAGTATTTAATACGTTCTTTGAGCCAGCCTTTTTCTATATAATTGGCGATTAATTGGCTTACACGTCGTCGCAACTCGTCATATTGCAATCCTTTGGGCATGACTACTGATAGGGGCTGTGTTGAGATTTTGGTTGTTAGCAGCCGATATTGAGGATTTTGTTTTATCCAGTTGCTGAGGCTGGTGATATCGGCGGCTAAGGCTGTAACTTGGTTTTTCTCGATCAGTTTTTGTGCCTCTGTGTAAGACTCAACTCCGACTAATTCGGCTTTTGGTAAGTAATATTTTAATGAAGCGATGGTACTGGAGTTTTTGAGGACAGCTATTTTACTGTTTTGTAAATCCTTTAGCTTTTGGATTGAAGTATCTTTTGTAGCTATAACTCCGCCATCAAAGTAGTAAGGAATACTGAAATTAACAATGCGTTCCCTCGAAGCAGTCGCCGTTACTTTAGCGATCGCCATATCAACTTCGCCGCTCTCTACTGCTTTAAGACGTTGTAAGTTGGTTACGGGTTTGAATTTAACTAATTCAACTAATTTTTCTGCTTCTGGTTTATTTAGCAAGTCTTGTGCTAACCGTTGCGCAAGTTCAATTTCTAATCCTTGTAATTTACCACTTTCATCTTTGAATCCCAAAGGCGGTAAGTTATCTTTAACAGCAACAATTATATAGCCGCGCTGTTGAATTTCTTTTAATGTTGCGGCAAATACGGGAAATGTTCCTAGGTTGAGGAACAAAGTAGTTAGACATAGAATAATTACAGCGGATAGTAGCAGATGTAACTTCCGCTGTGGATTGTATTGCCAATAATGTCGATAAATTAACCGTAATCTCAACCAATCAATTATCAATTGCAACACTAGTTACATCCGTATACATCCGTCATTAAGTTTAACTGAAGGCGATTCGGATTTAAACACCTAATTAGAACAAATAAGGTTAATACAGGGATTAACCTTTAGTTTGAGCAGCTAATTCAGCAATTTTGGTAAAACCATCGGGATCTAAAACCGCCATTTGTGCCAACATTTTACGATTAATTTCGATGTTGGATTTTTTCAGATTGCCCATGAATTTGCTGTAACTCATACCCTGTTGGCGCACGGCAGCATTGATACGAGCAATCCACAGACGGCGGAAATCGCGCTTGCGTTTTTTGCGATCGCGATAAGCGTAACGCAGGGCTTTCATTACCTGTTGGTTAGCGGTTCTAAATAAGGTAGAGTGAGAACCACGGAAGCCTTTAGCTAGTTTGAGGATTTTTTTGCGGCGTTTGCGAGCAACATTACCGCGCTTGACTCTTGCCATAGTTTAATTTCCCAATAATTTTCTAATATTTCTGAATTTACAAATATGGAAGCATACCGCGTACGTTATCAGCATCGCGCTCGTCAACAAGTACGGCTTTGGATAACTTATTCTTTTTGCCGGTTGTTTTCTTTTCTAGAATGTGGTTTTTGAAAGCTTTGCGACGAACAATTTTACCAGTGCCGGTGGCACGAAACCTTTTCGCTGCGGCTTTGCGAGATTTCAGTTTAGGCATTTTTTTATGTTTCTATACATAGACACAATCCCATATTATAGTTCGTAATTCGAGCGAAAGCTGAACTAAGTGACTAATTTATGGATGAAATTGAGATAGTAGAGTATAACCCGGATTGGCCAAATATGTTTCAACAAGAAGTGGAATCTATTTGCAAAGCCCTAGGGACAGATTTAATTGTAGAAATTGAGCATATTGGTTCAACCGCAGTACCGGGATTAGCGGCGAAACCAGTTATTGATATTATGGTTGGGGTAGGTTGTATGTCAGATGGGCAAAGTACCATTCAACCACTTGAAGATTTGGGATATGTCTATTGGCGTGATAATCCCAATCCCGAAAGAATGTTTTTTGTTAAAGGAATGCCACCATATGGGAAAAAACGTACCCATCACGTACATATAGTGGAAATTGATGGTGAGTTTTGGCAGCGTCGATTATTTAGGGATTATTTAAGGATACACCCAGAAGAAGCTCGGCGGTATGAAACATTAAAGCGAGATTTAGCAACCCGATTTCATAACGATAGAGAAGCTTATACACGAGGCAAAAGCGATTATGTTCGCGAAGTGATGGAGAAAGCACTACGAGAATTCAGGGATTTTCCTTAAAATACCTTTCTCAACCCAAGCTATACAATATTGTGGTTATAGTTTTAATACCGTTTTATAAAGATGCGCGGAATTTAGCCAACCTAGGTTGGCTTTATAAGTGTAGCTCCAGCCTTTTAGGCTGAGAGCGATTAAGCGCAACCTCACACAGAATTGGTATAACAAAAACTATTTTGAAGATAAATATTATCTGGAAACATGAGTAATAGCAAACTAGTTTTATGGTTGCAGGTGTGCGGTTTGGCTTTGGTGCAGGGTGCAATTACACTTAGCTGGGTAATTTACAATTTTTACTTAGCAAAATTATTAGTGCAATTCGGTTTTCCTAAGTCTTTGGCGGTAAGTCTGCTAGTTTTAGAAAATGCTTTAGCTGTATTTATGGAACCTTTGATGGGTTCCCTTTCCGATACAAAACAACGTTGGTTTGCTAGCCGTTTCCCTTTTATTACTGTGGGAGTGCTGCTTTCTTCTGCTTTGTTTATTGCTATTCCCTGTGTGGCAACCTTTGTTCCACCAACAACAGTATTAAAATATATTTTGCCTGTATTAGTAGTGGTTTGGGCTTTGGCAATGACTGTATTTCGCAGCCCTGTATTGTCTCTCCTAGGGCGATATGCCATGCCAAAGGGTTTACCAATGGCTGCTAGTGTCTTAACCTTAATTGGTGGAACTATCGGTTCTTTTAGATTTGCTGCTAACGATTTACTTCTTGGTTTAGGTCCGGTTTTTACTTTCGTTTTTGGTTCTTTTGTATTATTAGGTTCGGCAGCGATATTAAGATTTATTCATCCTCCTGAGATTGTATCAGACGAACCCGTTGATAAACATCAAGCGCAATCACCTCCACCAATATCTATTCCGGCACTGGGTTCGATTTTTGTTTTAGGTGGTAGTTTCGCTTGGGGTTATCGTTTGTTATTTGATGGAGTGGGTAAATTTTTGAAACTTCAGTTAAATAGCGATGATGTCCAATTGCAGATGGTGATATTCGGTATTGCTGGGGCTATTGCGGCTTTACCTGCTGGTATTATTGCCAAAAAGGTTGGTAATCGTAACGCCATGCTTGGTGGTATGGGTGTAGCTATCTTATTAATGTTATTGTTACCCTCCCTTGGCGCTAATATCATAATTCTCGCTGCTTTAGCAATTAGCACCAGCTTCGTTGTTAACGGTACAATTCCCTTCGCTTTAGAAATGGTACCTCCTTCACGTGGAGGTTTGGGTATAGGGATGTATTTTGGTGGTGTTGGCTTAGCTATGAGTATTTTTGGTTCGGTATTTAGTCAACCCCAAGGAATTACACCTGAATTTGCCGCTTTCATGAGTGCGATCGCCTTTGTATTGGCTTTAGGATCTATTGTTTTCAGTAATTTTATTCAACGTCAAAATTAAATTATTCTTCAGTAGTTACACGTAAATTAGTTATTATTACTCATTGTAATAATATGTAAAATAAGTTACTGCTAAGTATAGTGATTACAAAAACGCACAAAATTTTAATGTGGATTTGAGAGAGAAACATCAACGTATTTTTCGGTTTTACTTACTTAAACCCAAACTTTTTCATAATTAATATTACGTAGACTATGAAGTTATCAATAGAACTTATTTTCTGGTCAAATATTAAAATGGATACAACGGAACGGTAGAGGCAGCTTGATCAAACTCCTCGATTTATCAATAGGGTACTTGATAACTGAAATGACGATGGTGCCCTGCGGCAATATTTAATTTGTCATTGTAGGGTGTGTCACGGCTTAGATATCTTAAATACAAGATTACAATCTTTAAAATGCCGTGACGCACCATCAGAATTTGTTTCATATTTGGTGTAGTGGGAGCGTCTCGCTCCCGAGGCAGGCACTAGGGAGCGAGACGCTCCCACTACCAAAAATAAACTTGCACCTGTAGGGATGCTCCCTAAATATCTTAAATACAAGATTAGAATCTTTAAAATGTCGTGACGCACCATCGGAATTTGTATCAAGGATTTTAAAAGATTTTTGAATAAAAAATGGTGCGTTACGGCATTATCACAATGGTAATCTTTGAGTCAAATTATCTAGAGCCGTAGCACACCCTACAAATTTAATAATGATCCTTATGTTGCTCATTAAAAATTTGCGGAAATAAATCGGGTTTTTGAATCAAAAATGGTGCGTTACTAATTAGTAATTGTAGGGTGTGCCACGGCTTAAATATCTTAAATACAAGATTACAATCTCTAAAATGTCGTGACGCACCATCAGAATTTGTTTCATATTTGGTGTTCATTAAAAATTTGCGGAAATTAATCGGGTTTTTGAATCAAAAATGGTGCGTTACTAATTAGTAATTGT
>JBHJJJ010000069.1:0-5429 GCA_050042755.1 Rivularia sp. (in: cyanobacteria)
GAGAAGTAGAAGAATGGTAAGTATAGTTTTGTTAATAAATCATTAAAAGAAAAGATTGTTAAAAAAATTTATTGAATAAGTGTAAAGTAATTAGTTGTAGAGGAGGGTATAATAATGTAGTAAAAATTAGAAAAAAAAAATGTAGAGGGGAGGAGGGAATGTGGTGGGGAGGAAGGGGGGGGGGGGGGGCGGAAAGGGAGGAGGAGGGGGAGATGGTAAACCCGAAGGTAGTAACCTTTAACTGCTCACTGTTCTCTGATAAATAGCTTGTTTGAGCCACTCGCCGCTATAAATAGACTGCGATTCAGGTATTACCTTCTAACTTGTCGTCCTTTACGACTACCTGGTTAGAGGATTGTAAAAGCCTATTATGACGAATGGCAATATATCTTTGGTTTATCTGAAAGTATTTCTTATTTCTGATGAAGATTGGTTAAGAACTGCGAATCCACCAAGTTATAGGATTGGTACTTAAAAATATACAAAGGTCTAAATTAAATGATATTTTTTTGGGATTAAATGGAAATCTGTGAAGGTACGAGTCTAATAACTCGTGATAGTAGTCAAGAAGCTAAAGAAAACTGACTTCTATGAGTATTCACTTATTTTTTTAGCTACTACACCATAAATAGAACCAGTTCATATATCAATATTATTACGCAAGATATATGGCGAAAAATATAATATATTATACGTATAAAAATAATTTTACTAGTCCCATAGGTTCAACATCAAAAATGTTTGTCAAGCAAAAAGAAAGTTTAGATAAAATTTGTTTGAATGATGGTTCGTACAAACCAGCAATCAGCGATGGAGGGTTATTAAAGCTATCGCAAAATAATCCAACTATCCTTACTGAAATTTTACAAAACGCAGCTTACACTTTAGGAGAAATAGTTTACATTCTACCCGATAAATCCGAGAAATTTCAATCCTATGAAGACTTACTTGTAGAAGCGCAACGGATTTTATCTGGTTTGAGAAAACTAGGATTGCAACCCCAAGATAAAGTTGTTTTTCAAATTGAATCTTATCAAGACTTTATCGGTGCTTTTTGGGGGTGTGTACTCGGGGGTTTTGTTCCAGTTCCCGTAACCAATATCGCCTATACACCTGAAGGTATCAACAAAACTGTGAGCAAACTCCGCTATACCTTGCAAATGCTGGAGCAACCATTATTGTTAACAGATGCGAGCTTTGCTGCCCGAATCAATAATTTACCTGAACTTTTGGAGGTGGGAAAGTTTCCGGTGGCGACAGTTGACGAGTTGCGTCAGAATGAACCAGATTCAAACTGGTATCGTAGCCAACCAGATGATCTTGCTGTGATGATGCTGACTTCTGGTAGCACAGGGATACCAAAAGGAGTTTTATTAACACACCGAAATCTGTTGAGTCAAACTATGGGTTCGGTGCAAATGAATGGTTTTACCAGAGAAGATATTAGCTTGAATTGGATTCCTATCGATCATGTAGCAGGGTTAATTTATTTCCATATTCGAGATATTTATTTAGGAAGCCAACAAATCCATTTTCCTTTTGAATTACTTCTACAAGAGCCTCTTATCTGGCTGGATTTGATGGATCGATTTCAAGTTAATATCGCCTTCGCACCGAATTTTGTCTATGGACTGATTAATGACTGTGCTGAAGATATTGCACAACGACAATGGGATTTATCTTCAATCAAATTCTTATTGAACGGAGCTGAAGCAATAGTTGCCAAAACAGCGCGGCGTTTTTTGCAACTACTAGCCCCTCACGGATTAGCTTCTACTGTCATATACCCTTCTTGGGGAATGGCAGAAGTTTCTTCGGGTGTAACTTTTGACCATAACTTTTCGCTCAATTCAACCACAGACGATGATTTATTTGTGGAGGTGGGAGCGCCAATTCCAGGAGTTTCACTGCGGATTGTAAATCCCCAAAATCAGATAGTTGAAGAGGGAGAGATTGGCGGATTACAGGTTAAGGGTTTAACGGTAACATCAGGTTATTATCAGAATCCGGAAGCTAACCAACAGGCTTTTACTGAAGATGGATGGTTTAATACGGGAGACTTGGGGTTTCTCAAAGAGGGGCGTTTAACCATTACTGGACGGCAGAAAGATGTGATTATCATTTGTGGTAACAACTATTATAGCCATGATATTGAAGCTGCTGTGGAAGAAGTTGAAGGAGTTGAAGTTACTTACAGCGCAGCCTGTGCAGTTAGAGAATCGGAGAGCAATACTGATAAATTAGCAATATTTTTCAATACTAATAATCATGATGAAAAATACTTAAAAATACTGATAAATAAAATCAGGAAAACTCTTGTGCAAAGGATTGGGGTGAGTCCAAATTATTTGATTCCAGTTGCCAAAGAGACAATTCCAAAAACAGCGATCGGTAAGATTCAACGCCAGGAATTGAGAAAAAGATTTGAGGCTGGTGAATTCAATTCTATTTTGAAAAGCACAAATGAATAATGTGAATAACAGACTTTCAAATAATAAATTAATCAAAAATAATCATTTGCCGTTCACAGTGCCAACATTCATCGAACTAAATCTACTAAATAGAAATGGGTAGATACACCCCATATTTTCACAAAGTTAATCAAAAATAAACAAGCTTAACCCAGGAGACAATAAGATGTTTTCAGTCTCCGGGTTTACTATCGTATCCCTGATGCTTCATATACCGTAATTGAAGCTGCACTATCTAACTGTTTTGGAATACTTCGCCAAAATTCTAAACCAGCTTTTAATTGTTCTAAATTCTTTCCCAATTTTCGAGTCATTTGTATGAGAGTCGGCTCTATAGTCGCATCAATATACTCCATCCATGCATTAAAGTAATGAAATGTCCTTGGTGTATTAGTAGTAGTCGTTATTTTAAGCGCTTGCGATACCGGAAGAGGGGGGATTACTGGTGATGGCGTTAAACAATACATAGTGCTGCTTTTACATTAATTGGAGAAACCAAGTAAAGTCAAACACTAACTCATCAAATAACTATTTGCTCACTGCTCACTGTTAACTGTTGACTGTTCACTGTATTATCGTGTAACATACAAAAATATCAACTCTTGGAATAACGGTAACGGGATATGTAGTTGCTCAAGTCACTCAAGTGTACGTTTTAGCGCGAATGTTGTATTTTCGGACGCTTCTATTTTCATTCGCTGCGATTTTTAACTTGAATTTTGATTGAGTTTACCGAGAGTAAAAAAATGGAACAAATATATAAATATCCGCGTACCCATCACATTCAGGGTTCGCGACTCCAGCCTGGGGATGAAGATTTAGATAATATCCCTTTCGCGGAAATTAAACAGCGGTATGTAGTCGTTGAAGAAAAAGTTGATGGTGCTAATGCTGCTATTAGCTTTAATGCTGATGGGCAAATTCAACTGCAAAGTCGGGGACATTATTTAACAGGGGGAGCGCGAGAAAAGCACTTTAACTTGTTTAAGCAGTGGGCTAATACTCACGTTGCCAGTTTTTGGGAAGTATTGGGTAGTCGTTACATTCTTTACGGAGAATGGTTATATGCAAAACATACAGTGTTTTATGACGCTTTACCCCATTATTTCTTAGAATACGATGTCCTCGACTTAGAAAAGCAGGTATTTTTAAATACGGCAAGAAGAAAACAGTTATTAGCAAATTTACCATTAGTTTCCGTACCAGTGTTGTTTTCTGGAGAACTTCAATCCTACAAACAATTAATTGGTTTGTTAGGAAAGTCTCATTACCAAACCTCCGAACACTTACAACGTTTTCAACAAATCTGCCGAGAAAAAGAACTAGATGTCGAACGCTCCCTCCAACAAACCGATAGAAGTTCTGTAATGGAAGGTTTATACATCAAAGTGGAATCAGCAGATACGGTTTTAGAACGGTATAAATACGTGCGTTCGAGCTTTTTAACCACTATTAAGCAATCGGATGGACATTGGCTTAATCGTCCCATAATACCCAATATTCTGCGCGATCGCGTTGACTTATTCAAAGCTTAGGAAGAAAGGGAAAAAGTTAGGAGTTGAGAGCTCGCGGAGTTAAGAATTAGGAGTTAGGAATGAGGAATTCAAAATTGATAACTGCTCACTGTTCACTGTTATTAGAATGGTGCGTTACATTACATCTTGCACCATTCTCAACAACCACCTTGGAATAAATTCCAAGGCTAATACATAAAGTCTTCTAAAGAAGACTAGGTATGGCTTTTAGTACGTTTTAACGTACTTTGTATATGAGCCTCGGAATTGATTCCGAGGCGGGTATTCGGGCTTAATAAGAATGGTGCAAGATGTTAGTTACGGCATTATCAAAAATTTAACCTCAAATAATACATAGGAGGGGCCGTAACAGCAACGGCAAGGCAATAAAGCGGGAAGAATATCTACAAAGCTTTTTGCCTCAATAAAGCGCGAGGTTTATCCACACCGCTTTTTGCCTCCCCTACAAGTTATTAGAATGGTGCGTTACGGCATTATCAAAAATTTAACCTCAAATAATACATAGTAGGGGCCCTAACAGCACCCTACAAGTTATTAGAATGGTACTGATTATGAATTGGATTTTTCCTTATTGCCCAAATAAGGGTAATTTGTCAATTAATTGGCATTGCTTAGAAGACAAATTTGATTGGTTGCGGGTGCTTGCTGATTGTCCGCAAGATTCGCGTTATCACGCAGAGGGTGATGTTCTTACTCATACAAAACTAGTGTGTGAGGCCCTGGTTGCATTACCCCAATGGCAAGCTTTACCAGAAACAGAACGCTCGGTACTATTTGCTGTAGCTTTACTCCATGATGTTGCGAAACCGAGTGCTACCAAAATAGAAGATTCGGGAGCGATTAGTTCTAAGGGACACGTATTGCAAGGTGCAAAAATGACACAACAAATTCTCTGGGATTTGAATGTACCGTTCAAACAAAGAGAAGAAATTGTGGCTTTGGTTAAATATGGGAGTTTACCTCTGTGGTTTTGGGATAAATCAAATCCCGAGCAAGCTGTCATTAAAGCTAGCCAAATTATTCGTTGCGATATGTTGGCAATGTTAGCGGAAGCAGATGTTAAAGGGCGTTATTGCGACGATCGCAAACAATTATTAGAACGGATTGAATTTTTTAGAGAATTCTGTCGAGAAAATGATTGTTTTACCCAACCGCGTTTGTTTCCATCAGCCCACAGTCGATTTATTTATTTCCAAAAAGAAGAGGGTAATCCAGATTATCACGCTTATGACGACACTCGTTTTCAAGTAGTAATGATGTCAGGATTACCAGGTTCGGGAAAAGACACTTGGATTAAAGAAAATCTTCCCGACTACAAGGTAATTTCTCTCGATCAATTGCGTCAGGAAATGGGTATTAAACCCAGTGAAAATCAAGGTGAAGTTGCGAATGCAGCGAAATCTCTGGCTAAAAATTATATGCG
>JBHJJJ010000070.1:0-47441 GCA_050042755.1 Rivularia sp. (in: cyanobacteria)
TCAAATTTGCCTACTTGATATATGTCAACATCATAGGTGCCAACTTCATTTATGCCAACTTCAGTGATGCTAAGCTCATTAATACCAACCTTAGTGCTGCCGACTTTAAATACGCCGACCTCAGTGGTGCCAACCTCAGTGGTGCGAATCTTCTCAGTGCCGATCTCCGTGGTGCAAAATTCTGGGATAAAAGCAAATTTGTTAATGCATTAGTTGAAGCCAAAAACATAACCCCAGAACAAATCAAACAAGCCAAAAACTGGGAAAAAGCAATATACAGTCCACAATTTCGCAAAAAACTAGGTCTACCACCACAAAATTAAAATATTCTCTAACTTTCCCTCTGCAACTGCGCTTGTAATTCCCGTACTCGTTCCGTAGTTAAACCTGTTATCTTTGTCACAAATTCAACAGTAGAACCTTCCCGTAGTAAATTTATGGCAATTCTTTCAGTAGCTTTTTCAGCACCTTCCCGTTCCCAACTAGTCATAATTTCCATATACTTCTCCTCCTCTTCATCACTTAATCCCATTCTATCGACAGCAGTTTTAAAAGCTTGATTTTCTTGTTCGTTCAAATTCAAGTAAACGTCGAAAAACCCCGAAATCATTTGCATCCGCGCTGGGTCTAACTTTAAAGTAAGTAATAATCGCAAACACTCAGCTTTAACCTGGGGACGCTCCTCTACAGCGATATTCATCTTCGCCATCAAAGCCGCAGCAACTGGGTTTTGTTGGGTTAAATAATCTCTCCAACTCAATTGATTTAACTGAATTGCTGCAAAGTTGAAATCCAATACGTTTAAATCTGGAAACGTGACGCTGTGATTCCTGGGTTCAGGACGTTTCGGCTCATCAAAGGAAAAAATCACTACCGGATAAATCGGTAAATCATATTTTTCATATAACCTAGCGAAGTATTTAAACATCCTCTTAGCGAAATCTTGCTGTGTATAAGCTTGATTTTCAATATGAATCAAAAAATAAGCATCTTTTTGTTGATATTTTACCTGCACCAGCAAATCAATTTCTTTCTTTTCCCCAGAAGTCACATCGTTAAAAACTTCTTGCGGTAAAAATTGAATCGAATCTCTATCAATATCCCTTGCGACTCGCTGTAAAAATAATTCTAGAAATTCAATGAAAAATGTTGAAATTAACTCTTTAAATAAACGATCGTGGTCAATCATACACCCTTGAAAAGAAAGTTATTATTATATTCTCTTCTAAAAGATATTTTAAAGCCTTTCTCCAGTAAGAACTTAATCAGAATCAATGCTTTTTTCAAAATATTCCGAAACTTTTCGTATTGTTAAGCAAATTAAATATTTATTGCAATTTTGTTCATGTGCAACGTAATCTATGACAATGTTAAGTGTAATACGGAAAAATTTTAGGCATTTGAACATTTCTCAAACGGACTTTGTGAATTTTTGTTACAAACGTGTAAGTTCTACAAACAAGTATTTACCGCAGCGGCTTTACTGACAATAATAGTTTTGTTGAATACAAAACCTGCGGTGGCTCATCCCGGATATGGTAGTGAATTAATGCAGGGAATTGTTCAGCAAAACTTGAGTGGCACCCATGAGATTTTTTTAGAAGAAAAAATTCTCATAGGGATCCTTGACACTGAATTTACTAATAGTAGGATTGGGAATTGCATTTTTATTTGGTGCGGGATATGTTTTAGCGCCGGAACACGGTAAAACGATGGTAAAAGCCTCAAAGCTGGGTTCTGATGCTCATACTGCAAGCATCTTTGCACTCGGACTTTTAATCCTATAAGTTCCTAATACATAGCCGGCGAACAACTGTATCCCGTTCTGTGTTTTATCGGTTGTCAATTGATGTTGATTTTACTGCTTGAGGATCTCGCCTTACATAAAGCGATTTAGATCGTGGTGCTAGCGTGGTGCTTTTAGTTTGGGATTTGCATCGGTATTGGTAACTTTGGGAATTTTCACAATCTACGTTTATCAATGGCTAGTCCATCGCGGCGGAAATAAAACAACCATTTCAAATTGCTCAAAAGGCTACTCAATAGGTTTTTTGACTTTTGATTTTTGAATTCCGCGCAGCGGTACTAGAAGGTTTTCCGCCCATTGGAAAACAACAAGACAAACTTAAAATTGCACTGGCAATTTTAATTATCACAACTGGTATTTTTCTAACTACATCTGCTGTAACTTGAGGTTAAATTCATGAGAAGAACTTTTTTTATTGTTTTACTGGCTATCTTCTTCACTTTTGATATATTCTTCGCGATCTCTACTGCTGTAGCGGATAACCTCAAAAGCTCGCCAAGCCAACAAATTCTGCATCCCAGTACGGATACAGCAGTAATATTTGATAATCATAAGGCAATTCATTAAACCATTGGCGATCGCAAGGTTCTAAAGTTATTTTTTGTAGAGAAATGGTTATTCAACCCAAACAAGAATAAAAACTAATACCATTTCTTGGTGTGCCTAATTTAGCCCGTGTTCAGCTTCGCTGCGGCTTAAACGGGCTTTGTTTTGGTAGCTTAACTTTTCCATTTTAATTATCTGTTTTAACTATTCTAAAAAATGGCTGATAAAAGGCAAAATATTGTAAAAAAGAAGCAAAGTGAATTTCTTTAAATTTCCAATCTCATTTGCGAGCTTCAATTTTGGATAAATCTAATACACCAACTCTACCCAAGTATATAATTTTGATCTTGAGATCGTTCAATTAACACCCGTTCTGCCAACTTGTAACTGACGGGCACCCATAAGAATTTTTTCTTCTAAAAAAATTCTTATGGGAACCCCTGACTTATGGTAGTTTAAGTTTAAATTCATGAAATAAATAATTCTTATCCTTATGACTGGAGCAGAATCTTGGGTGTAGAACTACGCAGTTTTGTATATCTGGATAATTTGCAACCTCAACACGCAGCATATATGGGAACGGTAGCCCAAGGTTTTTTACCACTACCAGGAGACACTTCTTTGTGGATTGAAATCTCTCCTGGGATAGAAATTAATCGAATTACCGATGTTGCCCTAAAATCGGCTTCGGTACGCCCGGGGGTGCAGATGGTAGAAAGACTGTATGGTTTGTTGGAAGTCCATTCTAGCTCTCAGGGAGAAACTCGTACTGCGGGACAAGCTATCTTAGCAGCTTTGGGAGTTAAAAGAGATGAAGGCTTAAAACCCCGGGTGGTTTCGAGTCAAATTATTCGCAATGTTGACGCTTATCAAACACAACTTATCAATCGCACTCGACGAGGGCAGATGTTATTAGCGGGACAAACATTGTATGTCTTGGAAGTTGAACCTGCAGCCTATGCTGCATTAGCTGCGAATGAAGCCGAGAAAGCCGCTGGAATAAATATTCTTGCTGTCAATGCTGTAGGTAGTTTTGGCAGGCTTTATTTAGGGGGGCAAGAACAGGATATACTTGCAGGTGCAGATGGAGCGTTAGCAGCGATTGAAAGCGTAGCTGGTAGGGTAAATTACCAAAGTAAGCGTCAGTAGTAGGGATTGATCGTGGCAAATTTAGAGCATTTGACTTTACTCAGAACTGGTACTTTTACACGGAATGAGTGGAGAAAGAAAAATCCTCAAATTGAATTAGATTTAAGTTCGGCAAATTTATCTGGATACAATCTTATAAGCGCAAATCTCCAAGGAGTGAATTTGAGCCATGTAAATTTAGAAAATGCTTTGTTAGTAAAAGCAAATCTAACTGATACTGACTTGAATAGTGCTAATCTTCATAATGCAAATCTTCAAGAAGCTAATTTAATAAAAGCTGATTTAAGCCTTGCTAATTTGAGTG
The DNA here is from genome assembly GCA_050042755.1 of Rivularia sp. (in: cyanobacteria). Lineage (GTDB taxonomy): Bacteria > Cyanobacteriota > Cyanobacteriia > Cyanobacteriales > Nostocaceae > Rivularia. Next base: position 3,807 of record JBHJJJ010000070.1, read on the forward strand.
GTGCTAACCTGACAAAGGCTAATTTAAGTCTTGCTAATTTGATTGGAGTTGATTTAACTTTGGCAAATTTACAAGATACTTTTATGAGTGAAGCCAACTTGATTGGAACCGATTTAAAAGACGCAAATCTTAAAGGTGTAGATTTAGGAAGAGCAAAGCTCAACCGCGCCAATCTTTGGAAAGCAAAATTATATGATGCTAATTTAATTGAAGTTGAATTAACAAATGCCAATTTATACGAAGTAGAAGCGATGGGTGCTTATTTTTATAAAGCGAATTTAACCAAAGCGAATTTAACCAAAGCTCACCTTATTGGTGCATATTTATTACAAGCCGATATGAGTGAAGCTGATTTACGAGGTGCCGATTTAAGATGGGCAAATCTCAAAGGAGTTAATTTTACAGGTGCAAATCTTACAGAAGCGAAACTCCAAGGCGCAAACTTAATCGGGGCTAATTTCGATCGAGCAATAATTGGTAAATAATAAAAGTAATTTCAGAAATCACCATCGGCATATTTACTATCAGTAAATTTAACATAGCAACAGAATAAGCCTTCAATATTACTTTTATCTTTTTCGATGGTATTTACTAAAAACTTAATAGTTGTTGTTTAAGATAATAATAGAAAATATTTGATCGAGCATCAAGAGAATAGCTAAATACATACTACCCCATTCAAGAAGTTTGTTCGTTGAGTAAAACTGTTAGTTTTACTCAACACAACTTTGAAAATATTGGGTAATGCCGCTTGCCGCAATTGAACGCTCACGGTACATTTCCTGTAAGTTTTACTATTATTTTTCATAATTTTTATATATAAAAATGAAATTTAGACCGAAACTTTGGGAATACTAACATTACCGAAGATAATTTACAGGGAGCAAGAAGTCAATGCAAAAAAGCAAATGGAGTTCCAGTTTAAAAAATACAATTCCTTTACATATACCAACAGAATTACTCGACGAAAATAAGGAAAATGGCGATATCCAAGAGGTTGACGAAGGTTTACAAACCCAGATATCTTTTGAAAATACAGAAGATTCATTTGAAGCATCGGAGTTATTACAGCAAGGAATTCAACAGCAACAATCTGGAGACTTCAATGCTGCAATCAAATCTTTACAACACTCCACCGCGTTATTTCAAGCATATGGAAATTTTCAAAAACAGGCTCAAGCACTTTCTTGTTTAGCATTGGTAGCTTATTGCTCTGGCGATTATAAAAGCGTAATATCATACGCTAAACAATGCTTATCTTTGGCTAAAGAGACTCAAGAAGATCGGTTACAGATACAGGCACTTTCCCATCTAGGTAATGCTTATCGTCACTTAAAGCAGCACGAAAAAGCCGTTGAATATTTACTAGAGTGTTTGCAAATAGGACAATGTATACAAGATAGTCGCTCTCAAATCGCAGCACTCAATAATTTAGGACTAGTTTATAAAGCTTTAAATAACCTTTCCAAGGCAATAGAATATCAAGAAAAAAGTTTAAAATTAGTACGGGAACTTCAAGATAACTGGGGAGAAGAGCAAATATTAAAAAACTTAGGTAATGGTTGGTATGCTTTAATGAATTACTCAAAAGCTGTCATCTATTACGAAGATTGTCTCGCTGTATCTCGCTTGCTCAAAAATAGTCGCACTAGTATCCAAGTATTAAAAAATCTCGGTAATGCCTATTATGCTTTGGGTAAATATACAAAAGTGGTTATGTGCTATGAAGAGCGCTTAGAATTAGCAAAGAATATTGGAGATAACCGCATTCAGGAACAATCTTTAGGTAGCTTGGGAGTAGCTTGCGAAGCTTTAGGGAACTATGAACGAGCAATATCTTATTATGAAGAACGTTTGCGAATAGCTTTAGCTATTAAAGACAATCGTAGCCAAGAACAAGCTCGTGCTAGTCTTAAAACAGCTTGTTATGCTATTGGTGACTACGCTAGAGCGCTAGAATACGATTAATTTTTATAAATGATGAAGTTTCAAAATAATCTCAAATTTAATATCTTTAATCTGGTGATTTACCAACTTAGAAATTACTTATAAAAAGTAATAAAATTGTAAAATTTAATGATTTTATCCGATTAAAACTATGTTATTTTTCCCTGCCCCAATCGGGGTGAGGGAAAAATAATTTTTAGAGAAATGTAACCTAAAACTATACTGTTAAAACTAGAGGGCGTTGAATTTAATATTTTAGATGATTCAACCTTTAACAGATTGTTGCTGAAGGTATTCTAAAGCTTCTTGGGTTTTGAGTTGAGGAAATTCTGCATAGAAGTTACTGACACTCAAAAAATATTCTGGTGTTGCTAAGGCAATTACTTTTTCCCCCCATTTATGCAACCAAGGTATTAATTTCAAAGGCGCAACAGGGGTACACAGCCAAATTTCTGTAGGTTTTAATTTTCTTAAAGCTGTTGCAGCTGCTGCTATAGTCATACCTGTAGCAATGCCATCATCAATTAAAATAATAGTTGCTCCCTCTACATTTACTTGGGGACAAGCTGGACTCAATTGTGCCTCTAAAGACTTAGCATAGTCCATAGCTGCATTTAAACTTGCTTGACGTTTTTGTTGGGAATAAAATCTGAAGCGAAATGGCCTATTTTCTGACCAAATAAGACTTCCTGAAGCAGTCACTGCACCAATGGCTAACTCTTTATTTTGAGGATGACTAATCTTTTTTGCTACTTCTATCTTTAAGGGACAATCAAGCAAACGCGCTACTGGTAAGGCTATTGGCAATCCCCCTCTGGGTAGAGCATAAACAATTGGTATTGGCTTTAATTGGGTTTCAACTTCTTGTTTGTTTAACTGAGTACGAATTGTTCGCGCTAACTCCTCACCAGCAGCTTCGCGATTTTTAAAAAGTGGGTTGTATAACATGATTTACTAAACACTTTACAATGGCATTGCCTTGAATTTAGCTGTAATCTACTTAAAATCGCTGATATAATTGGAGGCTTATAGATACAAGTATTACGCAAAAAAGCGTAGCCAAACCTATATTTTTAGAGTTAATTTATCCCGAAAGGCGATCCTCGTGGAAGCTGGCGTAGAGCGCCTCCGTAGAAACGGGAAGTAAATGTGTGAATTTGTTTATTGATTGCGGCGCAGATTATCTTCTCAAAAACAAATTTAATTTCAGTTCAACAACACCTCCCGGCGTAAGCTAAAAAAGGGTATCAAACCAAAAAATTTCAGATGAGCAGCGAAAACCAATTAAGTCTTTTCGATAACTCAAATTTTAATCAAACAGAGCTTATTCCCACAGATGCCAAAATTCCTATTGCTCAGGATACTTATCCAAGCATGATGGAATTGGCAGAACATTGCAATAATTGTCATCGTTGTCAGCTTGGAGATAATCGCCAAAATGCCGTTGTAGGAAGAGGAAATCTTCAAGCATCTATCATGATTATCGGGGAAGCACCAGGGCAGAATGAAGATGAAACTGGATTGCCTTTTGTTGGAAGAGCGGGGCAATTGCTTGAGAAAATTTTAGCTTCAGTAAAACTCGATAGTGAAAAGGATGTATATATCGCCAATATTAATAAATGTCGTCCCCCGGAAAATCGTAACCCAACAGCTGAAGAGATTAAGGCTTGTAAACCATACCTTTTAGAACAAATTCGTCTAGTTAATCCAAAAATCATCCTTTTGACAGGTGCAACAGCTCTCAAAGGTTTACTCGCAGAAAACCGCGGAATTACTAAAATTCGCGGACAATGGATACAGTGGCAAGAGCGTTTGTGTATGCCTATTTTTCATCCTTCCTTTTTGCTACGTAACCCTTCCCGTGAAGTTGGTAGTCCTAAATGGTTAATGTGGCAAGATATACAAGCTGTGCGGTCAAAGTTTGACGAAATTCAGAACAATTAGTTTTGTATCGCATTTTTAGACAGCACAGAGACGTTGCATGGCAACGTCTCTACATTATTATTCAATATTTCCAAAAATCTAGACTTTTGACCTATCTGTTAAAATCTCATATCCAGTTTCTGTTACTAATACAGTATGCTCAAACTGTGCTGATAGTGAATTATCTACAGTTACCGCAGTCCAACGGTCGGATAAGATTTTACAAAATTTAGAACCAGCATTTAAAATTGGTTCAATTGCCAAAGTCATACCCTTACGCAATTTGACGTTAGGCATTTCACGAGTGCGGAAGTTAAACACGGAAGGTTCTTCATGTAAGTTTCTACCAACGCCATGTCCAGTAAAGTCTTCAACTACACTAAAACCATTGGATTTTACATGGTCTTCAATCGCACCGGCAATATCCATTAAATATTTACCAGCTTTGACTTGCTCTATGCCTTTATAAAGAGCTTCTTCGGCAACACGAATTAGCTTTGCGGCATCAGGATTTACTTCTTCAACGGCAATTGTAATACAAGAGTCACCGTGAAATCCCTGATAAAAAGCACCGGTATCGACCTTTAAAACATCACCTGCGCGAATGACTTTCTTAGGGCTAGGAATTCCATGCACCACTTCGTTATTGATGCTAGAACAAATGGAACCAGGAAAACCGTGATATCCTTTAAAGCTAGGTGTTGCACCCATTTCTCGGATGCGTTTTTCAGCAATTGCATCCAAGTCTGCTGTAGTCATTCCTGGCTTTACCAACTCAGAAATTTCTTTTAATACGGTTGCGACAATTGTTGCCGATTGGCGCATAATTTCAATTTCACGCGGCGATTTGATTTCAATTCCCCTACGCTGTCTTTTGGGACGATTATCTTGAGCTGGCTGAGAAAGCAAGTTACTTAAGATGTTCATAGATAATATAAGATAAGCGTGTTGCCGCTTGAGCGGTAAATGGATTTACTAGTTTTATTGAGAAACAATACTATATTTACGTTAACTTATTTTGTGCCTGTTGCCCTTAGTTAGGGAGATGGGGAGATGGGGAGATGAATAGAATTTTTAAGTCCTAAATCATAACTCCTTACTCCTAACTTGAAAGAGTAGGGGGAGCAGCGGAAGAATATTCTTTCATAGATGATGATGAAAAAAAATTTTTCATGGGGACTAACTCTTAACTCCTAACTCCTAACTCCTAACTCTCAACTCCCAACTCTTAACTCCTAACTCAGCTAATGATTTATTTTTCCTTGGTCAGCCAAAATTGGAGGACCTGCAGTTACTACTATAATTTTATCTGGATGAAGTAACTCACGTGCGGCTTGATTTACTTTTGCGGTGGTGACTGCTTGAATTTTTTCAGTATAGTTACGTATTTCCTCCGTGCCTAAACCCAGTACGTGATTTTTAATCATCCTGTAGGTTAATTCATCTGGGGAAGCGAGAGAAACGTTATAATTACCAGCCAAATTACGTTTTGCGATCTCAACCTCTGCATCGGTTACGCCCTTTTCATGTAACTCTTTTAACAGTTGCTGCGTGCTGGCGATCGCCTTTGTGGTATCTTCTGGACTAGTTTGCATTTCAATCAAAAATGTTCCAGAATTTTTACCGGCTAAGAAGTTACTGTAAATACCGTAAGTCAAGCCCAAATTGTCACGTACTTGAGAACCAAGTCTACTCGATAAAGTATCGCCACCCAAGATATTATTTAAAACAATTGCTGCATAATATCTAGAGTCTTGGCGGTTAATTGCTTTATTTCCCATGAAAGTAATTGCTTGGGCTTTTCCGGGGACTAGTGGATTAACGCGAACAACTGATTTAGGTAAATTTACTGGTGGATATTTGACTTTGGGTTTTTCTCCCGAAACTCGCCAATTTCCAAATTCTCTTTGAATAAGTTTTTTCACTTCGGCTGGTTCAAAGTTACCGACTAAAGCTAGTACTGTAGTATCGGGACGATAATGTTTTTGATGAAAATTTACTACATCGCGATGAGTAATTTGCTGTAAACTCTCTTTTGAAGAAAAACTGTGGGAAGGATGTGTTTTCGGAAAAATAGCTTGTAAAAAAGTTCTTTCAGCAACTTCAGATGGATCGTCTAAATCCTGCTTGAGGGCGGTTATTGCTTGTTGGCGCGTTAGTTGCAATTGTTTTGTGGGAAAAGTCGGATTTTTGATCGTATCTCCTAGAGTTTCGATCAATACTGATAAATCATCCGACAAGCTGTTACCTTCAATGTACACACCTTCACGGTAAGTGTTAAAGTCTAAACTTGCGCCACAATCTTCTAAAATTCTAGCTATATTCAGAACATCTTTATCTTGGGTTCCATTCATCAAATTCTCTGCTACCAAAGATGCTAACCCTGCAATATTCTCAGAGTCGAATTCTGCACCAGCTTTGATATATCCACCCAAAGTTACTGTGGGAGTACTTTTATCTGGTAACAGTAAAATCTCTAAACCATTAGGTAAAATAAACTTTTCTGGTAAAGTTCGATTTTTTGAAGCGATAGTCGAATTTACTTGTGGTAGATACTCAGTTACATCCTCGTTTGCTCTAGCGCCTCTAGAAAACTGTTCGTTATTTTCTAATTTCACTTCTTCACTAGGAACTTTTTCTTGAACTTTTAACTCAGTTGGTTTAAAAAAACCTAATGTTCGCTTTTGCGGTTTAAAGTATTTTTGGGCTACACGTTGCACATCTTGGACTGTTACTTTTTGAATGGCTGCTAAATAACGATCTGTATAAGTATAATCACCAGTAGTAGCTTCATCATTACCCAATTGCATTGCTAAAGAGGTAATATCACGATTACTCAAAATTACTGAAGCTTGTAACTGAGATTTTGCTCTATTTAATTCTTCTAAGCTAACTTCTTTATCCGCTAACTTAGTAATTTCCTTGTCAATTACTGATTCAATTCTAGATAAATTTTGACCGGAATTTGCCGTGACTAAGAGTTCATACCAACCTGCGTCTTGTAAACTAACTACACTCGCTTCAACATCACTAGCTTTTCCCGAATCTAATAAGGCTTGATAAAGACGTGAATTCTTTCCTTCAGCCAAAATATAATCCATGATGTCCAAAGCTGCTACATCCTCGTGTTTTGCAGAAGGTAGTGGATATATAGCTTGGAGTAAGGGCGCAGCCCCGGGTTGTTTCAGTACAATAGGTTTGGAATTTTTAGTTACATTATCAGAAACAGAAGGAGAAAATGTTTGATTAACTGGTATTCTTTCTAAATATTTTGTATTTTTATTTCTCGGTATTTTTCCAAATATTTCTTTTACGGCTTTAATGGTTTTAGCAGTTTCAAAATCACCAACAATCACTAATATTGCATTGTCGGGGCTGTAAAAGTTCTTGTAATACTGCTTCACCTGCTCTACAGTGAATTGTTCTACATCTTTGTCAGTACCACCTACAGGTAATCCATAAGGATGATTGGGAAAAGCCGCACTCATCAAAGCCCGATTTAGCCGATACTCTGGACTATTTTCATAACCCTTTAATTCTGAAATTACGACTTGCTTTTCACTTTCTAGTTGCTTTGTGTCAATAACAGCATTCTGCATTCTGTCTGCTTCTAAAGTCAAAAGCGCTTTTAACTTATTGCGTTCTGCCGTACTGTAATATACCGTTTGATCGTGACTGGTAAAAGCATTTGAATCGCTACCTAAAGCACTAAAAAGTCGTCAAAACTGTACGGGACGATTTTTTGTGCCTTTGAACATCATATGTTCTAACTGGTGAGCAATACCATTAACACCTTGTTTTTCGTTGCGAGTTCCCACCTTGTACCACATTTGCACGCTTACTACTGGTGCTGTGTGTGCTTCTTTGGTTATTATTGTAAGACCATTTTCTAGTGTGGTTTTACGAACATTTTCTGCAACTGTCAGTATTCTATTGTCTTTTGTCACTAATTCCTTGCAATTATTTACGCATTTAGACACAGTTATCATTTGACTGTAGCTAAATTCACCGCCAAAAAATAGAGCTAGGATCGTTGCTAGCCCTAAAAGTAAAGACGGAAAACTACAAGTACGCAATAACGTAAAATATACAAACATTTATTTGCTTGATCTATCTGTAAGCTTAACTACAGATTTTTTATATGAATATAGTCTAATCTACAGGATTAATCTGTTGCGTCGGCAACAGTACAGAGATTGTTTATTCTACAGATAAAAGTAATTAATTTCAACTATTTCAACAATTTAATTTTTGGTTAAATTGCGAATAAATTTCAAAGGTAAATTGTCAGTATTAGCAATAAAAGCAACTTCATAGACGCAGCCGCCTATTTGCTGCTTAGTTGATTCTAAAAAAATTACTTAATAACTACAATTTAATTTTTGCTTAAATTGCGAATAAATTTCAAAGGTAAATTGTCAGTATCAGCAATGAGAGCAATTTTGTAGATATAACCGCCTATTTGCTGCTTAGTTGATTCCAAAAAAATTACTTAATAACTACAATTTAATTTTTGGTCAAATTGCGAATAAATTCCAAAGGTAAATTATCAGTATCAGCAATAAAAGCAACTTCATAGATACAACTGCCTATTTGTTGCTGAGTTGGTTCTAAAAGTACCTTCAAAGGCTTGATTAATTCTGGTTGGTTGCGGGATGCTTCAGCAAAATTTTCTTTAGTGCTTTTCAACCAACTCGGTAAATCGGATGCAACCTCAGTGATATCGAATGATAAATGATAGTACCCTACATAATGTTCATCAGTAAATGCATCAGCAGCAGGTTTTGGTTGAGGAATTTGAATTAATTCAATTCTTCCTCCCAATCCCTCCATCCAACAAGCCAAAGTATAACCCGTAGTGAAGCGCTCGCATACTTGAAAACCCAACTGTTCGTAAAAGGCGATCGCACAAAGGATATCCGCAGTCCGAATAGAAGCGTGGTGCATCTTAAAATAGTATTGAAATAATTGATAACATTGGTTAGGAGTTATCCGCCCAGGTGAAGAGAACCCATTCAAAATTTTTTATAAGAAAAAATTTTGAATGGGAACCCTGTGACTCCTAACATTTCACTTTATTATTCAAACAACCTGAAATAAGGATAGCGTACCGGAACGCCGGGTTCTTTTTCTAAATCAAAGTTTATTACCTGCCAGCAAGACTCGGATGAAGTCTCATCAGGGCTAAAATCTACCGGTAAGCCGTACAATCGTCCAGAAGTAGCTTCTGAGTTTTGTCCGCGCCATGGCGAACTACGCTCTAAATAACTACCCATCAACTCTCGATACCGACGAGCAATAATCACTTTAGTAGCCCGATAGCCTTGGGTATAGAGTTTATCAAGCGCTTCGTGAATTTCAAACCTTATTCCATCGGGATGAGTATGCTGACGATACCATTCATCCTTCCATCTACGCCAATGCCGTCCAGATTGGAGGTGAATTAATTCGCTGGTTTTCGGATTAGCTTCAAAAGCTCCGTGTCGGGGACACAGATAAGTATCAGTTAAGGTCAGTGCCGGAATCGTTTGACGGCAATGAGGGCACTGAATTTCGGGACCGAATATCGGGTACTGCAAGCCTGGGTTCATCATGAAGTGTATATAAACATTTTTATTTTTATCAATTTGTCCTTGTTTAATTTTACACTTGCAATACAACTACTCTGGGTAATCACTTAAAAATTAAACTTACAATAGTTGATTTTGCTAATAACTATATTTATTAGTAGAGCATGACTGAAATAAATTTATAGTTTTTTGTGGGCATAAAAAGTTTCTTCATATTTCAGCTTGATTTGACATACTAATGACCATTTAGACGTTGAAACATAACGTCGTGATATTCTGGTCATACTCCAAGCGATATAGAGTTGGAGTACGTTGACTGTTCCTATGCTCGCATATTCATATTCTATCGTGTCTACCAATTCCTACTGGTCTTCTCCCAATATTTCAGCAGCAGCTTTTGTTGCAGCCAATGCAGTTGTTATGGGTTCGGTTAGTGTTGCAACAGGAGGAAGTATTTGGTACGGTGCAGTCGTCAGAGGCGATGTCGAACGTATTGAAATTGGAGAATGTACGAATATACAAGATGGAGCAATTCTCCATGGCGACCCAGGTTTACCTACCATTTTAGAAGACCATGTTACCATCGGGCATCGAGCTGAAGTACATTCAGCATACATCGAACGCGGTACTTTAATCGGCATTGGCGCAGTAATTCTTGATGGAGTGCGTGTAGGAAGCGGAAGCATTATTGGTGCAGGTGCGGTAGTAACTAAGAATGTACCGGAGTTATCCCTTGTTGTTGGGGTTCCAGGTAAAGTAATACGTCAAAATTCTCCCGAAGAAGCAGCAGAATTAATCGAACATGCCAAACGCTACCAAAAATTAGCTTAAGTTCATGCCGGGAAAGGTACGGATTTGGGATTTTATCCCTCTGAGTGAAAGATGGAAGGGGACAAGGGGACAAGGGGACAAGGAGCCTAGTACTCCACCAAGTTAACTTTGCGGGGTTAATAACGAGAAGAAAAAATTATTTTCTACCCCCTCTTCCCCACGCCATTTGCTACAACGGTGCGTGTTCCTCCGCAACGCAATGGCTCCTCTTCCCCCTCTCCCCCCTCTCTGTCTTAAGCCGGCAATGTTGGTGTGATGAACCACTAGGAGACTAGGGGATTAAAAATCAACAAAATGCATTAGCATATCACCATTATCCCATTCATGCCTGGGTTGTGTGGGGGTAGCCCAATTCCTAGCTGTAAACATTCTTTACATGTAGCGGTGGAAAAATTTACCTCTCTCGGCGGGAAGTCTCTCGCCTACACGTAGCTCCGGCGGTGAGATGAAAGCCGAGGCAGGGTTTATGGTATTATCCTTGTATGTGGGTGTAACTTAATTAAATGCAGAAATGCAGCCTACAAAAAAAACACAAATTATTTAGTAAAAGTCCCTAGGGCTTAGTGGGTCTAAAGCTCGGTCAATGTTCTCATAGAGAAGTCCCCGAGAAGCCTACACCGCTCTTACGAGTCGGTGTAGGTGCGTCACCACTTCAGTTAAAAATGAAAGTGATAGCAGTCGATAAAACTTAAAATTTTACCTAAAAGAGGAGTTCTAGATATGGATATGCGTGTTGTGATTGTTGTGGCACCACTTGCCATTGCCGCAGGTTGGGCATTATTTAATATCGGCGCTGCTGCACTACAACAATTGCAAACTTTTTTAAATAGAGAAGCGTAATTTTTTTTAATTATCGCTCCTAAACCGGCTGCTTTCTTTTATAGGACAGTCGGTTTAATTAATTTAATTTGGAATTGCCCATAGGGTATGGGGGAATAAGGAGAGAAAAGGAACAAGGTGGAGGAAAAGTTAGGAGTTAAGAGTTAATCCCTTCCCGGTGGAAGATTATCTCCAAATTTTCTGTAATCTTAGAGCGAGACAGGAGTAAAAATTATGAGTTTAGAGTTATATAATTATTTGCCTTTAAGATACAGCCCTTCTCCCCAATGCCCAACTCCCACATTCGATATTTAAATGGACATAGAATCTTTAATAAAACCTTACAAACGTTTTGGCGTTCATCTGGGGTTAGAACGCATGTACAAGCTTTTAGCGAATCTTGGTAATCCCCAGGATCGAGTTCCGATAATTCATGTAGCTGGTACGAATGGGAAAGGTTCTGTTTGTGCCTATCTTTCTTCGGTTTTTACGCAGTCTGGATATCCTACGGGACGCTATACTTCGCCTCATTTAGTTGATTGGACTGAGCGAATTTGCTTTAACGAACAGCAAATCTCTTCTGAAGAACTATGCAAATTATTGATACAAGTACAAGAAGCAATCGATCCCCAAGAAGAATCACCGACTCAGTTTGAAGTATTTACCGCTGCTGCTTGGTTGTATTTCGCTCAGCAGGAGGTTGATATAGCGGTGGTAGAAGTTGGATTGGGAGGACGTTTGGATGCTACTAATGTTTGTGCCCATCCCCTTGTGACTATTGTAACTTCTATTAGCCGCGACCATTGGCAACGATTAGGTTCTACTGTCGCTGCGATCGCCTTTGAAAAAGCAGGTATTCTCAAACCAGAATGTCCAACAGTTATTGGACAATTACCACCAGAAGCAGAACAAGTAGTGCGCGATCGCGCTTTAGAATTGCAATGTCCGATAATTAAACCTCAGCCTGGGCGAGAAGTTAGTAATGGTTGTGCAGAAGTAGAAGTAAACCTAAAAGAGAAGGGTAATTCCCAATTACCAATTCCCAAATCTATAAAATATCCCTTGCCACTGCAAGGAAAAATACAGTTAACGAATTCGGCTGTAGCTATAGCTGCTCTAGAAATTCTCCAACAGCAGGGTTGGGAAATATCTGAGAAAGCTATTGTTGAGGGTATGGCCAAAACAAAGTGGTTGGGAAGAATGCAATGGACTACCTGGAATAACCACAAATTATTACTTGATGGTGCTCATAACCCGGCTGCTGCAAAAGCTTTACGAAATTATGTCGATACCTTACTTGCTCAATCCCATCAATCTCAAGTAAGTGTCACTTGGGTGATGGGAATGCTTTCGACTAAGGAGCATGATGTAATTTTTCAAAATTTATTGCGTGCAAACGATCGGTTGCATTTATTACCCGTACCTAACCATAGTTCGGCTGACGAGCATGAATTAGCAAAAATGGCGAAGAGTATTTGTTCGGGATTAAGTGCGTGGGAGACTCATTCGGATTTATCATCAGCCCTTACAAAAGCTTTTAATCAAAATGATAATTTGGTTGTCTTGTGTGGTTCGCTTTATTTAGTAGGACATTTTTTGCATTTAAAAAATGAATTTAACTAAAAATATATTCTATCTATAGGACTCCAGTTTGATTATTGAAAATAATTACGTATTTTTCGGGTGCTTTAGTCCCTATCTCTAAGGCTAAGGCATGATTATTAAGGGCTTGCGGCGTTATACTGTCGCTAATACAACAGCAATAAGGTGGAAGGAAAATAGACTTCTTAATCAGGCATCCTCTAGGTATTTATGACAAAATATGCGATGACTAGAGTTAGTATAATTACTGGTTTTCCCATCAATTAATCATAAATTGTAAACAAATCCCTTCACTATTTTTATTTTCTTTGATTACTTAACAATAATTTTGGGATTAATTCACAATACTAAATCCGAGAAATTACTAATATATTTATCATATCTATTTCAAATTTTCATAACTATTCACTTCAATAGTCAAACATACTGACTGGATAATTGCTTGATTCTTTGCGGTATATTTATTAATCCAGTGTAAGCACTGAGTACATTTATGATACATAATTGTTTTAATTAATCGATGTTATAACTAATTAACTGCATCATGAGATATTGGGATATGCGATATTTCTTACCACAAAAGCAAAATTTTGTTCTAAGTATGAATGCGATTGTAAATATTGCTTGAGGACTAATCAATTGGTTTGGTGAAGCACAGTAGCAGCCAATAAGCTATCGGAATTAGCTATCATATTGAACCAGCTATTTGTTTGAACTAATTAATTTGAATAACCATAGAAAATAAAATTTATCAAAAATAGGGGTGCAAAGGCTATGCAGAATTTTTGAACTTAATAACTAAAATTAACAACTAAAACTAATAACTAAATCGATTACCTAATATCAAGAGCAGTTTTTAGTAACATTTTGATTTTTATTTTCTAGTATTCCTACGGACAAAACAGTGTTGAAAGGCTTAAACAGTCTGTTTGGTAAATCTAAAAGCGGGGTTGGCATCGAGCTTGCACCACAACGGGTGAATGTAGCTCAGTTACGCAAGCAGCGCCAAGGCCTGAAGTTGGATGTTTTAACATCGGTGCCGGTTCCAGAGGGCATTTTTGTTGACGGTCAAATCGTAGATCCACCAACAATGGCGCAACTCATTCAAGAGGCGCTTTCGGAAAGCAAAATTAAAGCGAGTCGCGTTGCAACGGCCTTACCGGGAAGAGACTCAATTGTGCGTCTCATTCCCGTACCAGCGGAATTAGACGATAAAGAGTTACGGGATATGGTGCTAAACCATGAAGCAGGTTTATATCTACCCTATCCCCGTGAAGAAGCGGATGTAGATTATCAAAAACTCGGTTACTTCGTAGATGAGGATGGCATCGAAAAGGTACAGGTACTTTTAGTCGCAACTCGTAAAGAAATTACGGATACCTACATGAGTACTTTTGAACAGGCGGGATTGCAGGTTGATGTTTTGGAAATTAATAGTTTTTCCCTAATTCGGACAATTCGCGAGCAACTACGCCAGTTTGGTCCCCAAGAAGCGGCAGTACTAGTAGATATCGAGTTTGACAGTACAGAAATTGCCATAGTTGTTAACGGAGTTCCACAATTTTCCCGTACTGTTCCCATTGGAACAGAACAAATGCAAGCTGCTCTGTCTAGAGCTATGAATTTACCTACATCCAGAGACATGGAACTATTAGAGGGAATGACTATTCCGGCTTCTCCCATGGAGGGGGGTCAAACTGGTGTTACCGAGGCTAATCCCGGTATGGCTGCCATGTTGAGAGTTTTAGGAGAACTTACAGATGAACTGCGTCGTTCCATAGATTTTTACTTAAATCAGACTGAAAATTTGGAGATAGCACAAATATTGCTCGCAGGACCCGGAGGTGGATTGATACAGTTAGATGAATGTTTTACACAACGCTTAAGTTTACCTACTACCCAAATAGACCCCGTACAGGCTCTGTCTTTGCAAGTAGACGATGAAGATTATCCCTTTGTACAACGTCCTGGTTTGGGGATAGTACTTGGTTTAGGTATGCGGGAGGCTTAAGTAAAATGTACAGCTTAGATGTCAACTTTCTTAAAGACCGACCAGTTTACGGTAATGTTACTGAAAAAAAGCCAAAAGCGACATTACCTGCTGGGGATAAGGTACCGATTTATATCGGTGTTGCAGTTGCTGTATTTTTTCCTGCTTTATTGGGAACAGTTTTATGGTTTTTACAGAGTCAAAATGCCGATATTGAGGAGAAAATCGCCGGATTAGAGCAAGAAAATCAACAATTAGAGTCAAAAATAGGCAATATAAAGAAAATAAAGCAAGAAACTAACACTATTAAAAGCGAAACCCAAGCCTTAGTAAGTGTTTTTGACCAAATTCGACCTTGGTCGGCAATGTTACAAGTTTTGCGCGATCGCATTCCCGCGAAAGTCCGAATTGAGAGCGTCAAGCAAATTGCACCTGATAACCCAGGAGAAGGTGAATCAACGAATCCCGCAGGAGGAATAGAAATCAGCGGGGTTGCTCGTTCTTTTAACGATGTCAACGATTTCTTACTCTCCCTACAACAGTCTCCCTTTTTCAAATCTACAGACGGAAGAATTGTCACGGCTGAATTGGTTGAAGCTCAATTACCTGATGGACTTCCAGATGGAGCAATAATTAAACCGGATAAAGTAGTTAAATACACTATTTCTACCAACCTCTCAGATGTTCCAGCTTCCGAGTTAATGCGGGAATTGGAACAAAAAGGCACAGTGGGATTAGTAGCTAGAATTCGCAGTCTGCAAAAAACGGGAGTCTTTGAAAAATGACATTTAGTGACGAGATGAATTTTGAAGATCCACAGTTTGAAGAAGAATCTTCAGCTTATCCCGTTGTATTTGGTATCACTTTTACCCCCATAATCAGCGGTGCTCTGATTGGGGTACTGGGAATTGCAGGAGCGATTTATATGCTCTTAAACTTAGTAATGCCAGCTTGGCAAACCTTTGGAGAAAAACAAGGTACAAAAGAAGAACTTGAAGGACAAATTCAGCAAAAAAAAGCTAGCTTGCAAAATATTGGTAAACTAAAAACAGAATTAGCCCAAGCAAAAAAACAGCAATCTGAAGTATTAGCTGTATTTGCAAACGAAAAAACTTTGAATACCTTATTAATAGATTTAAATCGCTTAGTAGAAGCAGGAAATGCTCAAATAAGTACGAATGCAGTGAGAGCTAAATTACAGAAATTTATTCCAAACTCTGAAGGTGCAGAAGAAGTTAATGATGGTTCTTTGGGACCAGAAGTTGATGGAAAACTCAAACGTAGCAGTACCGATATTGTCATTAGAGGTACTTACGAACAAACCCAATCAATTCTTCGTAATATAGAGCGTTTACAGCCATTATTAATCGTTAAAGATTATGAATCAACATTAGCACCAGAGAATATAGAAGAAAACAAACCCCGCCGAGTTGGGCCAACACCAATAACTACATCATTTAAGTTAGAAGCTCTAGTCCCAATGAATTCAGAAGAAATTGCTACTGCGAAAAAAGAAAAATCTGAAGAATAGTTAGGAGTTATTGGTTATTGGTTATTGGTTAGGAGTTAGGAGTTAGGGGTTAGGAGTTAGGAGTTAGGAGTAAAGAATTAAAAGCTGATAAACATTTACCTTTAACATGCAGATATAAATTAAGGAATTAGTAGTTAATACGCGCATATCAACTACCAACCAACAACTATCAAATAACAACTAACAACTACCAACTACCAACTAACAACTACCAACTATCAACTATCAACTATCAACCAACAACTATCAATTATCAATTATCAATTATTTAAAGTGAGGAATGAACTGTGAAACAACTCCACGGTAGTAGTTTTATATTTGGAACCGCTGCTTCTATATTGTTAATTGCTCAGCCAGTTTTGGCGCAATCAACTACAAAAATTACTGAAGTAAAACTAAACCAAGTCGAGGGTGGAGTCAATCTAGTTTTAAATACTTCGGATGGCTCTCGTCCCCAGGTTTTTACTACTAGAAGAGGTAATGCTTTAGTTGCAGATATTATTAATACTCAATTACGTCTGCCACAAGGTAATAGTTTCCGTCAAGATAATCCCACAAATGGCATTGCTTCTGTTTCCATCGGTCAACTTGATGCAAATAGCGTTCGGGTGGTAATAACCGGGACAAGTAACCCTCCGGAAAGTCAATCGGTGGTGCGAAAGCAAAACGAACTTAGCTTTGCTTTGATGCCTTCAATGGCAACGACTGCGAGTAAGGCTCCATCGGAACCAATACCGGCTCAATCTCCCCAAAATAACCAAATAGCCCAATCGGCTCCCGTAGTTCCCAACCCCGATATTAGTGTTGAGGGTTCCCCGGCACCACCTGCAGGTCCCGATCGATCGATGAATCAGGCTCCGCCTTTTTTACCTAGGGCAGTTGCTCCCCCGGTGGGAGATATAGCTATATCTAATACCGATGCTTCACCGAGTGTGATCGATTTAGGAACTCAACAGCGCGTACCTCGCTTGGTATTAAGAGATGCGCCAGTGCGGGAGGTTTTGTCACTGCTTTCCCGTGCTGCTAATTTGAATTTGGCTTTTGCAGGGGGACAAGCTGGTGAAGGAGGAGAAATTGCAAATACTGGTACTGGTGGGGGAGATGGACTGACGATTTCTTTAGATATTGAAAACGAGCCCGTGCAAGATGTATTTAATTACGTTTTGCGCTTGAGTGGTTTAGAAGCGAATCGCAGTGGCAGGACAATTTTTGTGGGTACTAAATTACCTAATTCCACTCGCGATACCGTAATGCGGAATATGCGACTCAATCAGGTTACGGTTGATGTAGCTCTCAATTTTTTAGTTGGCTTGGGTGCAGAAACTGCCGTCAGCCGGGAACGTCAAGTAACTAACGTGAATGCTGTACCTGTAGGTGAAGGAATTAATCCTATTACCCAAACCCAAACTACTACAGAGACCAGGGTTGAGACTCAGCGTATTAATTTTCAAGACTCAAATCCATTACTTAGAGGTTTACAAGCATTAGGAGACGAGCGGACTAATTCTGTTACCTTAATTGGCGATCCAAGAACAGTGCAAGTAGCCATGTCTCAGCTAACTCAGCTTGATATCCGCCGTCGTCAAGTTGCAGTTAATGTCAAGATTGTTGATGTCAACCTTTTAAAAACAAAAGATTTTAAAACTAGCTTTTCTTTCGGAGTTGCTGACAACTTTTTTAGCGTTGATGGTGGTTCAGCATCTGGGAATTTTGGTGGTTCAAGACCAGCTACTAGTGCTGAAACTGCAAATAGCGTCACCTCTACACCCGTTATCCAAAACCCAATTCAAGGATCGCCTTTCTTCGATCCAAATAGCTTTGTTGATATTCCAGGAACTAATCCAGGGACTATAGTAGTAGACCAAAATGGTGTAACAACAAGAACAGCAGAAAGAGGAGCACTTCCCTTTTTTAATCCTACTGCTCCAACAGGAGCCAATGGAGATCCTTTAACTCCAGGTTTTTCTGGTATTACTCCTGCAACTGATAACATCGTTACCTTCGATGAGGATGGGAATGCAAGCGTTGCACAAGGAACTCTTGGTACAGCTACAGCATCTCTGCCAACTTTATTTGAGTTTCCTAAGCGTTTTCTTGCTTCTTTACAAACTCAAGTTACCAATGGTAACGCTAAGATTTTGACAGATCCGACTTTAATTGTGCAAGAAGGTCAGGAGGCTAGAGTCGATTTAACTCAGGAAGTGGTTGGCCAGATAACTACTACATTTGTTGATACTCCTGGCGGTTCAAGAGAAGTTAGAGAAACTGAGAAAGAAAAAGTCGGTTTAACTGTGGGAGTCAAGGTTGAACGCATTGACGATAATGGTTTTGTTTCTTTATCAGTTGCTCCTTCTGTTAAAGCACCAGCGGGCCAACAAAATACAGGAGAAGGATTTGTAACTTTAATTTCTGAACGTTCTCTTCAGTCTGGTTTAGTTCGTATGCGGGATGGTCAAACATTAATTCTCAGCGGTATCATTCAAGAATCCGACCGAGTAAGTGTATCTAAGACTCCTATTTTGGGTGATATTCCCATTATTGGTTCGCTATTTAGAAGCACAAGTAAGAATAACCAACGCAACGAGGTAATTGTGTTGCTCACACCTCAAATTATGGATGACTCCCAAGGTTCTTCTTATGGCTACAACTACAAACCTAGTCCTGAAGTACGCAGAATGCTACAGAAACGTGGGCTGAAGTTGCCTCAGAGGTGATCGAGGGCATCGTCAAGTGGGTAAAAATCCCCGCCCATAGGCTACAAGCCTAGGGCTATACCTACAAAACCTGCCTTCCCAGGCTGAAATTTCTTAGCCTGGGAAGGCAGGCTTTGTTTTTGTAGCCCCACCCTTCTAGGGTGAGGGCTTAATTATTTTTATCCGAATAAAAAATATTGTTGAAATAAAAATTTCCCAGCGAAATGTCCATGGCAGAATATTAAGTAATCTAAAAACTTTACAAAAGTTATAACTAAATCTTGAGCTTTTTCATTAATCGGATAAAGAATTTAAAACTTCGATCGCAAGGTAATTAAAAGAGGTCGCTCAAAATTTGTTGAGACGAAAAAATCATTGTAACAAGCTTCTTGGTAAAGCATTTATTCTCTCTATTAGCTCTATTTTCTCCTTTAATCCCTATCTATCCTATCTGTTTTACTCCCCCTATCGCTACCGATAAATTTTTGCGCTATTACCCTTCTAACAAGATATTGTTTTCTAGGATTTTGACCTTCGAGAAGTGTATTTTTAGTGCCAAAATTAAACTTTGGATATGAAAAATCCTGAAAACTATATAAAATAATCGTTTCATGTATCCAATGAAGGCTACAACAATTTAGAATGATTCATTGAAAAGTCTAGCTGATGGGAGTTACAGCGGTTTTAAGCAAAAATACTCATAAAGCAGGACTTTTGTAAATCTCCAAAAAAGATGCAACTCAGTTTACATCAGGGGTATCCAAACCCAAACCCACAATAAACCTCAAGGAGTTTGACATGAATAAAGGTGAATTAGTTGATGCTGTATCTGAAAAGGCCAGCGTAACCAAAAAGCAAGCTGATGCGGTTTTAAGCGCTGCTTTAGAAAGCATCATTGAAGCCGTTTCCTCTGGCGATAAGGTAACGCTGGTAGGATTCGGTTCTTTTGAATCGCGCGAGCGTAAGGCACGGGAAGGGCGTAACCCCAAAACCAATGAAAAAATGGAGATTCCAGCAACAAGAGTTCCTGCTTTCTCCGCTGGTAAAATGTTTCGAGAAAGAGTAGCTCCCCCAAAAGAGTAGACTTTTTTGAGTTACTAAACTTTTTTTTGATGCGGCAACCGAAACACGGGGGTAACTTAGCTTGGGCAGCAGCAGTAGCTGGTTGTCCCCCTGGTGCTATTTTGGATTTTTCTGCCAGTATTAACCCCTTGGGGCCCCCAGATAGTACTTTAGCGGCTATCAAGTCACAATTGGGTAATATAAAGCACTATCCAGATCCAAGTTACAGTGAATTGAAACAAGTTTTAGGTTGTTTTCATCAACTGCCGTCTGAGTGGATTTTGCCGGGTAACGGCTCAGCAGAATTACTGACTTGGGTAGGAAGAGAATTAGCACAAGTTGCCGCGACAGTTCTCCCAACTCCAACCTTTGGCGACTACTATCGAGCCTTGGAGGCATTCAACGCCCTTGTGTTGGAGTTTCCTATGTCGTTTATCAACACTGATTTGTCATTGATTTTTGACAAAGGACTAAGGACAAAGGATAAGGGATTATTGTTGAATAATCCCCATAATCCTACGGGGAAATTATTATCACGGGATGCCATATTACCCTACCTCAAAGAATTTGCTTTAGTGGTAGTGGATGAAGCTTTTATGGATTTTCTGCACCCAAGGGAGGAACAAAGCCTAATTGATGTGGTGCCCGAATTTCCTAATTTAGTCATACTGCGTTCCTTGACTAAGTTTTACAGTCTTCCCGGATTGCGCTTGGGATATGCTATTACTCATCCCGAGCGCCTAAAAAAATGGCAATCTTGGCGCGATCCTTGGGCGGTAAATTCTCTCGCCGCTGCAGCAGCGGCAGCGGCGGTGGAAGACAAACATTTTCAGCAGCAAACCTGGGAATGGCTGCCAAAAGCAAGAAGTGACTTGTTTAAAGGTTTAGCCGATATCCCAGGCTTGCAACCACTCAAGGGTGCTGCTAATTTCTTATTAGTCGAATCCAAGCATTCTACTTCTGAGTTACAGCAGAAATTACTTCAACATCATCAAATTCTGATCCGCGACTGTCTGAGTTTCCCGGAATTAGGCTCACGCTATTTTCGCGTAGCCGTGCGGTTAAAAGCGGATAATCAGCGTTTGGTGAGAGCAATGATCAATTATCAATGATCAATTAACAATGATCAATTAACAACTAACAACTAACAACTAACAACTAACAACCAACAACTAACAATTAACAATTAACAATTAACAATTAACAACTAACAACCAACAACTAATTATTAATGTCTGTTGATTACGATATTGCGATCGTTGGTGGTACTCAGCACGGGCGGGATGCTGCTTTGAAGGCTGTTCAACTAAGGGCTAAGGTTGCTTTGGTTGAACCGCGATTTTGTCACGATTTGATTCAACTCCAAGGCATGGGGGAGATTAGTAATGCTGTTCGGAAATTTAATGAGCTCACTCCGTTTTGCTCGCGCGCAGAGCATCTAACCAATGGAGGAGCAAAATCTCAAATTTCTTTGGAAAAGCTGCTGTTATGGGGTTCCGCCGTCGCTGGGAATGTTGAAGAACAACTTTCTCCTGCTTTTTTAGCGGCTCAAGGTGTTGATGTAATTATTGGTAGCGGTTGCTTTCAAGCTTCGCCGAAGTTAAGTTTTATTGTTAATGAGCGTAAATTAGTTGCACGTAATTATTTACTTGCGACGGGTTCCCATCCAGCAATTCCGGAAATTAAGGGATTGCAGTCAGCGGGATTTTTAACTTTATCGAATATTTGGCAAGTTTTGGGAAGCGCTACAACGCCAAAAAATTGGATAATTCTTGGTGGGATACCCCAAAGCGTGGAAATTGCTCAAAGTTTGGCGAGATTAGGTTATAACGTCACTTATATAGTAAATAGCCCTTATATTATCTCTCCTGTAGATCCAGAAATTGCTCGGTTACTGCAAGTGCAGTTAGAAGTCGAAGGAGTACGTGTTTTAACACAAACTACTGTAACTCAAATTCGGTTAATAGAAAATAAAAAGTGGTTGCAAGCAGGAGATACAGCCATTGAAACCGATGAAATACTAGTGGCGATGGCACAACAACCTTTAATAGAGTCTTTGAATTTAGCTGCTGTAGGGGTAAAGTACAATTCTCATACTTTACTGGTTAATAAAAAACTACAAACTTCCAATCATCGAATTTATGCCTGTGGAGATGTAATTGGTGGTTACAATTTACCAAATATTGCTAATTCTGAGGCAATAATTGCGATTAAAAACGCTTTATTTTTCCCTAGATATAAAATAAATTATCAAGCAATTCCGTGGGGAATTTTGACTCAACCGAGTTTAGTGCAGGTTGGATTGACGGAAAAGCAAGCAAAAAAAAGATACGATAAAAACGAATTTTTAGTTGTGCGTCAGTATTTTAAAACGTTAGCAACTGCTAAGTTAATAGATGAAACTACAGGTATTTGTAAAATAATTGTTCGCCGGAATGGTGAAATTTTAGGAGCATCTTTATTAGGAGCAGAAGCAAGAGAATTAATAAATATCATCGCTTTAGCTATTTCTCAAAAGATAAAAATTAATGCTTTAGCTAATTTATCCCCAGTTTATTCGAGTTTTTCAGAAATAGTCGAAAAGACAGCATGGGAGTGGAAGAAGCAAAGATTGGAAGATAGGCGATCGCAAGATTTTTGGGATAGTTTTTTTTACTTTTTTCGCAATTATAATTAGTTGTTAGTTGATAATTGATGGTTGTTGGTTGATAATTGATAATTGATGGTTGTTGGTTGATATTTGATAATTGATGGTTGTTGGTTGATAATTGATCATTGATAATTGATGGTTGTTGGTTGATAATTGATAATTGATCATTGATAATTGATCATTGATCATTACTCCTTCCCTTTCCTCTCTGATAAGGAAGTGCTACCGATACCTTGAAGAACACCGCGTACGATTAAACCTACTCCTCTACCAACTATTTTAGTGAGAACGAAAACGACACCGTTACCTACAAAGGATAGTAGGGATTGTAAACGGGGTGTCGCTGCATCGCGGAATTCTAACAATAATGTCATGACTAAGGGAATTCCTGCGAGTTGTTCTAGTTCATTGTTTCGGGCTGCATATACAAACACTTTGGCTATACCGCGAGGTGCAAGCACAAATAATTCGTGACGACTCTCGAATATTTGTTGGGCTTCTCCTACATAATTTTGCCAGCGATATTTCCAAGATAAATCGTTTCTGAAGCGTTCGATTTCTCTGTTAGAAATTAGTTGGCGATCGTAATAATCTTTTTTGATTGCTTCTATATTCGCTAATCTATTTAACAGGGGCTGCATGACGGCATTAGCTATATGAATCAACATGTTTTCTAATATCATAGCAGCGTGTTCGTTCCCTTCATAGCTGGCGGCTAAATAAGATGTATTGTCTACATATAATTCTGTCTGAAATATTAAATAAGATAATAATTCGGTTATCAATGGAATTTTGTTAATAATTTCTGTCTGCACTATTTCTGCATCGTCTAACAATATGCTAACGATTTCCCGCTCATTTTCTTCTACTTTTATCCGAGAAAATTTACCAAAAAATTCCTTAATAGCATCTTTCCATACATCAAATAATACAATATAACTTACTTCATTTAATCGATTTAATTCTACTTCCGCAGCACGCAATTCATCCAGAGAATCTGCAAATTTTTGTAACAATAGATATAGTAATTCTCGCTTTTTATCTTCTCGTAGAATATCTATTTCTAAAGGAATGTCAGTTACATTTTGTAAATTAAATTGAAGTTTATTAATACAAGACGCAAATAATGTGGCTTGTAAGGCTCTTGGACTGAGTAAAGGTGGAGACAGAGGGTTAATTGTAGAATTTGCGAGGGTAATACTACTTTCAGGTTTGGATAATGGCAATTCAGCGGAAGGAATGAAAGGGTTGTTCCCATTTTGTGGTTGTGGCTGTGGTAAATCGACGAAATTATCAAGCACCCATTGTGCTGCAAGTAGTTCCCGTCGCCTTCCTGCTAAAATAGCCCTATTGAGTACTGTTAATCCGGGAACTTGGAGTTTTCTGGTAACTTGTGTCAAGTTAACTTTGATGTAACTACTTCCCGATACACGCAGATTGTTACGTAATTTATTAATTAGAGATTTTTGAGATTTGCGTTCTTGCCGAGCAATTTTTTCTTTTATTTGTCTTTCCCATTCTCCGAAATCTTGGGTTTTGCTAGCCCAATAGGAATTTCCTCCTATAACTTGTTCCATGGCAAGGATTAATTCAGAAACAGGTGTACCCTTTGGAGTGTAACCGTTGGCTCCCGCAGTTTTTAAGGCTATGAGCATTCCGGGTTGTAGAATGTGGCACAGAAGCAAAATGGGTAAATTTGGGTACTGAGTTTTCAACTGTCTAATTAGTTGTAAACCAAGCTCTTGACGATTTGCAGAACGATTATTATCTGGTTCGAGAAGCACCAAATTGACTTGATTGGGGTCAATATGAGCTAATTCTGCTAAGATTTGCAACGCGGTGGTGTAGGTTTCGGCTTCCGCTACAATTTGTAAGTCAGGGAATTCTTCAAGAGTTTGACGCAAACCCAGTCTAAAAATCGGATCGGAATCAATTAACAATAATTTTAGAGGGCGATCGCTCATAGCTAATTTACGAATAATGAAGTATGTAGATGCAACGAGAGTGGTTTTGGGGAGTGAAGAAAGAATGGGAGTCAAGACTGCGAAACTTACCGAACATTTATCTGTTGAGACAAGCAGGGGAAGGGATGGCGTGCGCGGAGGAAGCAGAGTCGGGAAAAAATGTTTTGGGGTTTCTAAAAGTCTAATTTATTCTTGAACCAAGTAGTAGTGTAGGAGGAGAATTTAAATATTTTTTCGGAAATATAAAAGATTGAGTTTGAATATGTTTGGGCTGATTAATATTGGGTTTTTAACATTTTTTAAACTTTATCCTTTACACATCGTGTTTTAAAATACATTCTTTGGTTGTGACCGAAAAAATTTTATATTTGAGATTTGGCTCAATAATATTCCGGTTTTAAGCAAAACAGCTTTTGGCTTATGGAACTTTTCGATCGAAGTAAAATAGAAATCTCTACTACCGCCGAATTCATCCAAGGAGTTGTTTTCAGATCCAAATACCTGCATCAAAATTCCATTGGAATAATTGCCGTATACAGCCCTTAGTGTTGATTAAATGAACTTAAGCATTCGGCATTGGTTAATAGAAAATGATATCGAAATAACTCAAATAAAAGGGTATTCGCAAGGAAAAATGACAGGTATTGCCTTGCAATTTATTAGGGATATGGAAATTAGAAACCCTTTACCATTTGATATCTGTACTTTAGCAGAAGTTATGGAACTTCCTTTAGGGGTTGTTTGGCAGGAAATAACTGTATTTGCTAGTTTGACGCAAAGCATTTTACAATTATTGGCGCATAAAAAGCCATTATTGCGCAATGAAGCTATTTGGTTGGCGTTTCAAGTTGCTTATCTACAGGCTTTAGAAGAAGTTCTAATTGACGAAGTTAATCTTTCACGAGTTTGGATCGAAAGGGCGTTGGTAACGGTGGAAGATGGAGGGATGGGGAGATGGGGTGATGAGTGAAAGGGGAGAAGGGGAGACAAGGGGACAGGGGGACGAGGCGAGAATTTCAATTTATTTGGTAAAGAGAAGGTGAAACCTCTGCGGGATGAGCATTTGCAAGCTTTGCTCAAAATCATGCGTGGAGAAAAATTAACTGAGGTGGAAGGGGAAGAGGCGCTACAAATGGTTGCAGATTCTTCTTTTGTGCGGCAAATTAGTCGCATTGCTATAGCTTGGTTAGTTGCCAATAGCGTTCCTAATTCAGAAGCGGAGTTAATTATTCAACGCTTGGAAAATAAGCTTTTGGGACATTTAATTGGGGTGGTGAGCGAAAATATCGCCAGTTTGATTCAGTTAAACTAATTTTTGAAGTTGGGTAACACTATTGAATTATAAAATTAGGAAATTGATTCTAAATCCAATGATAAAATTGATTGCACTAAAATTAATTATCGAGCAAAGTTAATTAAAAAGCTTGGTGAACCGCTATTAATAGAATCTTTTTCTTTAAAAGAGATTTATATTCCGCCGACAGGTTTACCCTTACAGGAAAATTATCAGCCAGTTAATTTAATGAACTGGGTAGTTTTGCAGTTAAAAGATTTAGAAACTATTACCGTAATTGAGTCAGAATCAGGTTACGGTAAAACGAGTTTCTGTCAAATATTTGCCGCCGAAATTGCACAAAAGTCTTATCCAGAGTGGATGCCTGTATTTATTAGCCTTAGTGAAGTTAGTTATGGCGCAACTTTTCAAGAAACCCTTGGATCTGCTTTTGTAAGAGATTCCGATGTAAATTTATCTAATTGGCTTGAAGAAACTGATAATAAGTGCTTACTGATACTCGATGGATTAAACGAACTACCTCACAGCACTGAACATAAAACTGCTATCGCCACTTTTATGCAGCAGTTGTTTGAGTTTCAATCCCAGAAGGTACATAAAATTATTTTGACAACTCAAAGCTGGGTGTTGGAGGATGTCATCGGCAAAGCAGGATCAAAATTACGGACAATTAAAATTCAACCCTGGGGACAAGATGACTGGAAACAGTGGTTTGGAAATTTGGCAAAAGTCCAATCTATGGCCATCGCTCAAAACTTCTTTACATTTTTGAAAAAAAACAAGGGTTTTTCTCAAAAATCTCAATTTCTTCTTTCAGATTTTGTCCGTCAACCTTTGATGTTGTATTTACTAGCCATATTACATCGTGACGAACTACTTGATAATGAAATATTACAATTAGCTACCAATCCTCAAACCACAAATAGTTATGTGGTTTTATGGAGTATTTACGAGCGTCTCGATGGATGGTTGTTGGGCTATGGGGTTTCCCCTATTAGTCAAAAAATCTTAACATCATCGCTTTCGGGGGATATTCACCGCACCCCAGAAGCAGTCACTGCCCTGCTCCAAAATCGCCTCCCCCAAGAATTAATTGATGAAATGGAAGCAGTAGCGCTACAAATTTTATATTCCGGGAAGAAAAAGATCGATCTCAAAGGTGATTTTACACAGCTACCAGCCTTTTATTTTAAAAGTACCAAAAAATCGGTAATCGGCAATTCTACCCCCTCTCTCTCTTCTACCGTCAAATTCTCCCACTCAAAATTCGGCGAATATCTCTGTGCAAAAGCGATTATCACTAAACTAAAAGCTTTGATAACAGCCTACCGCAATGCTTACGGAGAAATAATTTTTACTGTAGAATCTCCGAGTAGTGTTGCCGAACAGCTTTATTATTTATTAGGTTACGGTATTCTTACTCAAGAAATCGAAGAACTTGTGATCGAAGGTTTGCGAAGAGAACAAAAGCATAAATTCTCCTTTCAATTATTATCAAGTCGCTTGAAACCCTTTTGGCAAGCTTACTGTAGTGGGCGTTGGTTGGATGAAGGGATAGCACATAAAGCTTGGGTTTATTTTAAAGAATTACAAAACCCTGTAAATGTAGAACAGGTAAATGCAGCAGTAGGGATAAATGTGTTTTTATTGCTGAGCGCTTCATACCGAGAAACAAAACAGACTTTTTCACCTTGCGGGAATCCAGCCTCCTTGAGAGAATTTAATCCCCAAGCACTAATAAGTTTGATTGCGAAAACAGCAGTTTTTCACCAAGAAACTACAAGAGGGCGAATTGGTGAAAAATCTTTAACATTCCTCAACTTATCAAAAGCCGATTTAACACAAGGGATGTTAGCCCGAGTAAATTTTGCGAATACAGATTTATCAAATGCTCGATTAAGAGATGCTTGTTTGGTAGGTGCAAACCTTGCAGAAGGAGATTTGACTGGTGCTGATTTAACGGGTGCTAATTTGACAAACGCAAACCTGACAAACGCCAAACTTACGGGTGCTAACCTCACTGGTGCTAATCTTTCGGGAGTAAATCTCGATTTAGTCAATCTTTCCAATGCCTGCTTATTTCAAGCTATCATTACTGAGACTGACAAAGAAACTGCTATAGCAAATGGTGCTGTATTTTCTTTAGCTAAATTTGAAGAACTTAAACGTTTATTGTCATATCAATCACAAATATATGATAGATATACAGGAGATAATACAGAGATTGTATTGAAAGAGACTTCCTCCACAGGGCAAATTGAAAGCGCAGAAGGCGAACCAATTTTTCCTGTAGACTTAGACTCGGAAATCGAAGATGAAACTGTTTTGGGAATTAGTTCTATGGATTTTTATATAAAGGGGACGGAACAAGATAGAGGGAGTAGTGAGTAGTGAGTTGAGAATAATGAGTTAGGAGTTTATTGATTACAAATATTAACCCTTAACATGCAGACCTATTGTTTACGTTATATTTTAATTTTTAAGTAAAATGCTACGACTTTATCATGTGTTGCTGGGTTTGATATTAATTCCCATAGGAGTAACAACGGCTGCTTCTTATTTTTCTGAGGATAAAAAATCAGAACCAAGTTCGGTGAAAACACCAACACCAACTACAACTTTAGTTAGTGCAAAATCTAACCAAACTAATATTTGGAGCAATCTAATAGAAGAGACTCCGCTTCCACCTGGTTGGAAAATTAATCCTTGTGAAAATAATAACGCGATGCTGTGTGTTTCAGCGAATGGAAAACCTATAGGTACGGTGGAAATAGGAATTTTTCCTTTGGAAACCCAGCTTAGTTTTCAAAAGATGCTGATTAATGCTGGTGTTCCACCTAATTCTGATATAAATTATCAGAGTCCTAAGTACTTTACGCAGATTGCAACTGCACTTAATTCTTGGGTAACGAATCAATATAACTTATTATCTAAAAACCATTCAAAGAAAACTAAGACAAAGGATAGTATATTATTTTCTCCTTATCCACCACAGAAAGCACGGGTTGGTAAGCTATCCGGTGTACGTTACGGTTTTGCTGCACTTAAACAAAAGGGTGGTGTACACGAACACCATATAAGTTATATTGCTTTTGATGGTAAAGCACTTTACTTAATTAAAACTGCTTTTGAACCTACTTCATCAACTGGTAATTTTGAAAAGTTGGAGAATCTATCAGTATTTCAACCGTATTTAAATGCTGTTGTCGCAAATTTGAAGTTACCAAAATAGAGTATGAGCCATGGGGTATTTGAATCAGGGAGTAATTATTAGTATTAAAAAGAACCTACTATTTGTAATCCAACAATTTTATCACCTACTTCATTATTATTAATCAAGGGAAATAGAATTAGTCCACGTTTTTGACTTAATTCTAGTCGTGCTGTGAGATATCCTAATGCGGCACCAGTAAGTACTTCCGTTATACGGTGGCGATTGAGATTAAGGCGCGAGTAGGCAATAAGTGATGCTCCTGAATACCATAAAATTGCTGTATCTGGATGATAGTGGCTTTGCATAGTTGCTACTGCAAAGGCTGCAGTTGCATGACAACTAGGAAAGCTATCGCGACTATCAGAGTCAGGGCGTTTTACCTGAGTAATTTGCTTTAAGCCTATACATAATAAGGTGCTGGTACCGAGGGAGTCTAAAGTTCTTAATGATTTTTGTCTACCTTCTTTACCATCTATCAAAAGCGGTAGAGCTACACCAGTACCTAAATACAGTACAGTTCCCTCTCCTGAGATAAAACTCGATACTTCTTTGTCTAATGTATCTGCTGTAGCTTTAGGCATATAAATTAGACTATACAAGCCTATTAGAATCGGACATATTTTTTGTAGCCAATTCATAAAAAATGTATTTTCAGCAATTACTAATTACCCTATCTCCTCAACGAGAAGCTAAACGCTAACGTCGTAAAACTCGGGCTGGTATCAATTACCAATTATCTGAATATATAAATAATTAATCAAGGATAGAGAGTACTAAATAGCACTTTGGATAAAATTTTCTTACTTAAATATTTTTACATTGCAAGACTCTGACTTGTAATGTATTTTAAGGCTCTATTTATCTCGTGAGAGTTCCCAGCATCTAGACTGGGAACCAATTAATTGTTAACTCCTAATACCATTTCTTTATGAAGATGCGCCGGGGTTTAGCCTGCACGGGCAGGCTTTGTTAGTATAGCCCCAAGCCGCGCGGCCTGTGGGCGATTAAGCGTAGCCTCATACAGAATTGGTATAACTCCTAAACATAACTAACTTCATTCATAAAACCTGCCATCAAATTGATTTCGGTATGTACGCTGGCAAACTTATCTGCGAGTTCCTCAAAGGTGATTTCTTCATTACCTTGAGTTCCTACTAATACCGCTTCATCTCCCCATTCTACTGATTCTGGTAGGTCAGTAATATCTACCGTGGTGATGTTCAAAGATACACGTCCAACTACGGGACAGCGATAACCTTTTATGAGAACAATACCTTTATTAAATAAGGAACGGGGATAACCTTCACCAAAACCTACTGGTAAAGATGCGATTACACTATCCCGTTGAGTAGTGAATAAGCTACCGTAACCGATGGTTTTACCTTGCGGTATTTTTCTTACTTGCGCTACCTTAGTTTTTACTGACATTACGGGCATTAGTTCGGGTGGATTGTGAAAGTCTTGGGAGGTTCGTACGCCGTAACAGGCTGCTCCAACTCTTACTAAGCGGTTGTTTTCATTACTAATACGTACTGTTGCCGCGCTGTTGTGAGTATGGGTTAACACGTTATGGTCTACGTAATTGTGAAGAACTTGACGTGCTCTTGAATATTCTTCTAATTGATGATGAGTGAATGCTAAATCCTTTCCATCGGCGCTGGCGAAGTGAGTCATTACACCGACAATATCAATACCGGGTAGCTCGCAAACTTGTTTGAGTTCTTCTATTTGATCAGAGAAAATACCGCTTCTACCCATTCCAGTATCGATGTTGAGATGTACGGGAATTTTTTTACCGCGTCTTTCCCCTGCTTCTGAAAGATATTCTGCTGCTTCGATAGTTCCTATTTGTTCCTCAATGTTGAGAGATTCGATAGATTCTTGCAATTCTTCAGGTAAAGCCATCCGCAAACGCAATAGTTTAACGTCTAAGTCTAACTTGCGGATAATCGTTGCTTCGGGATTAGTACAAATACCGATATATTCCGCACCTGCTGCTACTGCTGTAGGCGCTAATGCTTTCAAACCATGTCCGTAGGCATTGGATTTCATGACTACGCACAGTTGAGAAGGCATAACGCGATCGCGAATGTGGCTAATGTTGTTTCTGAAATTATTTGTTGAAACCGTGACTTCGATATGATGCTGATTCATTGGGATGAATTGAATTCTCTCCTCGGGATGCTGAATTCAAATAATCATATCGATTTTTGGCTACATTTTGAGAGTATAAATTAAACAATTAGTGATTTATTAAATGCTCATTTTTTTCTTTATTCAAAGAATTTTTTTCATATTGAGAATCGGAATTTAATAATAGGTAATCGGTAATAAGAACTATTACCAATTACCTCAAAAATGAAGGAACTAAAAATTAACTAAATTTCAGCTACAGCCCGCTCAATCAATCGTGCTGCGAGGGTTTGAGTACCTGTATGCTCGTAGTAGTTGGTGCTTAGATCGAGGAAAGCAGCGAGATAATCTAGTTTATCGTCGGCGAAATCAACAAAACTGCTCAACTGACTGGTAACTTTTTGAGGCGTTAAATCATAGGATGATACGGTATCACTCAGCCAGCCTTTAACAGAATCAAAACTAGAACCGATAAAGTTAAGTTTACTTTCGGAATTATCACCGGGAATTGCATCATTCATCTGCTGGAATGTTGAGTTATCTTCCAACTCGTTTGGACTCATTCCACCGAGTGCAGATTGAGCTTGTTGAATAAAATCGGGACCTAAAGGTATTAAACCATCAATGCAAATTAATCCTACCATGCGGATAAAGGATTCACCGCTATATTCACCCAAGGAAGCGACAAAATCGCCAATACTATCTCCAGGGATACCGTTGATGCTGCAAAAAGCTAATAATTCGGCGATTAATTTCAAAGATAAATCAATAGTCTGTGCTTTATCAGCCTTGGGAGTAAATCTATTTATTAAACCTCCAAACAAGGGAATTTTGTCGCTAACTTTATTTGCTAAAGCCGCTGCACCCAAAGCTTTATCGGTGCTGTCAACGACTTGGTAAAGCCATAAACCTTTTTGATATCCTTGGGAAGCGTCATTGAAAAGATAAACTGCACGATCGCCAATTTGTTGGATCATCTCTTCATCGTCTTCGCCAGTTACGGTTTTGATCATATTCTCAAAACCGACTATATTTTCCCACTGCCCTGGGGTTATGCTACTGAGTGCATTTAGCACTGAAATGGTTATACCACTAGTTGGTAGTTCATCAACCAATTCAAAAATTGGTTTGCTCACGGTAGACTCCTTGATTCAGAAATGTATGCTGGGAAGGTAGGTTTTATTTAAGAGTTAGGAGTTAGGAGTTAGGAGTTAGGAGTTATTGAGAACAACTAACCTTTCGGGTATCTCCCTCCGGGAGACGCTCCGCTAACGGCAGTTGCTACAGGGCGTGCGTGTTCCGGAGCAACGCACTGCCTCACAACTAACAACTAACAACTAACAACTAACAACTAACTACCACTAACTTTTTACTCTTGCTAAACCACCAAGGTCAAATTTCGTTAGCCAAGCTTCTCTATCGCTAGCTGTAAATGAAGGATTGCGAGACAAAACTTTTACTTGATAGCGATCGTTAACTAAAACTGCTGTTTGGGTTTTTCCAACTTCCACTGCTGGATAACCGGAGATTTTCTTAGTACTCTTATCAAATTTCTTTGCTGCCGTAGGGTTGCTAATGGTATCGTTAATCGCCATTTTAGCTACCTCTTTACCGTCTTTTTTCAGACTAGCTTCAGCAAAGCCCTTTTTCTCTTGAGTGAAGACTCGCTGATAACCATCTCCAGCAGATGGGAAGAATTTATTAAACTGACTACCTTGAGTAGCCTTTTTCGCAACTGCTTGCCCTTTCTTCTGCTGGCTGCTTTCCTGCTGTGCTTGATCGAAACGACTAGGTGCTTTTTTGGCACTGGCTGTTGTCATCAGTAATAGTGAAAGTACTAAAGCAGCTAATATTCTACTGACGCGGGGAAATTTCATCTCTGACTCCTAATTTAAGTTTGACCGAATAAAGTATAAAGGACTAGCAATTTATACTTTAAGACTCATCCTTTATACTTCATCTGTCAATTAACAAAAATTACTTTTTGATAACGTTTGAGTATGTTTACCAACAGTTAAACTTCTTAACCTCGCGGAAAAAGATAAAATACAAAGGTTGAAAGTATGCAAATCTCCCCTTAACCTTTTCTTATTAACTGTTAAATTCGATGAGCTATTACAGCATAAAATGGGTCGCCCCCTCCTGCACCTAACCACAGGAGGAAATTTGGTACTGAAGATTGATTTACAACTACTTCTGGAGGAGTAAATCCAGAAACTGATTGAAAATAACCTTTGACTAATTTGACTCTACCGGCTTCGCTATTCTCGCGCCATATTTGAATTGCTTTTTGAAAAAACATTCTGTTAGAAAAGCTGAATATTGCCACACCACCAGGTTTATGTATGCGGTGAATTTCGGTAAATATTGCTTCAGGATATTGCAAGTATTGTACGGAAACGCAATTGAGAACAGCATCAAATTCTTGGTCTTTTTGGGGTAATTTGGGATTTTCGTTGAGATTTTGGATAAAATAATGGTTAAATCGCGGGTTACGTGCTAATTCTTCGGAGTTAAGTCCATGCCCTTCAACGTAAGAAAACTCCATTTCCTTGGGTAAATGAGACACCCAACTACTCATCATGTCAAAGATGCGCGTATTCGGTTGGAGACGTTGACGATATAAATCCGTAAGTTGTTGAATAAACCCATCATCTACATGAGTAACAAAACGGGGAAGCTCGTAAAATAAATTATCATTTGTGTCATCTAACTTCATACGTTGATTTGGTCGAAGCTGCATAAAATTCCCCTGAAATCAGTTATCAGTCAACAGTTATCAGTCAACAGTTATCAATTCGGAGGGAGCTATTGTGTTTCCTTCGTTCGTTTACCTATAAGCTTCATTAAGCCATTTGCGGAACACATCGCTATAGGCTCCGCTCCCAGAGAACTGTTAACTGCTCACTGTTTGAATATGGTACATTTTCTATAGCACTTTACATATCAAAAAAACAAATTTGACGGGTACCCGTGAGATTTTTTCTCCTTAAAAAAAATCTCATGGGATCCCTTTGATAATTAATTAGTTAAGTCTGTCAGATGCAATTTTTTTTAATCTCATGTCATCCAAACTAAAGTTTTATTTTATTAAACGAAATTTGATAGAATGGGGATTTTTCCCTTATTTCAGTTTATTAGTTTGGATAATTCCCATCTTGTTATTCGGTATAGGAAATAACAGCCTGATGGCTCATGATGAGGGACTTTACGCTTGGCGATCGCGTTTAATGTATGATTCGGGAGATTGGATAAATCCTTGGAGAGTTCCCCATCACAAAACGCCGGGTTTTTATTGGTTAGTTGGGGTTTTTTACCGTTTATTTGGAATTAATGAAATTAGCGCTCGCTTACCAAGTGCGATCGCTGGTATTTTGAGCGTATTACTTATATATGAAATTGGCAAAATATTATTAAGTAAAAAAGTTTCTTGGCTTGCTGCTGCGATTTTAAGTGTAGAGTTTCTCTGGCTACAATATTCTCGTTTAGGTACTCCAGATGTACTAATGGTTTTTTTAGTACTTTTAGGGATTTTGTCTTTATTAAAAGCAGAAACTAATACCAAACATCGTTATATTTGGGGTTTTATTGCCGGCTGTAGTTTTTCTCTTGGCTTCTTAATGAGAAGCTTTATGATTTTTATCCCAATAATAGCTTTATTGCCTTATTTAATTTTGCAGCATCGTCGCCATCATCATTTAACTAATCCAATGTTATATCTGGGATTTGGGTTAGGATTAGTACCAACTATAATTTGGCTGAAACTTAGTTCTTTGCGTTTTGGTGATGATAGTTTTGCAAAATTAATAAATTTTGTTGCGAAACTTAGTTTAAAGGAACGTCGTAGTAATAACTGGACTTATTATTTTTGGAATGTTCCTCTTTTAGCTTTTCCTTGGTCATTTCACAGTTTTTTAGGTATCGGTTTATTAATTAATGATTTATATGCGAAATATAATTTTACATTAGAAAAAAATGCGGACTACGATGTTAAAGATTATTCAATATTGATAGGCTTTCCACTAATTTTATTTATCGAAATTAGTATTTTTTCAACTCGATTATCTCACTACAGTCTTTGTTTATACCCTTTTATTGCCTTACTTGCTGCAGTAGGTTTAAATTGGTTAGGAAAGCTGTGGGATAAGGAGACAGAAAAATTAAAAATACAAAATATGCCCTTGTTTTCTAATTTTCATTCTATCCCTGTATATTTATCACACAGTCGTATTCTGCAAACTATAAACTATGCTTTTGGCGCGCTGGGTATTTTACTTGTGTTGGCAGGTATGGTTGTTTTTTGGATAAGCGATAGTGATGGCGAAATTCGTAATTATGCAATTATTGGTTTAGTCTTGGGTTTGGGTTGGTTAATTTTACCTTTAGTTTGGATTGCTCGTTGTCGCTTTGGTAAAAAGTTGATTCGAGCACACTACTGGATAGGTGTTTGGTTAATTTCTAGTTGGCTGAGTTTAGCTGTAACTGGTAGTTTTGGTTTTTTTAGTAACTATAACCCTGACTTTAAAGCATTTTTACAACAACCTGAAATTACTCAAATTTTGCAAACTCATCCTATAAACTTTGTTGATGTTGGCGGTAAAACTGGAGTGTTGTTGAATTTTTATACGCCTAACCATGGAAAACAATTAAAGAAACTTTCCCAACTTTCCGCTTCTAACTACGCTTGGATACCTGAAAAAGAAGTTTCGGAGATATCGCAACCCCATCGCATTATTGGTGGAGTGGGGAAATATCAGTTGGTTTATGTGGATTGAGGGAATTGGGATAGGAAGGGAGGGGGGAGAGAAAGACAAACGCCCGCAGGCTAGAAGCCTGGGGCTACAGAAGCAAAGCCTGCCTGGGCAGGCTTGAGGATTTCCAGCCTGCCCAGGCAGGCTTTGTAAATGTAGCGATACCCTTATAGGGTATCGCGATGTTAAAACCTGTTTCTGAAAGCATTAATAACGCTTTCGTCTTTAGTATTATCCAAAACCGCAAATACAACTTTTTCAAAGAAACTGCTAAATTGAGGATTTTCTACTAGATGATAATGAATATATCTTGCCACATCTTCGGGATTGTTTTTAAATATCAATAACACGAACTTCTGTTTAAAATTGCGATGTCCGATTGCTTTTAAGACGACGCTTACGAATCGCTGCATTAGCACTGAAAAATAAGCTAGTCAAGGCTCCGACAATTAGTCCAACAAGAATGCTTACAGTGACAGCAACTACCGCATCTGTTGGGTCTGGTTTTCCTTCTTGTGGACAGAATGTCCAGTCTGATATAGTAACAACTTGTTCTGACAAACAATGTTTCCAAAAAGGTAAATTTTTGACGAGCGAAAGTTTTTGAATATCTTCTACAAAGTAATCAGAAGTCTCGGCAACTAGCCCAGCAGAAGCAAGGCTTATACCAAAAATAGCAATGTTTTTTTGAAAATTACGTTCGCGCTCTTCTTCATCAATTTCAATAATGCTGGTTAAAGAGGTAATGGATTTGATTAAACCCTCTAATAACTGCAAACCTGGACTGAGATTTTCGTAGTCTTTTTTGATTTGCACTAAATCTTTATTTTCAATGTATTTACTAAATTGCTCTAGAAAATTCATGTCACTTGAAGAAGCTTTTATTGGAAATTTAGATAATCGCTTTTTGTAATTTTCTAAATTGAGGTCAATATTGCGAATTTGATAATCATAATAGCTAATATTAGTTGAATACTGAGCTAAATTCTTCTGTGCATTATTTAAAATTTTTCGTATTGTTGTTAATTCTAGTTTTTGAGAACTTGCTTGTGTAATATCTTTTATATTGTTTTGAATAAAAACGAAATCTTTTTTTAATTGCTGTTTGAGACATCGGCTCTGAGCAGAAGCCAACATAATTTTGTGGCGATAGCAAAACAAAGGCATCCAGTCAAAGATAAATTCAGCGGCTTTTTCAGCAGTAGCTACATTAGGATAAAGGGCAATAATCACATGTTGGTTCTCTTGGATATTTTGAATACTGCTATTTAGGGAATATTGGGACGAACTATTGTGATTTTCTTCCTTGAGCAGTAAACGGTATCGCCATAGTTCAAATATTTGTCCTCCCAGAAAATTTCCTTGCCCTTGTAAGTCTTCATCCCAATTACCATCAGGCATGACAGCTTGATAACAGTATGAAGCAATCGACTCAGAACATAATGACGGAAAATCAGCCAACGATGCAGTAAGCATCCAAGTTTGGCCAACAGTAGCTACTTGATTGTTCAGTTTTGAATCTATTTGAGTTTTAATGTATTTAAAACAATTAGCTGGATGAGGAATTTTTTGGTCTTTTACAGAGCAATCTAATAAAAGTCCATAGATATCTCCCAAACGCACGGGATAATAGTATCCTTCATAGGCTTCATCACTGAATTTTTCAATTCTTTTATTTTTTCCTAATAGCTCAACGTAATCGGCTTCAAAATCTGTATCGAATTCAAATAAAGAGTCTGTAATATTTTCAGGAAGTTTAGATTTATATATTATACGATTATTTTCAATATCTTCCGAATTCTGTCCTAATCCATTCCGTAAGTCGTATAAATAAAGTTTAATTGTAGGGTATATGATATCACTCATTAATTAACTTAATCTCCTTGTTTTGGTGGATTAAAAAGTCTTTGTATTCGTTCGAGAAAACTCAAGTTTTGAGTAGTTTGAATCGGCTGTTCATTGGCAAGGACGAAAACAACAACATTTCTAATTTCGTCATTTTTAGACTCGGGTTGCGTATCATCAGGAAAAAAGCCGAGTTCTACTAACTCATCCTTGGTGTCATTTGGCAGTTCTCTTTCTAACTCTGCCCATTCCGGTATAAGCTCAATAATTTCATCTTCACTGCTAATTATTGCAAGAAACTCTTGATACAAATCGTTGAGAGAAGGATTACTTTCAATGGTACTCATGAGAATATCTTCAATCTCATTCCAGTCTGTATCTGTTTCTTGTAACGCTAGTTTTAACCTGTCACCTGCATTTTCTAACCATTTTTTATCATCTTCACTTAGAGCTACTTCTAAATTTTTTAAAGCAAGTAAAAAAGCAACTAATTTTTTTGTATCCAGTGAGTCCATATTTTTAAGTAAAAATAGTGTAAAAATAGCTAGTACTAGCTTAGTGTACATACTAGGAGAAGATTTTGAAAGTATTCTTAATTACATTTTGCCCCGGAGAAAAAATACTTAATCCACTTAAATAATAGGGCAAACGCATCTAAATTTAGAGTATAGGCTGAGTAAGGAGTAAGAAGTAATGAGTAAGAAGTAATGAGTAAGAAGTAATGAGTAAGAAGTAATGAGTAAGAAGTAAGAAGTAATGATTAATGGGAGTATTTCAGACTTTATTGACAATATAGCCGAATTAATGACAGTTCGGCGTTTGCCCTGACTTAAATAATCTATAAACCCCAGTGGATATCAGCGCAGTTGAGTAATCAAGATAATACCTAGTACCGCTTCGCGGAAGTAATAAGTAATAAGTAATAAGTAAGAAGTTTGATTTTATAGGCTTTTCAGGCATTTTTAATGGTTGCGCCCTTTACGCCGTGTTGTACTAGTAATTTTTTGATTGATTAAGATAACTGGTGCAAGGTATGACAAATTTAATAGTTGATTTTATAGTCTATTTAATAGTTGATTTTATAGTTGATTTATATAATTTATAAATTTATTCTATGACAAATACAAAGCGAGAAGCACTAATAGTTGGTATTAATAAATATCCTAGACTTGGAAATCCGTCGCCAAGAGGAAATAATCCAAGAAATCTCAATAACGCTGCTAGGGATGCAGAGGCAATAGCTCAAGGTTTGCAAAGCTATAACAACTTGATATGGCATATCACATTGATGCCTAAAAAGCAGCAAAACCAAAAAGACAGAGTTGATTCTGTAGGTATTGTAAAAAAACATGAGTTAGAAACAGCTATTACAAAGCTTCTTAATCCAGAAAGCAATATTAATACAGATGTGGCGTTGCTATTTTTCTCTGGACATGGCTTAAGAAAAAAGGATACATCTGGAAAATTTGAAGGTTTTTTAGCAACCAGTGATGC
Source organism: Rivularia sp. (in: cyanobacteria) (assembly GCA_050042755.1). Taxonomy (GTDB): domain Bacteria; phylum Cyanobacteriota; class Cyanobacteriia; order Cyanobacteriales; family Nostocaceae; genus Rivularia. The sequence continues at coordinate 43,120 of JBHJJJ010000070.1, forward strand.
TTATGGTATTCCTGGAAAGAACAACTGGGGTGTTTCCCTCAATTGGTTGTGCGAACAGTTAATAAAAAGTCCGGTTAAAAACAAAATTGTCTGGTTGGAATGTTGTTATAGTGGACTCTTGTTTACTCATCCTAATAATCAAAATGAATTAAAAAAATTGCGAAATGGAGTTAATAGTAGTTGCTGTTTAATTGTTGCCTCTGGGGATGATAAAACAGCACTTGCCTTGAGAAATGGACATGGGAAATTCACTAGTGTACTACTAGAAGCGCTTGATTTCAAACATCAACAAAGTTTAATTACTACCGACACGGTAGTGAACTATGTTGAACAGAAAAGAACTAGTATACTTCTACCTCAAAAAACGCCTTCTGCTTTGAACTTTGGTAATGGTATACCGTTGTGGTCAGGTAATGCTTCTTCAATCAAGATTGAAATAGATAAATTATTAAAAGAATTAAGTGACTTACTAGAAGATAAAAATTTTTCACAAGCAAATAAAAAAACATGGGAGATCGTGTTCAAAGCTGCTAAAAAAGAACAAAGAGATAGACTCGAAGAAACAGATTTAGAAAAAATTGATTGTAATATTTTGATAGAAATTGTCGAGCTTTGGTCAGATTCTAATTCTGGTTTTTTTGGTTTTAGAGTACAAAAGCTTATTTGGGAAGAAATCTGTAAAGGAATTCAACCTTTTAATAAAGATAAGGCAATAGTAGAGTTTGCTCAAAAAGTGGAGTGGTATAAAGAAGATAAAAGACGACCATGGCAACTCCGACATGAAATTAGTAATCATGTTATTTCTATAAAAGGATACTTACCAGTTCCTCTTTATTCTAATAATAATAGGATTGATAAGAAGGATATTTCATTGATTGCTGCCATTGCACAAAGACTTGGAGAATGTGAATCTGAAGACAAACAGGAAAGCTAATGACTGAAATTTTTTTAGGACGAGAACAAGAAGAACGAGAATTTACGAAAGTATTAAAGTCCCTAGTTTCCCCAGACTCAAATTCTAGAGATGATGGTTCACCCTATATTTTTTTATATTACGGAACTGGTGGTATAGGTAAAACAACTCTGTTGAAAAAGCTTAAAAATATTAGTACTTCGGAATTCCCAGGTCAGTTCAATACTATATTTTTAGACTGGGAAGAAAAACGCGATCGCGACTCTAATTTACAGGTAGGAAACGATAATATACAGCCCACTACAGTATTAGAAGTAATTTATCAGTCATTTGCAGAAATTGGTTGGGGAAATAATTTTTCTGGATACCGTAATATAAAAGACTCTTGGGAAGAAGCTAAAAAGAAAATCACAAAGGAATTAGAATCTAAAATTGAGGATGAAAAAGTTCAAGAATTACGCCCTTTGGGTACAGATGGTATCGCCGAATTGCTACGGGGAAGTCAAGGGTTCCCATTAGAAATTGTTTCTGATAAAAAATTTCTAATGGGTGCCCGTGAAGCTAATTTGGAGGAGGAAGAATTTGAAGAAGCATCTAAATTTGTGAAGAGTTGCTTGAGTGAAGAGGAGTTAGAAGTATACCTAAAACCGGAAGATAAGTTAGCTGACAATTTAGGAATAGGAATTACCAATCTCGCCAAAGAAAAACCGTTAATAATCTTTTTTGATACCTACGAAATTGTAGACCGACCAGAATGTGATTATATCTTACGCTATGCGATCGCAAGCAGTATAGGGCCTGTGGTCTGGGTGATTGCAAGTAGGACAAATCTGGCGGATAGCGGTTGGAGAAACCCAGAAGCAAAGAAAGCTCTACTAGGGGTTTTACAGGAAGAATATCAAGATCCTGATGTTTTAGCCGTGGCTATCAGGTTGTTGGGAAATTTTGATAATGCATTAGTAGTAAGACAACTAGTTAGTTTCCTTAAACATCCAGATCGTTATGTGCGTGCTGCTGCGGCGCGTGAATTAGGAAATATGGCTAAGAAAGACACTGATAAAAAAACAGTTTTAGAGCAAGCTGCTGAACCTTTAATTCAAGTTATGCGTAATAACCCTATCAGTGATGTTCGGGATAAAGCTTTCGATACAGTTAAGAATATTTATATTTACACACATTTATCCAAACCTCAATCCACAGAAATTACAAAAGTTAAACGCGCTCTTTGGCGTGAAAAAGACAAATTGGATCAAATACTTCAAGATACTTTAGAAGGTGAAAGAAAAAACCAATTTCAAGGACGCTTAAAAGCTGACAATTTACAAACCCTTATCCAGGGTTTAAAAGATCCCAGTCCAGAAATACGAGAACGCAGTGCAGAACTTCTAGGTAAACCAGAATATAAAGAAGCAGTAAATGAATTAGTGGATTTATTGGCTCAACCAAATGAAGATCCTGACGTTCGAGCAACGGTAGCAGAAACACTTGGAAAAATAGAATTATCCACAGAAAAAGTAATTAATGCTCTGATAAATACTTTAGATTTTAATAAAGAAAAAGATCGTTATGTACGTCAAGAGTCAGCAAAAACATTAGGAAAGTTAACACCCACGGAAGCCAGCATAAATGCTCTTAACAAAGCAGTTCGAGTGGATGTGATTAGCAATGTACGTGATGCTGCTAAAGATTGTTTAACTGACATTAGCACTAAGGGTTCAGATTTAGCTAAAAAATACCTCCAACTCATAAATCAAGAGAAATTACAAGAATTGAATGCTGATGATATTAATAAAATGCTTGAAGCATTAGCTGATGAAGACCCAGATATATGTGCTGCTGCGGCAAAATCTCTTGGTCAAATCAAAAATTCTAGCGTCATCGAAGTATTACTAAAAAAACTCAATTACAAAGACAGAATTGCTCGCGAAGCTGTTGTTACGGCAATAGGTGATTTGGAAGCAACATTAGAACAATTAGATAAAACTCAAGCAGTAGAGGAATTAATTGAGATATGGAGAAACGATCCTATTAAAGATGTTCGTAATGCTGTAGAAGAAAGCTTAAAGAACATATATAAAAGAACTCGACATCCAAATGCTTATAAAGCCTTAAATAGATATAGTAATCCAGACAAAAAAGAAGAATATGACCAGTTGTTTAAAGAATTTCCACCAAATGAGAAGAAATAAGACGGGAGCATCCCAAATGTGTAAATTTATTTTTTTTGGTAGTGTGAGCATCTTGCTCACTTGCAGGCAGTAACTGGGTGAAGACGCTCCCACTACGAATTTTATTTTTGCAAAATTGGGATACTCCCAATAAGACTTTCTTTGTCATGTTTCAAAATTGACTCATAAACAGCCAACTAATTAACAATATTTAAGAGATAAAAATCATGTTTAATGCCAGAGAAGGTAATCCTTATCAAAGACTAGATGGCAAAGAAGTCAAAGTATCAGATACCATGAATAAAATAGCCAATCCCCAAACCCAGGATGAGGCATTAAAAGAACTTGGTGTGACAATTGAAGAAAATCATCACAAATCTTTTTTTATTAAAATAATTGATTTTTTATGTTTATCTAGCTATTTTGGAGATAGATATATTCAGAAACAATACGAGTTAAAAATTGAGTTTTCAGAAACTGGTAATGCCTACGCAGAACCTGATGGTGATAGAACAAAAATCTCTGATACTTCAACAGAAAAAGTCTCAATTGAATTATTTCTTGATAATACTCCCCCATCACCTCTAAAAATAAAAACTTCTACCGAACCTTTTATCGAAGATGGAGTCAACTTTTTTGGTTATGTGAGTTTAGAAACACCTTCAGGAGAAACTCGTCGCATACCAATGACTGGGCGGGGTACAGTTGCCCTTGACGGTAAAGAAGAAGGAGATTTTCACGCTGGGATAGTAACTGGTGGTGCTTGTGCTTGCTTTCAAGAAAGAATAGCTATGGTTGTAGCAGTCGCTGCTGCTGCTGGCGCTTCTAATCAGCAAATAGAAACCATAGGAAATGAACTACATAAACTTAATGATTCCTATCATGGGCGTGCAGATATTTTTGACTACACCATAAAAGCAGCTACAACTCCACAGGGTAAGATGCAGAGTTATACACAGTTTATGGCCTCGCGTTATCCAGAAGAAAAAAGATCGCCGCTACTGCAAAGTGTTATTCAGACAAAAGAACCAAATCAAACCTTTTATGAAAAGGCTAAGACAAAAATGAGTGCTGAAGAACTTGGAGAAGATTAATTAAGTAATTGGTAATTGGTAATTGGTAATAGGTAATTGGTAATTGGTAATTGTTAATAGTAAAATGGTAATTGGTAATTGATAAAAGTTTAAAATCTATAATTTATTTAATGTCATAATAAAAGTTAATATTAAAAAATAAAATTT
>JBHJJJ010000071.1:0-12743 GCA_050042755.1 Rivularia sp. (in: cyanobacteria)
ATTCTGACAATGATTAATCCCCGTGCAGAAAAAATTGACGCTGGTAAGCGCCGGGGAAGGCATTCTTTATTACAACATAAAACCACCAAATTATTGATTGATAAAGCCCAAAATAACGCAATTATAGTACGTCTCAAAGGAGGTGACCCCTTTGTCTTTGGGCGCGGTGGCGAAGAAATGGAGGATTTACTTAAAGCTGGTATATCGGTAGAAGTAGTGCCCGGTATTACATCGGGGGTAGCGGCTACAGCCTATGCTGGTATTCCTTTAACTCATAGACTTTATAGTTCTTCAGTGACATTTGTAACCGGACATGAGTCAGTTGGTAAGTATCGTCCCGCAGTTAACTGGTCGGCGATCGCCAAGGGTTCGGAGACGATTGTGATTTACATGGGAATTCACAATTTAGCTTATATTGTTGAAGAATTATTACAAGGGGGATTGAGTGTAGATACTCCCATTGGTTTAATCCGTTGGGGTACTCTTCCTTCCCAAGAAGAATTAATTGGAGAATTGGGGACAATAGTCTGGGAAGTTGAAAAAAGGGGATTTGAAGCACCAGCAATTGTTGTTATTGGTGCAGTGGTGAATTTGCATTCCGTATTGAAGAGTTAAGCTGACACGCAGTTAATTTATAGGAATCCGGTTTGATTATTGGAAGGCGCAGCGTGACGAAGCCATAATTATTTCGTGGGTAGGCAAGAGGCAAAAGGCACGAGGCAAAAGGATTGTAGGATATTAGGGTGTACCTATCTCTCTCAATTTTCAATTAGGATTCCTATATATAATTCTAGGGAGCAAGATGCTCCCACTACAATACTTTCTTTGGAGTTATTAGAGGTATCTCAAAACAATGTAGAGATGTTGCGAAGCACTTGCAATAAGGGCAAATGCAACGTCTGTATATATTTCTATTTGTATCAATAATTTGATCAAATAATAAAAAATGCCGGCACATTCATGTAGCACCCAATAGTTGAATATTTTTTGATTCAGCCTAAAATTAAACGACTGAGTATGCATGGTGGCTGTAAGAGGAGTTGTATCGACGATGAAGTTTTTATTCAAGCAGGATTCACCTGAAGTAACCTCTGATGAATCAAAATCAGTCGAAACCAAATCCAAGGGCTTAGGGACATTTGGTGGAGTTTACACGCCTTCAATTTTGACAATTTTAGGCGTAATTATGTATCTGCGATTTGGCTGGGTTGTAGGAAATGTGGGGTTGGTGGTTTCTCTTATCATTGTCACTCTCGCAACATCTATTACTTTCCTAACTTCTTTGTCAGTTTGCGCGATTGCAACAGATAAAGTAGTGCGGGTGGGTGGTGCTTATTACATGATTAGCCGCTGTTTGGGAATTGAAGTCGGGGGTGCGGTGGGAATTTCGCTTTATTTTGCCCAAGCGCTTTCTATTGCCCTTTATACCATCGGTTTTGCTGAAAGCGTAGTGCAAACCTTTGGAAGCCTCAATCAAACTTATATTGCTCTAATTACAACTATATTAGTGGCTGTTTTAGCTTTGACTTCTGCCCAAGTTGCAGTAAAGGCGCAATATGTCATTATGGGGGCTATTGTTCTATCCCTGGTGTCTTTAGCTTTTGGAGGTGCCATACCAGACGTTACACCCCAAGCATGGGACATACCCAGCGATGGCCAACCATTTTGGGGAGTATTTGCGGTATTTTTCCCAGCAGTTACCGGTATAATGTCAGGGGTTAGTATGTCAGGGGATTTACGTAGCTCCAGTCGTTCAATTCCTAGAGGCACCTTAGCCGCAGTCGGTACGGGATACCTTGTCTACATGATTTTGCCGCTAATCATTGCTATGCGAGCTGATAGTGCAACCTTAGTTAGCGTACCCTTGGCAATGAAAACGATGTCTTTTTGGGGACCAGCGATTTTATTCGGAGTGTGGGGGGCAACTTTATCAAGCGCATTGGGTAGTATTCTGGCTGCACCTCGGGTTTAACAAGCTTTGGCAAGAGAAGGAATTTTGCCGCGTTGGATGTCCATTTTAGGTAGAGGCAGCGGCGAAAATGATGAGCCACGTGTTGGCACCTGGGTAACTCTGGGTGTTGCGATCGCTGCGGTATGTATTGGCGATTTAAACTTAATTGCACCAGTGCTGACAATGTTTTTTCTCACAACTTACTTAGTATTAAACATTTCAGCAAGTATCGAAGGATTACTAAAAAGTCCTTCATTTAGACCTAGTTTTAAAGTGCATTGGGCTTTATCATTACTGGGGGGAATTGGTTGTTTAGGAGTAATGTTTCTCATCAATGCAGTTGCGACAGTAGTGGCGGCTGGCATCGTGTTGGGAATATTTTTCTGGCTGCAACAACGGGAACTAAACACTACTTGGGGAGATGTACGTCAAGGAATTTGGATGGCATTACTCCGCACGGGAGTTTTTCAAATTAGCAGTGTTGAAAATCCTAAAAATTGGCGGCCTAATATTTTAGTATTTTCTGGTTCTCCCTACAAACGTTGGTCTTTAATTCAATTAGCTTATGCCCTAACCCACAAACGAGGTTTTATTACCGTATCGAGCGTATTACCAAGCGGTGTGCGAGACTTAGCACGACAAAGCCAGCTTGAAAATACAATTCGCGAGCAACTCAAGAAGCAGCAGGTGCAAGCATTAGTTCGTGTTGTGACAGCACCCAATCCCTTTGAAGGAATGCTGCAACTTGTGGAAGCCTATGGATTAGGTTCTTTAGTACCCAACACCATATTATTGGGAGACAGCGAGGATGTAACCAGTAGAGACAATTACTGCAATATGATTGCACAATTGCATCAAGCCAATCGCAGTATTATGGTTTTGCGGGAAAATTCCCAATTAGGATTCAGACGGTTTCGCCATATAGATGTATGGTGGGGAGGAATGCAAGACAATGGCGGGTTAATGCTGTTGTTGGCTCATATGTTACGTTCCACCATTGAATGGCGTAATGCTCAAATACATCTCAAATTAGTTGTTCCCACCGAAGTAGGCGCGAAAGATGCAAAAGCCAATATGAACGCCATCTTAAATAAGTTTCGGATATCAGCCATACCTGAAGTGATCGTAGGAGCTAATCGTTCCTTTGAAACAGTTTTACACAAATCTTCACAAAATGCAGATATTGTATTTTTAGGAATGGCAACTCCCACAGACAGAAACTTCACGGAATATTACGAAAAAATGCACGCACGCACTTCAAACCTGCCGACAATTATTTACGTTATGGCTGCACCTGATTTCAATTTTGCTGAAGTGTGAAGTTGAAAGATAGTGAGTAGTGAGTAGTGAGTAGGGAATAGGGAATAGGGAATAGGGAATAGGGAATAGGGAATAGGGAATAGGGAATAGGGAATAAAAAATCAAGAAATTTTTACTACTTTTAACTTTTGATCTAATCCTTATTCCCTATTCACAAATATTAGAAGTTGTAGCCTACACCGAGAAGTAATCCAACATCGGCGTTATCATCAGAAAAGCCAATATTAACACCTCCAGTTGCCGTAATTTTACGAGATACGGGAACGTCAACTCCTCCAGTAACTAAGAAGCCAACATCATCAGCATCATCATCAGTATTAATTGAAATTCCTGCACCAAAGTAAGGTGCGACGCTAATTCTTTGGACTCCTGTATCTGCAATACTATTGACGGGGAAGTCAATTGTTAAGGGAATTAAAAATACAGCGTCATCGTCAAATAAAACTGATGGACGTATAGAAAAGTTTCTACTAAATCCGATTTTACTGAGGACTGAAAAAGCACCATCGCCTAATGCACTATCATCATCAAATCCGATAAATCCACCTACTCCAATATAGCTTGGACCGGAACGAGTCCCTCTACCTGGCATAATTTGTGCGACTTTGTTGGATACTTTCTCGGATGATGCTTCAGGAGCTAGGGTTTGTGCTTGGACTTTTACACCGTCAACAGCAAAGATAGCAGCACTAAGGCTGGCAATGGAAACGGCAAGCTTGAGTTGTCGAAAGTTCATATGAATGTTTCTCCCTTCTTAAGTTGCTAACTACTTTAAGTTGAGACACTATTACACTAAATAAAGCAGTGGTACCCCGTGCGGTAAAAAAATATCATTAAAACTATAAAGGAGTGGTTTTTTAACAAAACCCCTTTAAAAGAATTAATTAAGTGTAGCTTTAGATAATACTATAAGCTGCGTTCTGAAAAAGTGAAATTTTATCAAAACTTGCAGGAATTAAATGATGAGCTTCGGGAGTATCAAATATTTCCCAATTTTTTATACCTGAATACTTCAAAACAGATTTAACCCAACCTAGTTGCAATTCTGTACTTTTAATGACTAAAATATAATCTCCCCGTTGAAGATAATTTGCATAAAATTTAACTCTATTTCGGGGAATTTCTAAATCCTCTAAAATATGACAAAAAGATTGGTGTTCATAGAAGACAACCTGATAAACTTGGTTCGTGGGAAACTTCTCATTCTACAAGTTTAGGGTTAGCTGTTCGGTATCACCTTTATTGGAAGTTATAGCAATTGTGTGTTTAATTTGACTTAAAATAATTAGTTTTCTCCTTCTTATCTCTCGACTAATTTTATTTAGATTAATAGTTAAGATTTTTTTTATAATATTTCATTACACTTGTTGGGGGCTTCAACCTAAAGAACAAGTTTGACATCAGTCCTAAGATATAAATCTCACGATCGTAAGTAATATTATCGTTTTTATCAAGAATCCGATAAAATTGTCACATCTAGTATGGCTTTAACTAGTCAATAATTGTTCCTTTAGGGCAATAATAAAACTAATTACATATAGTAATATTAAATACAATCTCTTGAAAAATATTTTTAGTTATACTAGATTGCAAGATTACATTTGAGGAAAACTATCTTAAATATACTTATTTCCTATAACTATAAAAATATTTACTTCTATTGATATTGTTACTCTTCGGTAATTTTTTAGCTAAAAACAGTCTAATAGATGGTAACAGTCACAAGGATAACACTTAAACATTAAGTTTCGATTTACACTAGTATAGAGCACTTTCATTTATCAGGGTAAATACAGGGTTCGCTGTACAACCTTATTTACTTAACTGAAAACCCAGAAATGCAAATTGAAAAAGATGGATACCCAAATCCACCAAAACAAGAAAATTTTGGTGGTTGTTTGTTCTCTGTAGTATTGTTATTTTTACTTTTATCTTTTTTCCCTATATTTAATTCTCCGAGTAAAACGGAGGTTCCTTACAGTCAATTTCGCGATCGGGTAAGAGAAGGTAAAGTCGGTGAAGTTGTAGTCAGTGAAAATAGAGTAGAATACTTCCTAAAAGAAGATTTAGATAAAGTTGAAAAATCTAACTCTGAAAAATCTTCGCGTCCAGAAAAAGTTTACGTTACTATTCCTTTGCCAGATGACCAAACTTTACCAAAATTGTTAGAAGATAACAATGTAGAATTTAGAGTCCGGCCAAATGGTGGAGGAAACTGGATATTTTCAGCTTTAGGTTGGTTGATTCCACCGTTGTTCTTATTGTTGATGTTAGGTTGGATAGCTAACCGCGCTCAAGGTATAGGAGGTGCTTCTAATCCTCTTAACGCAGGTAAAAGTAAAGCTCGGGTTTACCTAGCAGAGGATAACGGGGTTGGAGTTACCTTTGCTGATGTTGCTGGAATTGATGAAGCAAAAGCAGAGTTAGAAGAAGTTGTAGATTTTCTCAAAAATCCCGATCGATATACTGACTTGGGAGCGAAAATTCCTAAAGGGGTTTTACTTATAGGGCCACCCGGAACCGGTAAAACTCTTTTAGCCAAAGCAGTTGCAGGAGAAGCTGGAGTTCCTTTTATTAGTATTTCCGGTTCTGAATTTATCGAAATGTTTGTAGGGGTAGGTGCTGCTAGAGTCCGAGATTTGTTTGAACAAGCCAAGCAGTTGTCTCCCTGTATTTTATTTATCGATGAATTAGATGCTTTGGGTAAGTCAAGAGGTGGAAGTGGAGCCTTTGCAGGAAGTAACGACGAACGGGAACAAACCCTTAACCAAATGTTAACCCAGATGGATGGGTTTGAAGCGAATACGGGTATAATTATTATCGCTGCTACAAACCGACCTGAAATATTAGACCAAGCCTTGCTTCGTCCTGGACGTTTTGATAGACAAGTAGTTGTAGATCGTCCAGACAAAATGGGACGTTTAGCAATAATGAGGGTACATACGCAAACAGTTCAGTTAGAAGATAACTTAGACTTAAGTATAATTGCTACTCGTACTCCCGGTTTTGCTGGTGCGGATTTAGCCAATTTAATCAATGAAGCGGCGCTGTTAGCTGCAAGAGCGCATCGTGAAGCAGTAACGATGGCAGATTTTAATGAAGCATTGGAAAGGTTAATTGCAGGTTTAGAGAAAAAAAGCCGCATACTCAACGAAACTGAAAGGACAATCGTTGCTTACCATGAGTGCGGTCATGCTATCGTTGGTGCATTAGTATCTGGTTCAGTAGAGAAAATTTCTATTGTTCCCAGAGGTGTAGGTGCTTTAGGATACACATTGCAACTACCAGAAGAAGACCGCTTTTTAATGTTAGAAGATGAAATTTACGCCAGAATTACCACCCTCTTAGCTGGGCGTAGTGCTGAAGAAGTTGTTTTTGGTAAAATTTCTACCGGCGCAAGCGATGACATTCAAAAAGCAACCGATTTAGCACAACGAGCTGTTACGCTTTACGGTATGAGTCAAAATCTGGGGCCGGTTGCAATGGAAAAACCGCAAGCGGAGTTCTTAGATGGTTCGTATAATTCCCGTCGTCCTGTAAGCTCTATAGTAGCAGCGGCGATCGATAGAGAAGTTAAAGACATTATTGAAAACGCTTATCATCAGGCGCGGTTAATTCTCAAGACGAATCGTAACTTACTCGAAGAAATGGCCCAACATCTTCTAGAGCATGAAGTTTTGGAAGGAGATATTTTACGTTCTTATTTAAATCAGGTAAAAGCACCGTAAGCAGGGATAGAAAGAAAAGAAAGGGGAAATTAAAGAGTTAAGAGTTAACTCTTTAACCCTTATCTCTTAACCTTTGAATTTGTATTAATAATTAACTTGTATTCTAGGTGTTACTTTTTACTAATAAAATTAGCTATAACAATATATAGCAATGCTCGCAGACTCTATTTTATGATGGAATGGCAGCAACTTTTAAGGAGACAAAGACTGAGTCAAAATAGTCCTATTGATTCTGAGTCTTTACGCACTTGTTTTCAAAGAGACTACGATCGCTTAGTGTTTTCTTCTCCTTTCCGCCGTTTAAAAGATAAAACTCAAGTTTATTCTCTACCAGAAAACGATTATTTACGTACTCGTTTAATTCATAGTATTGAAGTTTCCTGTGTTGGTCGTTCTTTGGGTACAATTGTCGGGAACGAAATTATTAAAAGGCACAATCTTAAAAATTATAATCCTTCAGATTTTGTGGATATTGTTTCTGCGGCAAGTCTCGCTCATGATATCGGTAATCCTCCTTTTGGTCATGCTGGGGAGGATGCGATTCAAAGCGGTTTTCAAAAATGGTATGTAAATATACAAAATTGTCTCACCGATATTCAGGAAACTGACTTTAATTTATTTGAAGGTAATGCTCAAGGCTTTCGGATTGTAAGCAATCTAGAACTGCAGCCTAGAAAAGGAGGAATGCAACTTACCTGCCCAACTTTAGCAGCCTTCGCAAAGTACCCTAAAGAATCCTATATTCCGGAAAATATTCTCAACGGTTATCAAGGAAAAAGCATTTCTAAGTACAATTTCTTTCAATCGGAAAAAGAGTTATTTGCAGAAGTTGCACAAACTGTAGGATTGATTCGCCGCCACGATGAGGTTGCATGGTGGGCACGACATCCATTAGCTTTTTTGATGGAAGCTGCGGACGATATCTGCTATTTAATTGTAGATATTGAAGATGGATTTCGTATGGGATACATAGATGAAGCAAATGCAAGACAGTTACTCAACGCCATCGCTCAACGCTCGGAATTTGATATCAAAACACGAGGGAACACTTCCGAAGAACAAATCAAATATTTACGCGCTCGTGCCATCGCCTCGCTTGTAAAAGATGCCGCAAATATTTTTTTATCAAAAGAACCAGAAATTCTCACCGGTGAATTCGATCGCGAATTGCTATCCCTAAGTAAATATGCTTCCATACTTGATGATATACGCTCCGAAACCGAAAAGAAAGTAATTAAACATCCAGACGTTGTTAGTACTCGTATCGCCGGATATGAAGTATTAGGTCATTTATTCGCCGAATTTGCTGATGCAGTTTTATCTAAAGGTGATAAAGTTCAATTCTTCAAACAAATGATACCGAAGCAATATCTTTTTAATGAAAGTCAAGATTGCTATCATAAAATTTTGCAAGTCACCGATTTTATTTCCGGCATGACTGACTCATACGCTACAACTATGTTTAAGAAGCTTAAGGGGATTTCTTTGTGATTATCACCCGATTTTGATTTGTGATAAGTAGGTCGGCGTTGAAAATTATAATTGGGATGAGGGAGTAGTGAGTAGGGAGTAGTGAGTAGGGAGTAGTAATAATGTAAATTGGCTTCTCTTTGAGAAGCCAATTTACATTCTGTAATGTAGCACGGGTTTATTTGTGCCGACTTACTTCTGAAAACCTCGCCTCAATTCACCTTGTCTAACCTATATTCCAAAATAAGGTTCCTTCTCTGTAGTGCGAGAACATTTTTTTGCTGAATAAAGCTTTTATTCCGTTTTGCTGTATTTCCCGTGCAAATGGAACTTTTTACGGGTAAAATCAATATTAACTAATTACACCCGCTCAAAGAAGGAAAGACAATTATCAATAATATTATTGGCAATTGATAATTGAAACTGATAATTGACGGGTACCCATGAAAATTTTTTTAGGATAAAAAAATTCTCATGGGAGCCTTTGACCTGCCAAAATGTTTTTGCCTACTTATTTTCCTGAGGAAATCAAGAATATCTTAGACAAGAAATTTTAATCACAAGGTTGTCTTTAGTATTTAAAGCGTCTCTTACGCTGCTTAGATCTAGCAATTGCTTTACGCTTGTGTTTTTGTAGAGGTGTTTCAAAGTGGCGATGCTTCTTTATATCCGGCATTATCCCAGCTTTAGAAACTTCACGCTTAAATCTACGCAATGCTGATTCAATTCCTTCATTTTCGCCTACAACTATTTGGGTCATTCTTTCTCCTAATCTAAAGTAACGTTATTTCATATCGCAATTAATGCTTGAATGTCAACAGTAGCATTAATTGCGAGCAAAAAAGGGCAAATTTATTGTATGCCCTTCATACTCAAAAGTTAAATAATTTTATAATTGGGTTTAGTAGTCTCTATTATATCCTTAGGTAATATTTCCCTACCATCGACCACCACCAGAAGCTCCTTTTTCTGGTTTTGGCTTGGCTTTATTAACTCTTAGACTGCGCCCCATCCATTCAGCGCCATCAAGAGATTCTATTGCTGCAGCTTCTTCCGCATCCGTTCCCATTTCAACAAATGCAAATCCTCTGATACGTTTTGTTTCTCTGTCAAATGGTAAATAAATGCTTTTCACATTTCCATACTCCACAAAAACCTGCTTCAGGTCATTTTCCACAACCTCATAAGAGAGATTGCCCACGTAAATCGACATACAACGTCTCCAGAATTAACAGAGTGAGGAGATTTACATCCGGAGAAGTCTGTAACACATAATCAAACAAACTGACCAACCGAACTCAATCTTCTTGATATACCATAGCATAAATAAGACGGCTGTGTTGCTTCTATATAAACCATTTGGCATCAGTATTAGGACTGAAAAATACCGTTCTAGGTCGAAAACTATTAAGGATAGATATTCGTAATAATACTTAAATTATCTTTTATATTTGAGGCTTAGCAATCCAAGAGATTTGTATCTTAAATTTCTGCATCTTAAAGTTGAACTTTAAGATACAGAAGTATTTTTAATTGTTAAATGTTGACATCACTTTATCAACAATCTGCAAAGCTGTATTGACTTGTGCCTCTGTAACAATTAACGGTGGAACAAAACGAACAACTTTTGCACCTGCGGGCACTAGCATTAAGCCCTCATCGATCGCAGCTTTGACTACATCAATAGCACTTAATTCAATATCTGCTTGCAGTTCCATTCCGTCGATCAAACCCCAACCCCGTACTTCGGCTATACAATGGTTATACTTCGCGGCAATCGCTTGTAAACCGGAGCGCAGTTGTTCACCTCGATCGTGCACGTTTTGTAAAATGTTCTCTTTCTCCAAAGTATGGCAGACGGCGAGGGCTAGGGCACAAGCGAATGGATTACCGCCAAAAGTGCTGGCATGTTCTCCTGGTTGAAATACATCGCAGGATTTCTTCGCCATCATTGCACCTATGGGAATCCCGCCACCTAAACCTTTGGCACTGGTGAAAATATCTGGTTCGACTCCGAGGTGTTGGTAACCCCACAATTTACCAGTACGCCCCATTCCGACTTGGACTTCGTCAAAAATTAGTAATATACCAGTTTTATCGCAGATCGAACGCAGCTTTTGAAAATATTTTACATCTCCAGGACGAACGCCACCTTCTCCTTGTAAGGGTTCTAACAAGATAGCAGCTACGGCATAGTCACCTTCATCTAACTCGCTAATTGCTGCTTCTACGGCATCAATATCGTTATAGGGTACGTAATCAAATCCCGGCATCAAGGGATTAAAGTTTTTTTGATACTTCGGTTGTCCGGTGGCGGTAATCGTGGCTAAAGTACGTCCGTGGAAACTGGCGTTTGCTGTTAAAACAATTGGTTTCTCGATATTTAAAACCGTATGGGCATATTTTCGGGCTAATTTAATCGCGGCTTCGTTTGCTTCGGCACCGGAATTACAGAAGAATGCTCTATCGGCACAGGAATTATTAACTATCCAATGGGCTAGTTCTCCCTGTTC
The DNA here is from genome assembly GCA_050042755.1 of Rivularia sp. (in: cyanobacteria). Taxonomy (GTDB): domain Bacteria; phylum Cyanobacteriota; class Cyanobacteriia; order Cyanobacteriales; family Nostocaceae; genus Rivularia. The sequence goes on from JBHJJJ010000071.1 coordinate 10,983, forward strand.
GGGAATATAGTATAAATTTGAAACATGATGTATTTTCTGAATTTGTTGCGTCACCGCTTCTATCAATGCGGGATGGGCGTGTCCCAAAGTACAGGTAGCAATTCCTGCAACAAAGTCGAGATATTCCTTTCCATCAGTATCCCACAAGACACAACCAGCACCTTTTTCTAAAGCTATAGGAAAGCGTCCGTAAGTGGACATTACAACTTCATCAAAGCTTTCTTTATTAAAAGGGGTAGATGACTGATTGGGTTGTGGAACAAGAGTCTCAATGCTCACGGCTTAACTCCTGAAAGTTAGTTTATTTAAACGGCGTTGCATTTTTCAAGGCATGTGAACGGAAGCAGGCGGAACGATACCATTGTCCTTTTACCAAGAGAGCAAAAACAAACAAATGCAAGAATTACATTGTAGTGTGATTTACTATTTTTGGGAAATTATTCAACAATTGTTTTAGTACTTTAGCAAGAGTAATGATATTGTCATCCCACCGACTTTGGTGCGTGATGTTACAAGCAAGATTTTTGACTGTACAGTTTCCCTCGAAGCATCACACACCCTACAGTTATTTATATACAAGTAGCCGAGCTTATGGAATGATTCCAAAATTTAGTAATTTACCGCAAAAGTGTCGGGAATATAAGTTGTAATTTTATTTATAATCGCCAACAGTCTGTAAAATTGGAAAGCGATGAAAAAACCTTTGTACTCCTTACTAGAACAAAAATATCGTCGCATCCAAAAAGAATTAATGGTTGGAACACTTTCCCTATGCGGTGTGTTACTGAGTGGTACTTTATGGTATAGATTTGTCGAAAAATGGACGTGGGAAGATGCCACATATATGACGTTCATTACTTTGTCAACTGTTGGCTATGGAGAAACTCAACCTTTAGGGAGTCGAGGAAGATTATTTACCATTGCCCTAATTTTGATGGGCATAATTACTATTGGTTATATTGTCAATCGATTTACAGAAGCTGTAATCCAGGGATATTTTCAAGAAGGAATTCGACTCAGACAACAGCGGCGGACAATGGAATCATTATCTAAACATTATATTATTTGCGGTTTTAGTCGTACAGGTCGTCAAATTGCCCGAGAATTTGAGGCTGAAGGTGTATCTTTTGTAATTATTGATTCGGAACTTGAAACTGTAAGAAAAGCTCAGGAAGAAGGATACACTATATATCAAGGTGATGCAACTTTAGATGAAACGCTGATGCTCGTAAGAATAGACCGAGCTGTTTGTATTGTTGCTGCGTTACCATCAGATGCAGAAAATTTATATATAGTTCTGTCCGCAAAAACACTGAATCCGGGAATTCGTGCGATCGCCCGCGCCAGCACGGAAGAGGCTTTACAAAAACTTCAGCGAGGCGGTGCAGACGCAGTAATTTCACCTTATATTACTGGCGGTAGAAGAATGGCTGCTGCTGCTTTGAGGCCCCAGGTAATGGACTTCGTGGACGGTATTATATCAGGAACAGACCGCGAGTTATACATGGAAGAAGTTTTAATTGACTATAAGTCTTGTCCTTTTGTCAACCAAAGTTTAGGAGAAGCAAGATTGCGGGGGCAAACTGGAGCATTAGTTCTTGCTATTCGTCGCGCGAGTGGAGAACTTATTGGCGGTCCCACAGCAGATACTATTTTAATGTCAGGGGATGTAATGATTTGTATGGGAACTGCCGAACATTTACGTGCCCTTAATAGAATACTAGGGCCTATAGATTCTAAGCCACTAAGGAAGCCGAAGAA
>JBHJJJ010000072.1:0-10342 GCA_050042755.1 Rivularia sp. (in: cyanobacteria)
AATTAAGTGGAAGTTCAACGTCGAGTAGGTTTAGGTTTAATCTTGGTTGTTTAAGATTATGCGCGACCCCTATGTTAGTTGGAGCGTTTCATAAGATAGTACTGTATATCAAATTGTCAGTTTCCCTTAATGTGCGCCCACAATATTATAGGAAGCGCACCAACAAAAAGTAAAAGAACTAATAATTCTAGTTTTCATTAATGCGCCCCCACAATGTTAGTGGAAGCTTAATTTTTTTTAATTATAAGATGGATGCTTGTTATTGTTTCCATTAATGCGCTCCCACAATGTTAGTGGAAGCCTAAGTTATTACTTAATTCTTCAAATTATAGCGGTTTCCATTAATGCGCTCCCACAATGTTAGTGGAAGCAATGCTAATAATCTGTGTTGTCCGTCTATTAAATGTTTCCATTAATGCGCTCCCACAATGTTAGTGGAAGCCGAATGGTACGCTAGCTTTTTCCGATGACTTAATTGTTTCCATTAATGCGCTCCCACAATGTTAGTGGAAGCCTGAGACTTATGTATGATTTTACAAGTAGCAAGAGGTTTCCATTAATGCGCTCCCACAATGTTAGTGGAAGCAACAGGCGTAGTGAATCCCAGAAGAAGGATGAGGGTTCCCTTAATGCGCCCCCACAATGTTAGGGGCAGCCTCTCCTACAGCTGTAAAAAATCCCATAATCCTAGTTTCCATTAATGCGCTCCCACAATGTTAGTGGAAGCCCAGCGCTGAAGTGTTAATTGCAGATAGAAAAGAGGTTCCATTAATGCGCTCCCACAATGTTAGTGGAAGCCCTTTATTTGCATTAAGATATACTATGGGGAGAATGTTTCCATTAATGCGCTCCCACAATGTTAGTGGAAGCTACAGCACTAGGTTTAATTGCTGCGGTTTCTTTAGTTTCCATTAATGCGCTCCCACAATGTTAGTGGAAGCTGCTGGGTTCTAGAAGGCTTGAAATACAAGACTTTCAAGAGCCAGTTTCACGGATGAATTCAAAATAGCCGTTTCAGGCATTGGGTGTCAATATGCTACTACTAAAAAAATCGCGCAAACTCATTTATAGCAGGGGTTTTGGGATTTTCGCGAACCTCTTTTGAAACTAAAGCGCTTCAAAGCTATAACTGACAAGACTTTCAGGGTTATATAACAAGAGTTCGATAAATACACCCCCATACCCGCGCAATTTGGGTAGTTAGGTGATATCGTTAGCGATCGCCTTTAGTTCATAATCAATCAACGCTTTTTCTAAATCTTGATTTACCTGATACATAAGACTAGCTTTTGGTAAGGAGGTAAAGCTCTGATTGGTAACAAAATTTAAACAATCCAAAATCTTTTTTTTCCAGGTATCTTTGTTTTTAGTATCCCAAGCGTTAAAAACGTCTTGTTCCTGTAAACCGAGCAATCTGTGAAATAAAGGATTTCGAGATTTTCTAGCTTTACCCCAAATTATACTCATAAGATGATTGGGATTTTGACATTCTGGCTTTGCTGTTTGAAGTAATTGATAAAGTGCTTCGCTATAAAGACCAATTTTCCTATTCTTTGTCAAATCATGTTGCAAATTTTGATAAAGCCGATTTATATAATTTGGAAGCTCGTTTAAGACACTATCTTTAATTTGCGGGGAATCATCTTGATTTGATTTAGGTACAATATGATTTTTATATTCATGTTCAGCCCATTTACAAATTAATCCTTCTGCTGCTCGGAAGCTATGAAATAATGCTTCGACGGTGTTCCCTTGTTCTAAACGTACAACAGCTAAATAAGCTGCTTCATAACCAGTCCACCACCAAGTTTTTAAACGTTCTTTGGCTTCTTCTCCTAATCCTTGAGAAACTAATTCTTGAGAAAATTGATCAAAATTTGCAAAATTCCATTGAATAGCTATTTTTAGTAATTGTCTCAGTTTTTCTTCTTCTGGATTTGGCTTATCTAACCAATAGGGTTTTAATAGACTTTCTACCCCTGAATAATCAAAACGTGTTAGTAAAGTTTTTGCTTCTTGTAGTTGAATACCGCGTAAATAACTAGAGCTTTCAATCAATTTAGTTTTATCTGGTTCATATTCGTTAGATACCAGAAATTTAACTCTTTTTCCAAACCGTGCCAAACTGACAAATTGAATTGCAGATGAAATAGCTGGTGTTCCTGCTTGATGGCTAACGTATATATTATCAAGAGGGTTATCAAGCAGGTTAGATTTTAAATCTGATAGTTTTTGCTGAACTAAGTTTAAAGCTTTATCCCAATTATCTAAACCTTCATCATTCGATTTAGGAGTCAGTTCTAAATATTTAATATCATTTTTCTGAAGTCTAGGAAAATTATTCTCAAAATACTTCTCAAATATGGGCTGAAGAGTACAAGTATCTTTCCAATAGGGACATTTTTTTTCGGGATTTGGATAAGCATCTTCTTGATTGGTAAGAATTACTATTATTTTATCTGGTTGGTTTTTCCCTGTTAGCTGCTGAGAAAAAGCATCTAAAAGAGGAAAGCACAAGTCTTGGTAATTTTCATCGTTTAATTGATTACCATAAATTTCCCCCATAACTCTTGCTGGAACTGTAAACCTTGATTCTTCCTCTTGTTTAGCAGGTTGAAAGTTGCAATAATTAAGTAATTGGTTTCTTCCCGAACGATATAAATTATTCCAGTTAGTTTTATTCTTGAGTTGAACGTCGCTGTTTCCTGTAGTTATAATCCAAATATTCATAATTGCTAGATTTTAATTGATAAATTTAAGGCTTACGTGATTGACACAATATTCAATTGGTGCGTGACGGTAAATTCAAATTATTTGGTTATGCTCAATAAATTACTTTAACCGTCACTCAACGGCAATAATGGGGGAAGAAAATCTACACCCCATTTTACCTCCCCTACAATTATTACTCAGCAAGAAAAATATTAATTAATTACCTCCCCAAAGCCGGATAAAATCATTACTATTGCTATCTAAAAAACTCAAAAATTCTCTTGCTAGTAGTAATCTATCGGGGGTAAATATAGTTAATAATTCAACATACTTGAATTCTCCAACTTTGTTTTTTTTATGCATCATTTTACCGTTTTTAGTAATATATAGAGGATACATCCGATGCCAAATTCGACTTACTTGACTGGGATTATTTCTATTTCCTATTTTTCCAGTTAATTTCGTTCTTTTAATGTTTAGTCTGCCAATATCTTTGTCATGAAACCATCCAACAGCTTGACTATCCTTTTTATTTTCAGCGATTCTTCCCCAAACTTGTACTCTTTGAGGATGCCAAACTTCGCGCCAATTATTTACAAAAGTATTCGTGGATGGTAAATCAAAACAACTTCTAACAGTATCCGGAATGCTTGATAAGAAATTAATGATATTTGTTAATTCTCCATTTGGTGCTGTAATACAATATTTTCGTGATTTTGATAATTTAGAAAAAAACCAATGACACCCAATCATGGGTTTATCGTTATTATCAAAGTAGGAATTATAAAACAAACCATGATGAACTCTGCGCCATGACTTACCAAAACCTCCTAATAATAACGAAAATTTAATCAGAACTTCTACAAATTCACTTTCTTGCTCAGATACTGATTTTACTGATAGAATATTTAACTTCCCCGATTTTAAATTGTAGATAGAAGAATATCCATAATCTTTTATTTCTAAATCTTCTGCATCAAAATCAATTCCAAATTTACCAACAACCGAACCATTACCTTGATTACCTCGCAGAAATCCACCCCATAGTTCTTTGGTTAATCTTTGTGTTGTTGCTTCATCTGTTACCCCTGCTAATAAACGTAAAGTATGTCCGCGTAATGCTGCTTTAAACATATTCGGACGCAATTCCGGGATTCCATTTAATAATTTGGGAGTTAATCCCTTTCCGTTCAGATTAACTGATAAAACTACTTTGTTGTTATCTTCAATTTCTACAAATCGACCATAACCAGCACTAGTTCTGGAACCAATTCCTTCTGATAATGCTCGTTCCCAAATTTCCCGAACTTGTTCCCAATCAACTTTAATATCACTGTTAGTTTTGGTACGAGAAATACCAAATTTGAATTTGGTTTTATAAAGCGATATTTGTACGTTAGCACGAGTACTAACATTATCCATTACTTGACGCTCTTCTTGATTGTGAACGATATCAAGTAAGCGTTTTGTATTTCCCCAAGACATATCAACGGGATACCCACCATGAAAGCGTAAAACTCCTGGTTTGATTCTTTTCTGCTTCTTCCCTGCAACTATTTCTTCAACTTCTCCACCACAATAGTCAACTACCTTATCGGCAGCAATTTGCTGACAAGCACGCAAAAATGCACCTTTCATACTCGTACCAGGATAAAAAGGTATACCCTTAGCACCAATTACGGGACGAATTACACCTTCATCTTGTCCGGAATTTGTAACTAAACGCCAATTTTGAGTATATTCCCAAGTATGAACATTAGCACCAAATTGCGGCATTTTTACAAGGGTTTGTGGTTGTCTCTGTTTCCATTTCGGAATATTTTCGTCCAGTGTTTTAGGAACCGGGGGACATCCTTTTAACCATTGATTGAGCCATTTATCAGCAGATTTTTCTTCGTCTCTTCTCCTATTATCTCCAGCATACTGAATTTTCCCCCTGTCTTCGATTTGTGCCCGGTACATCAAAGGAACTAAATCACTATCGCTCATTTTCTATTACTCCTAAATCATCATTGATATCAAGTTCTATATAAAGGCTGGTTCGTAGTTGCGCTTTAGCGCTCTTCTCATTGTGTTGAGCGCTAAAGCGCAACTACAAACATATGGTTTCGTCATTACGAGCGGGTTTGTATCTTTGCGTCCACCACACCATACAGTCGCATAGTTGCGTCAAAACTGCTAAGGCAACCTTGCGATATGCTAAAGGAAATTTTTGAGAATCCCACAGGTCTTGGGGATTGTTGGGGATGGTAATATCAGCTTGTGCCATGATTGATACAAGTTGATTCCAAGTTTCTCGCCAATAATCGGATTTTCTTCCTTCTAAACGTAAATGTTCTCCCCAAAAACGTTCCAATCCATAAGCAACTGTAGTTCGCATTTTATGGACTTGATTAACAGTTTCTTTCTCGTCATTGCGGTAACTATAAACTAAATCGTGAGCAATTTTATCTAAACTAAAATCTTCCCAAGCCATAATTTGTAATTGGTAATTGGTAATTGGTAATTGGTAATTGGTAATTGGTAATTGGTAATTGGTAATTGGTAATTGGTAATTGGTAATTGGTAATTGGTAATTGGTAATTGGTAAAAATCGAGCATTTATTTACTGTCATAATTTATGTGAATATTAAAAAATGACATTTCACAGTGACCAAAACCTACGGATTCCAATCCTCCTAAATAAATATCATCTTTGGGTTTATCTTCGGAAAGAGGTTTCCATTGTTTTTTATCTTTATCTTTTTTGATACCTACAGGAAAAGCTAAAATCGTTTCTTCGGGTAACGCTTCTACAGCAAAAAAAGCTTTCTCAGCGTTACGTTTCTGGTCTTTTTCTAAAGCTACGCGGCTTTGACGGTATAATGCCATATCGTGGATCATCGAAATTTCATCGTTACCAACTACCACTGCTGGTAACTCTTTATTATCGGGGAACCAGCGGGATAAATCGGTATTTTCTTCGATAGTTAAAAAGCCAAAATTGAAAAATAGCTTATTATTGGGCAGCGGTACTAAAGATTGCGATCGCGTATATTTTTCAGGAATTTTGACATTATCGAGTTTGGCAATTCTTTGATAGCGTTCGAGCAAACGAGGACAACTTACCCAAACAATTGGTTGTCCGGGACAAAACACTGGTAACCAAACAATTGAAGCATATTCAAACTTAATTAATGATTCGGTTGTTCGGTCGGAAAGAGTACTATCTGATGCATCATTACCGTACCATTTATTTACTTTTTCTTCGTTTCCGTCATGATTTTGACGCATTTCCGCACGCAATCTACCGCGAATTGAACTACCAGGAATAATCCCAGTTTGAGTAAATTGGTCGCGAAAAATTAAATTTAAATTACCTCTTTCTTCTCCCGCTGTTGCTCCTACATGTAGCGGAGCCAAAGTTTTAATAATTCCGTAAGCTTTATGATACATAAAATTAATTCTCCTTTATAGTTCCTAATAATTTTATTTGATTACTTCCTCTTTCACTCGCTTATATTATGTTCGGTTAATCAGTTATGATAAAAAATCTACCTGTGGTGCGTGACGGCATTTTCACATTATTTGGTTATGGTTGATAAGTTATTTTAGCCGTCACGCACCCTACAAGAGCGTCTTTATCATAAGTATTCAAGCGAACACCATATTACTCAATCCGAAACGATAATCTTCTACAGAATAGAAGTTAATGACAAAATCAAAAATTGATTAATCAATTCCCTCAATAGCAAGCGGTAAACACAAACCACATCCTAATTGTTTGAGACTAAATCCTTCATTGGGAAACCATTCTTTCGGAAATCCCGATTTTTCTTCATCTTCCCACCAATATTTATTTAAAGGTTCATCAAATACGTAAACCGTACCAGCAGGAATAGCATAACGTCCTCTTCCCAAACGTCCACCTCCTTTATTATCTCCCACACGGTAACGATAAGGAGAAGGTCTATCAGTTAACATATGACTGGGTTTGGGAAATGTTGGATGCTGCGGATAGCGATAGGAATAACGAGTTGAACCCCATACTCCCGGTGTAATTAAAGCAAAACTACGTTCAATTTTTTGGTTTAATAATTCTAATATCGGACTATCATCTGGAAGCTTCATACTATTAACTTCAACCAAATGACTCTCACCACCAAAACAATACCAACCTTCAGGTATTTCGTGAGTTGATAAATAAACTAAACAAGTCTCATGGAATTCTCCATCACGAGAATGATAACCCATTTCTACAGAATTTTCGAGAAATAATCCGTCTTTTTCTTCAACACAACGCTGATGTTTATTTAACTTTGGATGCAGCATCGAGACATATTTCCAAGGGTCTTTTGCTGCACTGTTATTACTATGAATTACATCTGCTGAATCCCACCAGGAATTAACAGTTTGCCAGCGACAATCTGGTTCGATATCTTTTGTTTCATCGGAACGATACCATCTACCTTCTTGCATTACCCATTCATCAGTTTGTTCGTCTTGCAGATTAATAACTTTAGTCCAAGGAATTGGTAAATAAAAATATTCGGGATTATCCAACTCTGCCCAAAACGGTCCAGCAACATGAAGCTTCTTTAATTCTTCATGCTCTATAAAAGGTTCGGTTTTATTAACACCAAAAAATAAACCTGATAAAGTAGCTGCATCCGGAGGAAACTTAGCCCCAGAGCGTCCCACTAAATTTTCTGGTGATAAAAAAGCTCCCGCACTACCATACATCAAACCCAAAGGTTTAATGATAATTAAATATCTGTACATAATTGCCAACCCACATTAATTAAATCATTAATCCAGCAGATTATTTCTAAATAAGAATCTCGATTACCAACAATATGCGAGCTATTCTGAATTAAATAATCTCGGTCATCAAAATAAATATTAAATAAAGCTAGGGCTAGAGTATCATCAATATTCTGTTTTTCCGGATTTAAATCAATAGCGTGACGGGCTTTTAATTGAGCTAAATCGCTATAAATATGATTCCAATTTGGTTTATATTTTTCATCCCGACCATGACATTCCCATTTCTCGTAGGTATTCCCATTTCTATCTCTATACCTTTTTAAGATATGCAAATAATTCCAAGGGCAAGTCCATTGCACATATTGACCGCTATTAAACAAAACTCGAATAGTTACCCGATTTCTTCCGAGAGATTTTGCTAACTTTTCCGCTTCCCGACAATGTTGTAATACATCCCGTTGGGGAACACTACCAGCAACCCAAACAAATCCCACACTCAAGGTAATCGATTGTTCGTGTTGTTCCCATCTGTCATTCAAAGTCATCAACCATTCATAAGCAGTAAAAGCAGGAATTGGGTTTTGTGGTTTACGACTGTAAATTACACCCAGAAAATCGTCACCACCTGCATAAATAACTTTTCCTCTTATCCCTTCTACATTATTTGAGAAATTATCAGTAAAATTATTCCCCCAATTTCGCATTGCTTCGCTAAATTGCTTTAAACCAATATCACCTTCACGGATAGCAATATTTTGTAGATGATTCCCAACCTTATCCCCATCACCCATAAACCAACCAGTCCATTGTGCTGGTGTACCTGTACTTCGCTCTGGTTTACGCTGAATTCCTAAACCCTCACTCAAAGATGACATTCCAAAGCGTTTTGCAATATCGGGTAAAGTCACCAAACGCTTAGTAAGTTCCGGAATACTCAGTTTTTCACTAGGATCGATAAATTTACCTTCAACTTCCGGTGTCGTCGTGCTTTCAGTTATAGTTGCAAGAGCAGTATAAAACTCTTCAATCTGATTCTTTTCCTGCTTATAACTAATATTCATCGGATTGCGTTCAATTCCACCCAAACCCGGAAAAGCAATTCCATCAGCACCAGTCATACTCGAACTTTCACCAATCCAATTAATTCCCACCCAATTGCGACCGAGTTTATTATTTTCTAATTCCTTCATCGCAGAAGTTGGACAATTCCCCTGTGCCCAAAATATCTCCCAACTGTGATTAATCCAGTGATTCCACTTATTCTCCCAATAGTAAGGACCTAAATGTCGTAAATTATCATCAATCCATTTTCTGCAATGTTCCATTACCTCCTTCCAACCTGACAAAAGTGTTTCTCTAGCTTGTGACTCTGGAAAATTCCCTTTGATTAAAATCCGATTTGGTGTTCCCTGTTCAATATTCGGTAATCCTGGAGAAATAACCTCCACACCAGACTCGGTTGCAGCATCAATAATTTTTTTACTTAAATAAGAAAGAATTTCCGAAGCTCCGTACAAATCTCTCAACTTCCGCGATTTCTCGATAAACCCTTGCACCGGAGCAAAAGTTACCGCTGTATATATTGCTTCGTCAGCCATACTTTATTCCATAAATAAACGACCTGAATCTATATCGGAAACGGAATAACTCGAAAATACTATTTAAATTTCAGTATGTATTATCACATTGTAAACTAAAATACTTAAGTAATTTATAGAACTTCTTAACTTTGTCCTTCAACCAATCGCTTTCAGTATTTATTTTTACACGGTTTATTTGAACTGAAGCTGCTGTTCGTGCGAATGACGAAAAATGTGGTGTATATAGCAATAGAGACGCGATATTATGCCCTACCCTTCGGGAACATCTTCGATGAACGGGCACGCTGCGCTAACACGTCTCTACATTTACCTATGAAAATTTAAACCCGCTAAAATCTCTGTATATGCTGCTATTCAAACCTACGAAACAAATAAACTGGCTGACACTTGAAAACGTTCACTCAATGCTTTTGCTTGTGCTTTATTAATTGCTCGCTTACCACTAACAATCTCAGAGACTATATCACTTGAACGAATAATTCCCACTAAATCAATTTGACTGGTTCCACTCGCTTCCATAATATGCTTAAGAATTTCATGGGGTGCAGATTCCTCCATCGGATAATTTTCTGTCTCATAAGCTTCTACTAAGATTACAAGTAACTTATGCAAAGCTTTGTCTTCCGTTGTGCGATTCTTCTTAAAAGTTAATTTTTCTACTACTTCGAGAACGCGATTGTATTCTTCTTCTGTCTTAATTGCGACAGGAATAACTTCTGTAAGAAGATTTTGGTAATACCAATTCTGTATGAGGCTGCGCTAATCGCCCTCAGCCTGGAAGACTGGGGCTATGGAAACAAAGCCCGTCTGCACGGGCTAAATTAGGCGCATCTTTATAAAGAAATGGTATAAGCATTTGTATCAAAAGTACAGCTATTAATTCCAACTTTCATTTTTTTTGGTAAGTCAATTAACGTCAAAATACGAATAAATTTGATTAATGAAAAATCCCCAATTATTTAATAAATCGGGGACTTTTTTTATGATTTATAATTCTTCCGAATTAACCCAATTGGTGGGGTGGCTAATGGGGTGACAGTAGCAATTATTTTCAGAAAGTTTCCAATTATTCCGAATTAACCCAATCGGTGGGGAGAAGTGTACCGTAAAAGAGTACCGACAGGACTCATATGTTTCCAATTATTCCGAATTAACCCAATCGGTGGGGCGCTTTACGAACCAAGGCCATGGTTACCAACACAGATTCCAATTATTCCGAATTAACCCAATCGGTGGGGGAGCAAAAAAGTAAACAAGCAAGCGCTCACTACAGGTTTCCAATT
>JBHJJJ010000073.1:0-8109 GCA_050042755.1 Rivularia sp. (in: cyanobacteria)
CACAGTATTCTGCTACCTCAGAAATACTGACATCCGCAATAGTTTGACCTTTAGGAACTAACTCAACATAACTTTTAGCTGTCAATTTCAAGTACTTTTGAGAAAGTTCGCTTAAATTATGACTGTTGTCAGGATTGAGAATGTAACTTGCTAACATGGAGTCAAATATTACTCCTGCTAAATTAATCCCCTGACATCGTAAAACTAAGCGATCAAATTTAGTATTTTGAAAAGCTTTGGGATAATCTGCACTTTCTAAAATTGGACGCAGCGCTTCTAATGCAGTATCCTTATCGAGATTATCCCCATTTTTATGTCCTAAAGGAATATAAGCAACTTCCGAGGCTTCAATACCCCAACAACAACCAATTCCTACTAAATCAGCATCTCGCGGTTCTAAATCGCTAGTTTCGGTATCCCAAGCAACGGGTGTTTCCGAACTAGTAAACTGTCGAAGTATTTCAACTAATTCCTTCAGTTTTATTTCCGTATCAATAATGCGCGGTTGAATCGGAGAAGCATTTTGCTTTTGGAATTCATCTGTTTCTTTAGCATCCCAAAACTTTAAAGCATCATCTTCAACAACTTCCGTTTCTGTGACTTCCTCAACATTACCGCCAAATTTTTGTTGAAGTTCATTAATTTTTTTTAGAAAAGAACTAAATTCCAACTTTTCTAAAATTGGTTTGAGTTCCTTTTTATCAAAACCTTTTAATTTACAATCTTCTAAATCAATTTCCAGCGGTACATCTTCCTTAATCTTCGCTAAAAACTGCGATTTATCCGCGTCTTCCTTGCCAGCTTCGAGTTTCTTACGAGCTGCGCCTTTGATTTCATCTAAAGACTGATAAACTTTTTCCAGGGAACCATAAGTATCAAGCAATTTTACTGCTGTCTTCTCCCCAATCCCTTTCACGCCCGGGTAATTATCCGATGAATCGCCGCAAAGTGCTTTAAAATCAACATCTTGAGATGGTAAAACCCCTAATTTTTGTTTAACCTCTTCTGAGAAAAATTCTTTTGGTCCTTTACTTGAACGTCGTAGAGATTCCTTATCAAAATAAAGAACACTAATTTGTTTGTTTTTGTCAACTACCTGAAATAAATCTTTATCACCAGTAAGGATTTTAACTTGATATCCAGCGCTAGATGCTTTTTGCGCTAAAGTCGCTAAAACATCATCTGCCTCAAAACCCGGAGCGGTTAGTATTGGCAAATTCAATCCCGTAAGTAACTCGTGGAGATTTTCTAAATCGGGAATAAAATCTTCAGGTGTTTCCTGACGGTTAGCTTTATAGTTACGATCGGCTTCATGGCGGAAAGTTGGTAAACCCAAATCAAAAGCAACTGCGATCGCTTCAGGTTGAAGATTATCTATAACTTCGAGCAAAGACTTAATAAAACCAAAACATACGCTGGTGGGTATACCCGCTTTGGTACGAAGCCCCCCATCTCGAGATTTAGCGAAAGCAAAATAAGAACGAAATGCCAGGGAATGTCCGTCAACTAAGACGAATGTGGGATTTTGAGAAGAATTTATTTCGGAAGTCAACTGATTATAACGTGTACTTGGGGACATTTACCTATTTTAATCAGAAGATCCCTTTTGGAACATTTGTTTTAGTCCAGACGTAAAATTTTATCTTTATGGCGGTAAAACATGATAAGTAAGTTTTTCAAATTAAATATGTAACAACGCCCGCCCTTCCGGCAACCCTCTCCAAGTTATCGGAGAGGGGATGGGGGTGAGGTTTTATATTACATCTAATTATGCCTACCCACTTATTAGCAAACGTCATACCTCCTCAGGAAAACTTACTCAAACCTTTGCAACAGGTCAAAATTACACCTCAAATATCATCTTGTCTCTTCAATAAGTGTAGATAAACCAGATTTACTTACGTATCTCAAAATTCTGTGTTCTATTTGAGTTATTCGCGGGAAAACCCAGTTTCTCGTTGAGATAAAAGATATCAGCAAAGTATCTTTATAAATATCAAGAGTATCTTTATCAAATTTATAAATAATTTTTCCTGTTATTAGTTAGGTAAATCGGTTGTTAAAACTGTATTTTACATATGACTTATTTAACTTTAAAAAACTTCAAGATTAAGATTTTTTGGATTGCTAAACTTTAAATTATTTTCCGAGTCTTTGCGGATGCATTATCAAAGACTAATAGAACAAAAATTAATACGAAGGGCAAGAGAAAATGCCTCAAAAAAGAGAAGACATAAAGAGAAGGGAAAAAAATGAAATTTAATAAATTGGTTACATCTATCGGTTTAACAGTTGGTACAGTTTTATTTGCTTCTAGCTCCGCTCAAGCAGCAGGTTTTACAAGTAACATTACTCAAGATAATGGTACAAAAGGCGATGTTATCTTAAACTCTATTGAACAAAAAGGTAGGACAATTAATCAAAATGAATTCTCCTTTGTTGAAAGTGTAAATAGCTTTAGTAATACTGAGTACAATGGAGGAAATACCGGCGCTGCAAGTACAGATAAAGGTGATTTAGTGGGCGGTCTCAAAACAAACGAAGATCCAACTAAAGGTGAAATTGCCAGTTTCTTGGGAGATAATAACTTGAATAGAATTATTGATGGCGAAGGTCGTACTTTTAGTATAGATCTTAAATTTGATAGTCTTATTACAGGAGATCTGAGGGGATTAGATAGCTTATTTTTCTGGGAAAGAGGTATGAATAGTGACTTAACAATTCAAGCGATAAATGAGAAAGGAGATCTTATCGGAAATGTGATGAGATTGAATAGGAAGAGTAAAGAAGGTAGCAACCAAGAATATGCTGGTTTCAAAATAAATACAATGGAAATTGGCGGTAATCAAAAAGTTGGTTCTTGGGGAGTTAGTTTAGCTGAGTTAGATGTTAAGAGTTTAAGAGGTGTTAGAATCTCGGCAGACAAGGGTCATGGCGGTCCTGACTTCAAAGTAATTGCCAGAAAAAGTAATTTCAAAAATGCAAAAGCCGCAAAAGTACCCGAACCCGGAACCATAATTGGTTTAGGTTCTGTCGCAGCCCTAGCCTTTATCCGCCGTCGTAAATCTAAGTAAAATTGTGCCTTCAAATTACTACGTTTACTACAAATAGTGAATAAAATCACATCGAGATTAAATATATCATTGCATTTACCCCAAAGCCACCCAAGTTTTAACCAAAACATTGGTGGCTTTCACATTTACAGTTTTTTTTAGTTTAATCTTGAACAATTGCCACTTTTTGTGCTTAGCCTGTTAATCTCTAACTGGGACTTAAACACATTAATTAGAACTTAATTCTATGGGGAATACATCTGCTCAAGACATTAAGCTAATAGTTTTAGATATCGATGGTAGTGCGACTCGTTCGCTTTAAATGAGTAATAGTACTCAGGGACAAGCGGCAAGAAACAAAACAATGGTTATGGTTTTTTGACAACTTGATTTTTCATGTGAGTGAAATTCTCACCTCCTAGGTACAAGGATGACAGCATATCCCCTGCCTGAGCGACTGATTATCAAACGGGTAAAGCGGGGATAAACGGCGGTACACCTGAACCTAACAGGCATATCCCGTCTAGCACAGTTGGGCACGAACAGGAATACGAATCTTGCGTCCGAACCACCGTCAATGTCAACAAGCCTACGTAGGTTAGCAGGCTTGCCCAAAATGGGAAAGGATGAGAGCTAGGCGATTTGTCCGTTCGACCTAGTTGTACTCTCGATAAACCCGGTGGAGAGCAGGAGTTCTAACCCCAACGTCAAATGAAAAGTCAGGAACGAGGTAAAGCTCATATTCGCTCTCAAACGGCAATATATGCCCCGAGTAGGTGTCAACCGCAAGCAGTATGAGTGAGAGATTGTTTCAGAAGCTAAAGCCTTGGGTAATGCCAAGGATATGCAGACAGAAACACAATAATCTGGAAGGTAAAGTTGTAAGTAACAGCTAAAATGTCATGAACACGGAATTAAAACCGATGTATGAATGGAAAACAGTTCCCTGGAATAAAATCCAGCGAAACGTTTTTAAGCTGCAAAAGCGAATTTATCAAGCCTCTAGTCGTGGTGACGTTAAAACAGTTCACAGATTACAAAGACTTTTAGCTAAATCCCGGTCAGCAAAATTACTAGCAGTTAGGAAAGTTACGCAGGATAATCAAGGACTAAAAACCGCAGGTGTAGATGGGGTAAAGTCCCTTACACAAAAAGAAAGGTTGGTTCTTGCACTTAACCTCAAACTTAATCAAAAGGCAAAGCCGACAAGAAGGGTTTGGATTTCTAAACCTGGAACAATGGAAAAGAGACCATTAGGTATTCCCACTATATCTGACCGTGCCTCCCAGGCATTAGTCAAATTAATGTTGGAACCAGAATGGGAAGCCAAATTTGAACCTAACAGTTTCGGATTTAGACCGGGGCGCTCATGTCATGATGCAATTGTAGCAATTCATTCAGCAATTAATACAAAGGCGAAATATGCCCTTGATGCCGATATTGCAAAATGTTTTGACCGCATTAATCACCAAGCCTTGCTAGATAAAATTGGCACTTATCCGAAGCTACGAACACAAATCAAATCGTGGTTAAAGTCTGGTGTTATGGACGGCAAATGTTTGTTCCCAACGAGGGAAGGAACCCCACAAGGAGGAATTATTTCTCCACTTTTAGCCAACATCGCCTTACATGGATTGGAAGAAGAAGTCAGGAGACACTTTAAGCAAACAAAATCTGTTAATAAAGTGATAATCTCCCAGAACTGGAAACCTTTTGTAATTAGATATGCTGACGATTTTGTCGTCTTCCACGAGGACTTATCAGTTATAAAAGAATGTCAATCAATCATAAAAAGCTGGCTTAAAGGCATGGGATTAGAACTTAAACCAAGCAAAACCAGAATATGCCATACGTTAGAAAATCTGGATGGTAAAGTCGGTTTTGATTTCCTTGGCTTTGAGATACGTCAAGTACCAAGAGGAAAAAACTACTCAGCCAAAAACACTAATGGGAAAATACTTGGTTACAAGACTCGAATTACAGCAAGCAAAAAGTCAATTAAAACGCACTTAAAAAATATCCGAGAAGTAATAGATAAATACAGAGGGGGAACCCAAGTAGCCCTAATAAAACAGTTAAATCCAATTATTAGAGGCTGGTGTAACTATTACTCAATCGGATTAAAGAGAACGTTTTCCAAGGTACATCATAAAGTGTACCAAATGCTTAGAGCCTGGGCGAAAAATCGACATCCCATGAAAAATATGCACTGGATAGTAAACAAATACTGGGCAGTGGATGAAGGTATGGGATGGGAATTCGTAGCGAGATTTGATGGGAAGTTCTACAAACTTTTTAAGCATCAAGAAACTCCTATCAAAAGACACATCAAAATCAAAGTGAATAAAAGTCCCTTTGATGCCGATTGGGTCTACTGGGCTAATAGAATAGGCAAATTACCAGATGTCAAAAAACAAGTTGCAAAACTAGTTAAGAGACAAAAAGGTAAGTGTCCTAAATGTGGACTGTTTTTCCAAAACGAAGATTTAATGGAAATCCATCATATTGATGGAAATCATCATAATAATAACCATGAAAATCTTCTTTTATTGCATAGACACTGCCACGACCAAGTTCATTCAATGAACTGATGTGTGAATGACAATCACCAGGTTATTGAGGAGCCGGATGAATTGAAAGATTCAAGTCCGGTTTTGCAGCCGAGTATGAAAGGTGACTTTTATGCTTAGGGTAATCGATCGCAGGAGTTTCTAATAAAATCAGCCCTCGAGTTATAGAAGCAGTTAAAGCAGCCCAAGCAAAAGGAATTCAAGTTGCGATCGCGACTGGTAGAATGTATTGTTCCGCTTTACACTACCACGCTCAAGTCGGCTCTAATCTACCGTTAATAGCTTATCAAGGAGCTTGGATTCAAGATCCAATTTCTCAAAAAGTTCACCAGCATTTATCTGTTCCCAAAGAAATAACATTAAAGCTGTTGGACTATTTTGAACAACCATCACTACGTCAACTTTTATCCGTCCACTTTTATATAAATGACCAACTTTATGTCCGAGAATTAACCCAAGAAACGCAAATCTATGGACAACGTTCTGGTATTACACCAATTCCCGTAGGAGACTTGCGTAATTGCTTAAGTAATGAACCAACAAAAATTCTTGCTCTATGCGAAGATACCGAAGTTATCGATGGACTGCTTGATAATTTGCGTTTGCAATATACTCCAGCAGAACTGTATCTAACTAAATCCGTCGCTACTTTTTTTGAAGCAACTAATCCCTTAGTAAATAAAGGTGCTGCGGTACGCTACATAGCTGAAGAATTACTAGGATTACAAAGAACCAATGTGATGACTGTTGGCGACAACTTTAATGATGTAGAAATGCTTGAATACGCCGGTATCGGCGTGGCAATGGGTAACGCCCCAACTCAAGTTAAAGCTATAGCTAACTGGGTAGCTCCCAACGTAGAGCAAGATGGAGCAGCCGCAGCAATTGAAAAATATTTATTAAATTCGTCCGCTAAATAATTACTCGACAGTACAAGTGTATTATCTGTCTGGGAATCTAAAAAGCCTGAGGAGCGAATAAATAATATTCAATCAGAAAGGGCACCGACGACTGGCCGTGTTTCGTCTCGGTGCCCTTACTGGTTCGCTCCTCACACAAGACATAATATATCCGAAACTATTTGATTCGTCAATAGTTTTTACATAACTTCATCTATTTTCATTAATTGCTTGAATGTCGCTCATAATTCTAAACAAGCGGGTATACCCAATTTTTCTTCTAGCACAAACTTTAATACTGACTGAGTAGTCATAACCAATCCGATTCTTGACATAACAAGTTCTGGTTTGGTGGTTTTTAGATTGCCACAAATACGACAAGCAGACCAAAAATTTTCAACAGCTTTAACCAAGTCAAGTGCTGCTCCTTCCCATTTAAGTGGACGAGGGATGACTGGCTCTAATTCATCTACAATTTTTACTAAACAGCTAATCAAACGCCGTTCAGCTTTATGGTTCAAATAAAGTCTTCCGTAACTGTCAAGCGGTATGGATAGTAATGAAAATTGATTGAGATCTATTAATTTTTCATGTTGCGCCAGTCGCAATAAAGAGCAGCAGCGTGCGTGAACGTATTGAATCGAAAATACAAAATCGTCCAACCCAGACATAACTGCTTTCTCCGAACCGGGTTTTAAAGGCAAGGGGGCAAAGTCAACTCTCCTTCCCCTGGGAATATCAATAAAGCGTTGTAACCAAACCGCTAAAACGAAATCGCTAACTTCTATACAAATCAATCCTGGGGACACAACTTGTATCTGCAAATATTCGCCCCAATCAGCTGATAAATGAGAAGCTATTGAGCTCGCTATCGAAAAAGGCTGTGAATTATGAGATTTTGATAACCGCAAGGCAACACCAGATATATAAGAAATTTTAATATCATTTTTGCCTTTTGATAGAGGAATATCTTTTTTTTCTATAATTGTATTTTCTTTTGTGCGAGCATAAATACTCACCACTCTGAACAATTGACCGTATATTAGCTGTACTATTGCTGTGTATTTACTTACTAGTAGCTTTTGATGCACAGACATCCCTGATGACAACACTGTAAACCTAGAAACATTGATTTTATGTCATCTGTCTTTAGACATAACTTTATATTTGCTCAAAGAAAATTAAAATTGGATAAAATTTAATGAATTCTGGGTAAACTTTACTACAAACATTGTACAGTAAGAAGTATAACTATCATAGTAGAAACTCACCTTTCTCTTTCTTGGATAGTTGGCATTTAGGTTTTAGGCCTAAGAATGCCTTTCACAAAGACACTCCTTGCACCTTTTTATGTCGTCTTTGTCTTCAGCCGAACGCTCTTTGTTACCTATGCAATCTCAATCCTCTTTTTCTGAGGCATCACGTCCATTCTTAACTTGGCAACGGATTCTTGATTGGGCACAAGAACACTATCGCTGCCGCACCTTTAGCAAAGATGAGCGAATTCCAGCTAGACCTGGATTGCTGTATTTGGTGCAAAGGGGTGCGATCCGCATGGTGGGAACCGCTCAAGTGAGTGCCACTGCT
>JBHJJJ010000074.1:0-10690 GCA_050042755.1 Rivularia sp. (in: cyanobacteria)
TAGTGCGATCGCTCTTTCCAATCTACAAGTCAAATCTTATTTAACCTTAAAGCTAACTTCTGGTAAATTCAAACTAAAATCAGCAATCTCAAACGGATTAAATACTTCACTAAATGATATTGCTGGAGTAAATGGTGATATAACTGATGAACTCAAATTAGTATCATTTAACCTATTTGGCAATAAAGGAAATACATTCTTTAAGTCAAAGCTTGCTCCTGCTTCACCGGCAAAACTAAAATCATTTGTGAAATTTACTAATGGCTTAACAGTCGGAGTAAATTTATAAGTATCTCCCAAATTATAACTATTAGGAACTGGTATTTGTAATTCTACCCATTCATTGAGATTAACTTCTACTTCGTTACCATTATCCTCACCGTCAAAATCAAGTTCAAAGCCTTTAATCTCTAAAATCGTCTCTTGTTTGGCTTTACCTCCGAGAGTTACTTCAATACCTGAGCGCTCTATTTGTTGTCTTACTGCTTCAATCAGAGCAGCAAAAGGTGTGGCAACTCCACTAAGTTTTAAAGCTAAAGCAAATGCATTCACAACATCAACTTCAATTAAATTTGTATCTCCTTCTGTGATAATTTTATTGTTCTCTATATCTATTTCATTCGTTTCACTTGTCAAATTGGTTTCAATAGTAGCAGGAGAGCCTAATGTGTCAAAGATTGATTGAATTCCATTGAATTCTGAACCTAGTTTAATTTCTGTTTCAAAAGGAAGCGGTATAAATGGCTCTAAATCAATTAATAAGTTAGCCGCTCCCAGAAAAGAGGTTCCTAATTGTGTTTCTAAACTAGCTTTATCTCTTGAGCTTAATTTAGGTTTGAATTTAATCGTAGCTGATGAATTTGAATTAACTTCTTCTGGATACTCAATTGCAAATAAACTCGGAATATTTGTACTGAAATCACCACCACTGAGGAAAACTTCTAGTTGATAGTCAAAGCCGCTTGATACCGTACCAACTCCAAAATTTATATTGTCAATCAGATTTAAAGTATCACCTAAATTAATTCCAAAATTAGGAACTTCACCTTGTCCCCACAAACTCTGGTTTTCTAATTCAAAGTCAAGTAATACGCTTCTTTCTGATTCATTGATTACCCAATAGTCTTCATTTGTTTGATAGCGCAATTCTTTAGGGTTACCTTCACTATCTGTGTAGATAATTCCTTCAAAAACATTTGACAACAAATTTTCTGATATTATATCTGGCAAATCGAAAGCGCTATCGATACTAAAGGAATTTGCCTTTAAATCTTTTGATAAAATATCATCTTCTAAACCAAATAATTGACTGATAAAATTGTCTTGACTTGTGAGTATTTTTGAGTAAAGTGATTTTGGTAATCCGTGAAGTTTTTCTAATGGAAATTCACCATTCATTTGGTCAGGTAAACCTAGTAATAAGTTTTGAGCATAGTTTAGACTATCATCGATAAAATCATCTTGAATAATTAAGTAACTTTCATGTGCATCTATAGCAGAATCTCCTAAAGCACTGCTGTAAAAAGCTCTAGAAAAATTGGAAACTTCAGAAAAATTGACATCATCAATATATTTCGATGAAGATTGATTGGCTGGATCGAGAAGAATTAATTTATCGATTCCTCCCATACGTTGTGCTATTTCTCCACTCACATAAGCACCCAAACTATGACCAATCAAATTAATACGCGATCTTGAAGAAACACCTAATTTATCTTCAATAATTTTTGCTATTCCTGTAGCAGTGATATCAATTTTATTCTGCGCTTGATTTAATCCATCTATCAACAAGTTACCCGTACCTGTCTGTGCCCCTTCTCCCCAATCAAGAAGTAATACTAAATCATCCTCAGAGTAACCATCAACAGTTTCCGCGAAATCTTGCCAATTACTTGAATTATTATTCCATCCATGAACAATAATCCAAATATCTTTATCGGTTGCTGCAAAATCTTGATTATCAACGGTATGAAGTCCAACATTATAACTGTCTCCTTCATGAATTACTGACAGATAATTATCTCCTCCATTAATAACTTCAATTAAATAAGGCTGAGTAACAAAATCTTTACCTTCTCGATCTTCAGCTACAATTTTAACTTCATATTCACCCAAATCAATACCATCGGGTATATTTAAGTTAGCTTCAAAATCTCCTTCCTCTCGATAAATTACAGTGCTATCAACTCTTGTCTCTCCTATATAAAACTCCAAGTTTTGAGTATTAGAGTTTCCTAAAATGCGAATATTCTCACCTTTAACAAAGATGCGAGAAGTGTGATTATTATCAGGATTAATTATCTCTTCAACTGATATAACCGTTGTTGTATCTAAATCTGTGGATTCATCCTCCAGTAAATCTCTTCCCACATCTTCACTACGCCAATCATCCACAGGATTTACTAAAATATCAAAAGAATGTGTATTACCAAGCGCACCTTCTAGATAAAAAACAAAATCATTAAAGTCTCTATCACTATTGCGATCGCTACTTAAATCTTCCATTGCCCAAATACTACCACCACCAGTAATATTTTGAACCTGTCCAATATGAAAGGCTTTCTGAGGATTCATAGGAGCAAGAGAGAAAATCGGTTGCTTGCTTCCACCAATTCGGGGATTTTCAAATACTTCCTCTAAAGTACCGTCAGGGACCAAAATTACACCAAATTGATCCCCCCTATTCATCTCAAAAGTCTTGATTCCTTTGTATTCACCCCCTGAATCAGCATCTTCTGTTTTATATCTAGCACCTTCAGTTTGCTCGGAAATGACTACATAACCCGACGCTGAATTAGAAAGTGCAAGCCTGGCAGCTTCTCGAATAAAATCATCAGAGCCTATTTCATATTTACCTAAACCAGTAAGACTAAATATGCCTAATTCCCCTTGATAAGCTCCACCATTAAGCAAATAATCAAAATTTACCTTGCCAGTATCACCTACCGTATAGAATCCAAATGTAAATGGAGCATTGAGACTTGCGTCATTTTGAGGCTCTGTATTTATAATTGCATCGTCTATTACAGGAGATAAATTAGAGCCTTGAAAGTAATTATTAATATTTAGTGTAGTAGAGAAATCTGAAGCATTTTGAGGAAAGAGATTTGTGCTAAATATTGAATCTGAATCTATGGGATTTCCAGCATCAAAAGAATCTTCCGAAGAATTAAACATTATCTTAGTAGCTTGCCGTGTAAAAATTTTATATTTTAGTACTTTGATGCATTGATAATGTACCAGAGGTGATACTACTCAATTTAATAAGTTATTTATATCACTATCATAGTGCATTGTATTGTCAAAAACACAATTAAAATCCTTATGACGGGCACCCATAACTTACGTAAGTGTGATAAAACTCCACCAAGATTACTTTTTCTTGTTCCAAGGTTTTACCTGGGAATCTAGTTTTCGAGGCTCTGCCTCCATTCCAGAGCCTTAAATTATCACAAGACTCGGTTGGTGCCGTACACTTTATTGCGTAAACAATTAGTCAGTGTACAAGCACCCTACAATCAGAATGTGCCGGTTGCGTAAATCCTAATTCATAAAAAACAAATTGTATGAGTATTTTTGAGAGATCAGTTTTTAGTTGTCATTTGATCTTCGATTTTCCGTCTTCGCTTCCTCTTAGAAACGAACCTTAAAATCCGACGAATACCAGAGAGAATCAGAAAGATAACCAATAGTATCGCCAAAATAGGCACACTTATAGCTAAAATCGACAATACAATAGAAGATATTACTTCAACCAAAGAAACAATAGGTCCTCCCATACCAACAGTCGTACCAGATGCAACTAACCTTGTCAGAGATGTTGCTACCTCCACAGTTTCGGCAGTAGCTCCACCAGCAATAGCCGCTACAGTCCACAAGACAACTGGATTAAACTCTCCTGCAATTGATAAACTGGATGCTGTAACGAACATTCCCATCATGGGAGCAAGGGCTATTTCAATAGAGTCAAGCAAATTACTCACCCAAGGGATAAAATAGGCAAGCACTTCAGCCGTTGCCGCAATCCCCAAAGTAATAAGTGCCGGATAAGTCCCCACCCATTGCCATTCAGCTGATAATTGAATTGCTCCACCGTGAGCAGCAATACTGAGCGCAAAAGGTGGAATAAAGACTCGAAAGCCACATGCAGCGCTCAAGCCAATACCCAAACACAATGCCATTATTATATCCATGTGACAACATCAATATCTCTAAACTAGAAAGCAAGTTAATTATGTATCCAGTGTATTCATCTGTATTTACGTTGAATAATTGTATTTACAATTAAATTTTTGGTAAAGAATACTAATCTACTAGGGCTTGCAAACCTAGAGCTAATAATATAAGTCAATTAAAATAGACTAGCAAGAGAATGTATCAGATAATGATTTTTTTTAATTGCTCCAGTATTTATATTTAGGATAGTTTCAGTTTATTTGTTTACTCTAGTACTCTCACAAGCCAAAAATGACGGGTGGAAACCAGTGAGTAGTGAATAGACATTCATGGTACCAGGCAAAGTTTACGCAAGTGGACTACTAGTGGAGCATCAAATCTCCAAACTCTCTCTCATACTTCTATATTTTTTGAAGAATTTATGCTGCAAATTTCTAATAATGTAATTATTCCCGAAAACGAAATCGAAATTACTGCAATTCGTTCTCAAGGTGCTGGCGGACAAAATGTAAATAAGGTTTCTACCGCTATCCATTTACGTTTTGATATCAATGCTTCATCATTACCGGATTATTATAAACAACGGCTTTTGAATTTAAATGATAAACGCATTACCCAAGATGGAATTATCATTATTAAAGCTCAAGAATACAGAAGTCAGCTACAAAATCGAGAAGATGCGCTCGTGAGATTAAAAGAACTTATTAAAAATGCCATGGTAATTAAGAAAAAACGCAAACCTACCAAACCAACAGCCAGTTCCCAGCAAAAGCGTGTTGATTCTAAAAAAAAGCGGAGTCAGATTAAGTCTAATCGAAAAAAAGTTGATGACGAATAGTGGTAGATTGTAAAGTAATGGAACTATATATGAAAAAAAGGTCGTTTTTCATTCTTTTTTACCTTGATTGTCCTGAAAAACACTTTTTCTATGAAAAATTGCTATAAAATACTAAAATTGGTGCAATAATATTTTCTGCATCACCTTCAGCTTTTATCCCATGTCGCAAATCATCTGGATAGCTAGACACGCCAATCGTCTTGACTTTGTAAACCCTGACTGGTTTTTAACAGCCAAAAGACGTTACGATCCGCCGCTATCAGATGATGGTATGATACAGGCACAACAATTAGCAAAACGTCTCAAAGAAACAAATATTACTCATATTTTTGCTTCTCCATTTTTGCGTACAGTACAAACAGCAAGTGCGATCGCATCAGTTCTTGATTTACCAATAAAATTGGAAACAGGATTGAGTGAATGGTTAAACCCCGACTGGATGACTGAAGAACCAGAAAGACTTTCAATTCCAGCCTTGCGGGAATTATACCCTCAAATTGACCTAAGCTATACGCCACAAATAGCAGTCAATTATCCCGAAACTCGCGAAAAAATGCGCCAACGCTCCGCACAAACTGCCAGATGTTTAGTTCAAGACTATTCTCCAAAGGATATTTTATTAGTCGGACATGGTGCATCAGTACTAGGTGCAGCAATGGGATTAGTTGGAGATATAGCGATAAAAGAAGTTAAAGCATCTTTGTGTAGTTTAGTGAAGATCGTCCGTAAAGAATCACAATGGTTGTTAGAGCTTACAGGAGATACTTCTCATTTGACAGAAGTTGAAGAAGTGGTGAGGTTTAATTGATAGTTGTTAGTGGTTAGTTGTTAGTGGTAGAAAGTTAGGAGTTAAGAGTTAGGAGTTAGGAGTTAAGAGTTAGGAGTAAAAAAACCACAATATTCAGCTACTCGTTTTATCCTTACAAAGCTCTGACTTGTAAAGTATCTTCGGATGCTCTGCTATGGATACTGGGGACAGATGCTCTTGGCTACAGTTTACCTGGGGCTTCCTGGTAACCATTAAAACAACAAACAACCAACAACCAACAACCAACAACTATCAACAAACAACCAACAACCAACAACTATCAACCAACAACCAACAACTAAATTATTATGACATTGTTATTAGCAGGAGATATAGGCGGTACAAAAACTATTCTGCGCTTAGTAGAAGCGTCGTCCAAGCCTGTATTACGTACTTTGCACGAAGAGCGTTATCCTAGTAAGGATTATCCCGATTTAGTACCTATAGTAAAGCAGTTTTTAGCAGCAGCAGATACACCGACACCTCAAAAAGCTTGTTTTGCAATTGCTGGTCCTGTAGTTAACAATACTGCAAAATAGACTAATTTAGCTTGGTTCCTTGATAGTTCCCGTTTAGAGGAACAATTAGGTATTGCTCACATTACTTTAATCAACGATTTCGCTGCTGTTGGTTATGGTATTTTGGGTTTAGAAAAAGAAGACGTACTAACCTTGCAACAAGGAGAGTATGACTCGGAAGCGCCTATTGGTATTCTGGGTGCAGGTACTGGTTTGGGACAAGGATTTTTAGTTAAAACTGGAGAGACTTATCAAATATTTCCTTCAGAGGGAGGACATTCTGACTTTGCTCCCCGTACTGAATTAGAATTTCAACTGTTGAAATATCTGCTTGATAAACATGACATTCAAAGGGTATCGGTAGAAAGAGTCGTTTCCGGTATGGGGATAGTATCTATTTACGAATTTTTGCGGGATCGAAAAATTGCTGCCGAATCGCCAGAAATAGCTCAAATTGTGAGAACCTGGGAACAAGAAGCTGGACAAGAAAAAAGCGTAGATCCAGGAGCAGCAATTGGTACAGCCGCCGTGGAAAAGTGCGATCGCCTTTCTGAACAAACCATGCAATTATTTGTAGAAGCTTACGGTGCCGAAGCGGGAAACCTTGCTCTCAAACTTTTACCCTACGGTGGATTATATGTCGCTGGTGGAATTGCACCAAAAATACTGCCTTTGATACAAAACGGTAGTTTTATATTGAACTTCAGTAGTAAAGGTAGAATGCGAAGCATCTTGCAAGACATTCCCGTACATATAATTCTTAACTCTCAAGTTGGTTTAATAGGTGCTGCTATTAGCGCTTCTAGGTTATAACGGGAGCGAGCATAATAAGTAATATCAGCATCTTCTTAAGCAACAACTATGACAAAAAAAGCTTTTTTCTCCTTAATCGCCGCCGGTTTGGTATTGAGCAGCTTTGCAGCAGTAGAAGTACAAACACAACAAACAGCCATAGCGAAAACAGCCAAGTCACAATGGAAAGTATTTAATTCCCCAGACGGTAGCTTTGAGGTATTAATGCCGGGAATGCCTAAAGCAATGAGTCAAACCCAAAAAACTTTCATGGGGGAGATTAACTTAAACATATTTCTCGCGCAACCTCCCAAACAGCAAGTAGCATACGTCGTCGCATACAACGACTTTCCCTATAGTTACGGCGAAATGGCGGATCCCGAATCAGTGCTCAACAATGCCCGGGATATGGCATTGAAAACTACCCAATCCAAATTAATCCGTCAGCAAGATATTCGTAGTTCTAACAATCACCCAGGTAAAGAAATTGAGTATGTAAATTCCGGCGGAAAAATTACTCGAAACCGCATGTTTTTTGCCCAAGGGCGTTTATATCAAGCCATCGTCATCACCACTAAGGAGCAGGAAAAATATCTTTCTAAAAGTATTAGAGGATATTTAAACTCTTTTAAAGTTGTGTTGAAAAAGTAATTTAAGTTTGAGGAGTTAGGAGTTAGGAGTTGGGAGTAGTTAGGAGTTAGGAGTTATATATTGATAACTGTTCACTGCTCACTGCTCACTGTTGACTGTTCACTGTTGTTGACTACTTTTAAAGTACACAAATTTGTGTCAGCACAGTTACTGATAAATCCGCCCATATTTTTGATGTGTTGTAAGTATTCTAATGCTGCTACAGTGATTAGTTCTCCCGGCATTAAGACGGGAATTCCTGGTGGGTAGGGACAAATAATTTCGGCACAGGTACGGTTGATGGTTTCTTTAATGGGTACGGTTTCTGTGGCGGCGAAGAATGCTTGACGGGGTGATAAGGAAACCCCACCCCCAACCCCCTCCCCGCAAGGGAAGAGGGGGCTATTATTTGATGAAAACTTAGTGCCAATTACTTTGGAGGTATTAAGAATGGGGCTATGATATTTTTGAGAAAGGGTGGTAAAAGCTTTTATTAATTGTTCTATATCCGATAAAGTATTACCGAAGCTAATAATAAATGTAAGATGTTGTAGCGAAGCGAATTCTGGCGTTACATTTAATTCTTCGTCTAATATTTCTTCTGCTTCAAAGCCTGTTATACCTAATTTAGAAACGGTTACAGTTAAGCGAGTTTTATCTAAATCAAAATGTTCAAAAACTGATAATCCCGGAATTTGATTAATACCCTTTTTGGCTTTATCTACAAGCTCCAAAGTATGGGTAAGTAATTCTTTGCCGTGGAGTGCTATTTGTTGTCGCGCTGCATCTAAGGAAGCTAGTAGTAAATAACTAGGGCTGGTAGACTGTAGAAGTTGTAAAGCTTTATCTATGCGGTTAATATTTATTCTGTCACCTTGAACGTGCAGCATCGATGCTTGAGTCATAGCACCGAGGGTTTTATGAGTAGATTGTACGGTTAAATCGGCACCTACATATAAGGATGAGATGGGTAAATGAGGATGGAATTTAAAGTGTGCGCCGTGTGCTACATCTACAAATAAGGGAATATTATATTCGTGGGTGATTTTAGCGATCGCTAAAATATCTCCACATACGCCGTAGTATGTGGGATAAACCATCATTACGGCTTTGGTATCTGGATGTTTTTGTAATGCCTTTTCTAAACTTTGAGGTGTGATGCTGTGGGCAATATCTAAAGTTGAATCATATTCTGGGTTGATAAAAATTGGCATTGCACCGGAAAGAATTAAACCGGAGATTGCTGAAGAATGGACGTTACGGGGGAGAATAATTTGATCGCGATCGCCGCAAGTTGCCATAATTGCTGCTTCGATTCCGCTGGTGGAACCATTGACAAGAAACCAAGTTTGTGAAGCACCAAAAGCTTCAGCGGCGAGTTGTTGCGCTTGTTGAATAACACCTTGGGGAGCGAAAAGACAATCTAATTCAGTCAATTCGGTTAAATCGGCGTTAAATACAGCCTTACCGAAATAATTGGCGAGTTTTGGCGAAATTCCCTTTCCTCCTTTGTGCCCAGGGGTATAGAAGGGTGCATGGATTCTTTTTGCGTTGGATATTATTGCATCGAGTAAAGGTGTTTGGTTTTGATTCATTAATATCAGGTTAAAAGTCAAAGGTTAAATGATATAATATTCTACAGATGGCGAAAAATAGGTTAATAGCCGCGAGCGACCTTCAAATAATCTTGTTTACAGCTTAGGATTTTTAGAAATCGGGTAAGCAAACATTTAAGCTGCTCCGCCAAGTTTTAGCTATTTAATTTATCATAAAAATCGAAGGTTATTTAAAACTATTGCGATATGACGGTAGTTGATTTGAACCTGATATTTGATGGTTATCTAAAACTATTGCGATGTCGTAACAGTTGATTTAAACCTGATATTTGATGGTTGTTTAAAACTATTGCGATTTCACAGCAGTTGATTTGAACCGAATACCATAAAACTCTTGTGGTAGAACTTCTAACCCATCCAAACGTACTCGATTAAGATAAAATCTGCTCAGACGATAAACTAAAATCTAAAATCCAAAATGCTAAGAGCCGGGATTGTCGGACTTCCTAACGTTGGAAAATCTACTTTATTCAATGCTGTGGTGGCAAATGCTAAGGCTGAAGCTGCGAACTTTCCTTTTTGCACCATTGAGCCGAATGTTGGTATTGTTTCAGTACCAGACGATCGCTTAAACGTCCTATCAGATATTTCTGTTTCTAAACAAATTGTTCCAGCAAGGGTAGAATTTGTGGATATTGCCGGTTTGGTGCAAGGTGCGAGTAAAGGTGAAGGATTGGGAAACCAGTTTTTGTCCAACATTCGGGAAACTGATGCGATCGTTCACGTGGTACGTTGTTTTGAAGATGATGACGTAATTCACGTTTCTGGTTCAGTTGGACCAGCACGAGATATTGAAGTAATTAATTTGGAGCTTATTTTAGCAGATTTAGCACAAGTTGAGCGTCGTATCGAGCGTACTCGCAAGCTGGCACGCTCTAATAAAGATGCTCAGTATGAAATGTCGGTGTTGGAAAAGGTAGCAGCAGAGTTAAATGAAGGTAAATCTGTTCGTCAGATGAAGTTAAATGAAGAAGATGCGGAATTAATAAAGCCTTTGACATTACTGAGTGCGAAAAAGATTATTTACGCTGCGAATGTTTCTGAAGATGATTTAGCAACTGGAAATGAATATGTAGAGCAAGTGCGAGAAATTGCAGCGAAAGAAGATGCTCAGGTAGTGATAGTTTCCGCACAGGTAGAATCGGAATTAATCGAATTATCAGATGAAGAAAGGAGTGATTTTTTAGAATCTTTGGGTGTAAAAGAAGGTGGTTTAAAATCTTTGATTCGCGCTACTTACGATTTATTAGGTTTGCGGACTTATTTTACATCAGGAGAAAAAGAAACTCGCGCTTGGACAATTAAAGCTGGA
>JBHJJJ010000075.1:0-24836 GCA_050042755.1 Rivularia sp. (in: cyanobacteria)
GGAATGACGAACTATATCTCGAATTCCATCGCGGTTGTTATACTACTCATGGCGACCAAAAGCGTTACAATCGTCGCGGTGAAAATCTCTTGTATGAAGCGGAATTATTTGCATCTTTGGCAAGTATTTGCTGTGATGTAGATTATCCTCAAGCTGAAATTGAAGGGGCTTGGAAAAAATTATTATTTAATCAGTTTCACGATATTCTACCAGGTTCCTCAATTGGGGAAGTCTACGAAGACGCAAAACCTGAATGGCAGCAGATGGAAAATACTGCATCGGAAATATTAAAGCAGTCACTACATGCTTTAACAACTCAAATTAACCTACCACAACCACCACAACCCGATAGTTTACCTATCGTTGTTTTCAATTCTCTTAATTGGCAGCGTTCGGAAGTTGTGTCTGTTTCTTTACCAACTGCTCCTACTCATCAGTGGCAGGTTTACGACACTTGTGGAAATCAAATTATTTCTCAACTTGATGCCGATTCACAATTATTATTCCTAGCAAGTGATATTCCTAGTGTCGGTTATCGCTTATTTTGGCTTTCTCCCTCTCGCGAAAATTCATCAGAAACTATAGCGCTAGAGTTTAGCGAGCAAAAAACCCCATCAGAAAATTCACCAGAAACTATAGCGCTAGAGTTTAGCGATCAAAAAACCCCATCAGAAAATTCACCAGAAACTATAGCGCTAGAGTTTAGCGATCAAAAAACTCCATCAGAAAATCTATCAGAAACTATAGCGCTAGAGTTTAGCGATCAAAAAACTCCATCAGAAAATCTATCAGAAACTATAGCGCTACAGTTTAGCGATCAAAAAACTCCATCAGAAAATCTATCAGAAACTATAGCGCTAGAGTTTAGCGATCGCCACAACCAAGATTCATCAGAAACTATAGCGCTACAGTTTAACGATCAAAAAACTCCATCAGAAAATTCACCAGAAACTATAGCGCTACAGTTTAAATTAGAAAACGAATATTTACGAGTAGTCATTGACGAACAAACTGGGGACTTAAAGAGCGTTTTTGATAAAGTGAACGATCGTTCGGTACTTTCTGGGAATGGAAATCAACTTCAAGCTTTTACAGATAAAGGTCAATATTGGGATGCATGGAATATTGACCCCAATTACGCAGAACATATTTTACCGCCACTAGAACTTAAATCTATAGAATGGCTCGAACAAGGATTATTGCAAAATCGGTTGCGAATAGTGCGGCAGTTAGGAGAATCGGAGTTTATTCAAGACTATATTTTGCAAGCAGCTTCCCCAGTCTTGAAAATCGCCACCAAAGTAAACTGGTTAGAACGTCACGTTTTAGTAAAAGCCGCCTTTGAACTAAACTTAGAAGCAGATTTTGTGACCTATGAAATTCCCTGCGGTGCAATTCGTCGTACAACCAAACCTCAAACCGCAGCAGAAAAAGCTAAATGGGAAGTACCCGCCTTACGTTGGGCAGATTTAACCCCAGAAGAGAGGAGACAAGGGGAGAAGGGGACAAGGGGACAAGGAGATGAGGAGACAAGGGGACAGGATAATGAAAATAATCCTAATTCCTACGGTGTAAGTTTATTAAATGATTGCAAATACGGCTACGACGCTCAACCAAATCAATTACGCCTAAGTTTGTTGAGAAGTCCAGAATGGCCCAATCCTGAAGCCGATAAAGGTTTTCATGAATTCAGTTATGGCTTATATCCTCATGCCGGAAGTTGGGAGAAAGCGCAGACAGTAAAGCGTGGATATGAATTCAACCAACCTTTAAAAGTTGTGAAAAGCGAACATAAATTCAATTCTTCCAAGGATGGGGGGTTAACCGCAGAATCTACAAAATCACCAACTCAAACGGTAAGAGACAAAGCCAGTTTTATGGATATATCCGCCCAAAACCTAATCTTGATGGCATTTAAACCAACCGAAGATAACCCCAAACAATGGATTCTGCGTTGTTACGAATGCCACGGAGAAACAGCACTTGGCAAACTCACCAGCGACATAGGCTTAAATGTAACAGAATCTGTAGATTTATTAGAACGTCCTCTACCGAATTCAGAATTGTCATCTGAATCAAAAATCTTTACAATCAAGCCTTGGAAAATCGCGAGCTTTACAGTTAAAAGTTAACTTGTAGGGGAGGCAAAAAGCGGTGTGGATAAACCTCGCGCTTTATTGAGGCAAAAAGCGGTGTAGATATTCTTCCCGCTTTATTGCCGTGCCGTTGCTGTTACGGCCCCTCGTATGTATATTTGAGGTTAAATTTTTGATAATGCCGTAACGCACCATTCTGCAATGCCCGTTCACACCTTTGCCGTGGGGGCATAGCCTAATGCTCTATGCCCTTAAAAATTAATCTTCATGGTCCTCAAAAGGGTCAGCAAGTTCCTTGCTGGGAGGACCAAAGGAAGTATAGACGGACATCACTGTAACTGTAATCAAGACGGCAGCTACAGAAATACTAAGAACTATTGCGGGTTCCATAATGGGTATATATTATGAGTACTATTCTTATACAATATTACAGAAGATTAAAAAATGTTTTGGTAATTAACCTGGAATTGGATTATGGCACAAAGAACACGTTTGGGAGATGTTCTCAGACCCCTAAATGCTGAGTACGGTAAAGTGGCTCCCGGCTGGGGTACTACCCCATTGATGGCTGTTTTCATGCTGTTATTTTTCGTGTTTCTCCTGATTATTCTGCAACTTTATAACAAATCAATCATGATTCAGGGTATTAATGTGGATTGGCGAAGCTTAGGAATGTAAGCAAAGTACTTTCACATATATCTGAAATTAAACTTTAACCCGGCTTGTCCCGGGTTTTTTTGGCTTGTTGGTAAATTAAGACTGCATTTTATTGAGCGATAAATCGCTAAACTACAGATATATCTGGAAAGTTTCCCTCATTTAAAGGAGAAATTATGAATATATTCGGTATCGGTTTACCGGAAATGGCTGTAATTATGGTTGTGGCGCTGTTGGTTTTTGGTCCGAAAAAGCTACCAGAAATCGGTCGTAGCTTGGGAAAAGGCCTCCGCAGTTTTCAAGATGCTTCCCAAGATTTTCAAAATGAGTTTAAAAAAGAAGCAGCACAATTAGAGGAAGCTGTCAAGACTACGGCAGAGCTTGAACCTAAGCTTGAAACTGTCCCAGAAAAGAAAGAGGAAGCTTGAAAAAATCAAGGATGAAGCTTAAATCTCGTACTTTCTTTGTCTGCATTGCTCAAAATTTATTCGGCTACTAAATATTGCTGCAAAGTTAACTACAGGAACAAAGATTAATCTTCATCCTTTATAATTAATTCTTAATATAATTTATAATTTATTTATATTTGTGATGCAGTCTACAAATAAACAAGCTTTGTTGATTCCCCAGTTAATTGTTGGTTTGGGGAATCCAGAACCCAAATATGATAAAACACGCCATAATATTGGTTTTGCTGCGATCGACGCTTTATCGCGTTCTTGGCAAGTATCTCTTAGCGAAAATCGTAAGTTTAAAGGTGAGTATGCCCAAACAACTGCACCGGGTGGCAAACAAGTTCATTTGCTCAAGCCCTTAACTTATATGAATCTTTCGGGACAAGCAATCGGTGCGGTGACTTCTTGGTACAAGTTAAAGCCGGAGTCTGTGTTGGTTATTTATGATGACATGGATTTACCCGTGGGAAGAGTTCGCTTGCGCTTATCCGGCTCTGCTGGCGGACATAATGGCATGAAAAGCACCGTTTCTCATCTCAATTCCAAAAATTTTCCTCGTTTACGGATTGGAATTGGCAGACCGAAAAATCTCGCAAGCACTGAGAATGGTACAGTTTCTCATGTTTTAGGTAAGTTTTCTCCTGAAGAAAATCAAATGATTTCCTCCGTTATTGATTATGTGGTTGAATGTGTTGAATTATGCCTAAAAAAAGGTGTGGAGAAGGCAATGAATGATTGTAATAAAAAGAATTTGAATATTCCTCAGTCAACAAAAGAATAAATAATATCATATCTGTGGAACTGAGTCATTAGGAATAAGAAATAAGTAATCAGGACTTACGCAGCTGGCACATTTTTTTGTACGGTGCTTGTACACAGACTGATTCTGAACGTAGTAATAAGACAATCAGTGTACGGCACCAGCCAGTATTGTGACAATTGCGTAAGTCCTAGTAATTATAATCGCTCTGAGTTATATAGTAAGTAATTAGCCATATTTGATAGAATTGACTTATTTTTTACTTTTTACGGTAGAAATATAGAGGTTTTGACTTGGGAGCATACCAAATTGTATTTTTGCCTGCATTGGGATGCTCCCTTTTGACTTCGATAAAATACTTTGAAGAACCTCATCCCAAGCCTCTCCTTAATAAAGAGAGGGAGTGATATGTTGGGTAATTTTTTATAAGTATTTATCTAGATATTTATCATATCAAGTCTGGCTAATTAATTACCAAGTTAATTAGACGACTTTAGTATATGCTGTATATAATTTTTTGATATAATTTTCAATACTAAAAAGCTTTGCCCTTTCTTTTCCAGCATTTGAAAGTTTTTCTTGTAATTGTGAATCATTAATTAGTTTTTCAATTTGATTTCTAATACTCTCGGAACTGTAAGGATCTACATAAAGAGCTGCATCTCCACAAACTTCAGGTAAAGAAGAAGTACTCGATGTTATTACGGGACATCCTAAAGTCATTGCTTCAAGAGGGGGTAAACCAAAACCCTCATATAGAGATGGAAATACAAAACAAAATGCACCTTTGTATAAGTATGCTAAATCTTGTTTTGGCAAATATTCTAGCAATTTGACTTTTTGGGAAAAATCAGTGTCAAAGATTGCTTCTAATTTACCAATTTCACCTTCCCATAACCATCCTTTTTTTCCAACAATTACAAGCTGCATATCAGTATCTAATCCACTAAATGCATCTATTAATCTTCCTATATTTTTCTTTGGTTCTATAGCACCTACAAATAATATATATTTTTTGTACTTTAACTTGAATTTATTTAAAGTTTTAAATATGTCATGTTCTAGGATAGGAAAGGAGTTGTTTACGATTGCTTGGTGGGTGACAAAAATTTTATCTGTATCGACATCGAAACAATCTAATATATCTTTTTTTGAGTTTTCAGAAACTGTTAAAATTAGATCGGAATCTTTAATCGTATTCTTGATTGTTTTGAAGAAAAAACTTTTATCATCTAAAGTCGTGTAAGGAAGTTTTAATGGTATTATATCGTGAATAGTTGTAATTTTTTTAGCTCTATTTATTTTAATAGGAAGAGGATAAGTAGCGTGAAATATATCGATTTTTTTATCTATGTTAACTTTAGTCGTAAGATTAACTTTTCTGTATAAAATATTTGCCATTTTGTAGCAATTAACTTGATTAAAAATCTCTCCAGCTTCGTTTTGTGTATTTAATAAATCAAATATAGAATCAAATTCTTGTTTAATGACAAAATCACTGTATGGGATTTTATGAGCTTTAGAAAATAACTGAATGGCAGCAGACATAACAGCTTTTATTTGCGATTTCTTACCAATATTATTGGTTTGGCTATCAAAAAATAAAGCTGCATCTAAAATAGAATTATTAATATTACTAAGATTACGGCTACATAATACATCTACATTTATATCCAAAGATATTAAAGCCTTAATTAAATTAATGCCATAACTCTTGATACCCGTACCTTTTTGAAGTTCTAGATTATATCCATCAACTAAAATATTAATTCCTTCTAAATGCATTATTTTTTTCCTAATTAATAAATCATAAATTTTTATTTTCGTGTAGCTTTACATACAATTAAATAACTGTATAATTTTTAGGATAGATTTATGGTTATACAATACTTAATTATTACTTCACAGAGTTGAGATAATAATCGACAGTTTCATCAGCATTACTTGTAAATTTTAATTTTCCTCTATCTAGCCAAATTGCACGTTCGCAAGATTGCTTTATAAAATCTAAATCGTGGGAAACAACTAAAATTGTGGCATCTCCATGCCAAAAATTATCAATTCTCCGTTTACATTTTTTCTTGAAACTCTCATCACCCACTGATAGAACTTCATCTAATATCAAAATATCAGGTTGTACATCAGTAGCAATGGCAAATCCTAAACGTGCTACCATACCAGAAGATAAACCATTTATCGGAACAAGAGCATAATCTTCTAACTCAGCAAATTTTAAAATATCTTTAACTCTTTTTTTCATTTCTTTGCGAGAAAAGCCAAGCAAAACTCCATACAAAAGAATATTATCTGTGACTGAAATTTTGCCATCAAATCCTGCACCCAATTCAATCA
The DNA here is from genome assembly GCA_050042755.1 of Rivularia sp. (in: cyanobacteria). Taxonomy (GTDB): domain Bacteria; phylum Cyanobacteriota; class Cyanobacteriia; order Cyanobacteriales; family Nostocaceae; genus Rivularia. The sequence goes on from JBHJJJ010000075.1 coordinate 6,321, forward strand.
GGGGAGCAATATTACCTTGTACTCGTACTTTTCCACTTGTTGGTTCTAAAATGCCAGAAATAACTTTTAATATTGTTGATTTTCCCGCACCATTTCCGCCAATAATTCCGATTTTTTCTCCTTTTTTAACTACAAGGTCAATTTTATCTAATACTAAATTTCTTGCAGGGTGACGATATTTTCCTTGCATAAATGATAATAATGTCTTTTTCAAGTCATAGGAAAACTCTTCTTGCGTTCGTCTCCACAACGAAACTTGATCTAAACGAATTACTTCCATTTTTTACAATAAATCCATAAACTGAGAACGCCACAACTGAAAACAAATCCATCCGAAGGACAAAAAAATTATTCCGCCCAAAAATGCATTCCCTATTAAACTCAAATCAGGAGATGCTCCAGACAAGACAATCTGGCGTAAACTTTCAATTATCGGAGAAATGGGGTTTAATTCCAAAAAAGGTTTGACCTTTTCCGGAACAATTGCAGCTGGGTAAAATACAGGGCTGCTAATCCACAATACAAATGAAACTAACTCATAAAAATAAGGTAAATCTCGAAAAAATATATATAATGCACTAACCAACAATCCTACTCCGGTACAAAATAAAATTAGTGCGATAAATGGAAATAATAGCGCAATCAAATTTATAATATTTTTGGAATTTATTAACGTCATAACTGCCAGTAAAGGTAATGCCCCTACCGATAACTGAAAAACGTTGGCTGCAATCATCGATACCGGAAATATGCTTACTGGTAGACGAATTTTATTCAACAGTACCCCATTATCCAAAACACTTACCAAAGCTTGGGAAGTTGAACCTGAAAAGAAGTTAAAAACTATCATTCCGGTAAATGCAGCTAGAATATAATTCCAAATTGAGTTATTGTAATATTCTGCAAAGGTTGCCCCAAAAATTGCTGTGTATAATCCTGTCATAATTAAAGGGTTTAATAAAGACCAATAAACCCCCAAAAAAGAGCCACGATAACGTATTTTTAAATTACGACTTACTAATATTTGAAGTAACTCCCAATAGCGCTGAATATGCTTTTGTCTTAAATTTTTATTTAGGGCTAGCTTCATCTTGTAATACCAATACACAGGATTACCTAACTTTCCCTTATCTTCCAATGCTTACCAAAATCCCTGTAGGGACGGCTACACACCATAAATAGGGATAGATTTATAGAGGGATTCAACTGTATCAGGAATGACCGCAATTGTCACAAAACTCTGATTGGTACCGTACACTCATTGTCTTATTACTATGTTAAAAATCATTGTGTACAGCAACGGCTTTGGGATACCCGAAGTTAATCTGCACCGTGTAAAGATCTCCCCTGCTTGAAATTATGCGGCGTTGCGACGATTCCTATATATGAGTCAAATTTTTACCCAATTTTAGTTCAAACAAATTAAAGTTAGTGGAAACAAGATGGATTGTAAAGTGCCACAAGTAACTTAAGAAAAAAATGATCGAGATTAATAACCGTTAACTTCATCACTTAACTTCATGTCTATTGATGCTTATCCCCTTTCTCTCACTTTCCCCTGTGAAAAAAGATGAAATTCTTGCACCTTATCATTTTAGGTTAAAGCAATGACTACACTCGTAATGTTATAAAATGAAGCGATAAGCTCAATTCTAATCTAAAGTCAAAACATTCTCTTGTGAGTATTTTCCTCTAGTCACATTTGTGCAGGAACAAATTGTCCAGCAATTAACAGAAGTAGCAGATTCGTTAAAATCAGTAGCGTCACTTACCAAAAGCTTCCGGTACAGCACCTTGCATTTTCACAAAAGCATCTATGAGTGTTTGTAATTGTTTGTCGGCTTTCATCACTCCTAAACCCCGCACGGTAACTTTACCGAGAGAATATACAAACCGATTCATCAAATTCTGTGGTAGTTTTTCGGCTAGTAGCTTCCAAGCGGGTTCTTCCATTGGGGTTTCTAATACTATATGCTGTTTTCCTTCGGGTTTAATTCGACTAAATCCTAAATTCTTGGCGAGTTGTTTTAATTCCATTACCCTTAACAATTGATGCGCCGATGTCGGTACGCTACCATAGCGATCGTTCCATTCGCCTGCGATTAACGCCAATTCTTCCTTGGATGTAGCTACAGCCACCGCACGATAAGCGCTCATCTTTTGATCTAAATCGGTAATGTAATCTGCTGGAATAAACGCCGTCAAATTGAGGTCAATTTGAGTATCGCTGACGGTGGGAATTTCTTGTCCCCGAATTTCGCGGATGGCTTCTTCGAGCATTTCCATATATAAATCGAAGCCGATGACGTTCATTTGTCCGGATTGCTCTGCTCCTAATAAATTTCCGACTCCGCGAATTTCCATATCTCGCATGGCTAATTGATATCCCGAACCCAATTGAGTAAATTCTTGAATGGCTCTCAATCTTTTGCGTGCAGCCTCCGATAATGACCGCTGTTTGGGGTAAAATAACCATGCATGAGCTTGAATTCCCGCACGTCCAACACGTCCTCGCAGTTGATAAAGTTGTGCTAAACCGAATTTATGTGCGTCTTCTATTAAAATGGTGTTGACTCGCGGAATATCCAATCCCGATTCAATAATTGTCGTACAAATTAAAATTTCTGCTTCTCCACTACTGAAGGAAAGCATGATAGATTCTAACTGGCTCGGATCCATCTGACCGTGAGCGATCGCAATTCTCGCATTCGGTATCATCTCTCGAATAAAGGCGGATTTCTCCTCAATTCCTTCTACTCGTGGAACTACGTAAAATACCTGCCCTCCCCGGTCTAATTCCTGACGAATAGCTGTACGAATAGCTTCAGGATTCATGGGTGAAAGGTGAGTTTTGATCGGTCTCCTTGATGGAGGTGGTGTAGTTATCAAACTCATTTCCCGAATTCCTGATAGGGACATATACAAGGTGCGGGGAATTGGTGTGGCGCTCAGAGTAAGCACGTCTACTTGAGTTTTTAAGGTTTTAATTTTTTCTTTTTGATTTACCCCAAACCGCTGTTCTTCATCTACTACTAATAATCCCAAATCCTTTATTGTAACACTTTTCCCTAAGAGTTGGTGAGTACCGACGACTATATCTAATTCTCCCGTAGTTAATCGTTTTTGAATATTGCGCTTTTCTTCGGCAGTACGGAAACGATTGAGCAATCCGACATTGATGGGATATGGTGCAAAGCGTTCTTTTAAGGTGTGGTAATGCTGCTGGGTAAGAATGGTAGTAGGTGCAAGTAATGCGACTTGTTTGCCGGCAGTAACAGCTTTAAAAATCGCTCTAATTGCCACTTCAGTTTTACCAAAACCCACATCGCCGCACACCAAACGATCCATAGGGCGATCGCTTTCCATATCCCGCTTGACATCTTGGGTTGCCTTTAACTGGTCAATTGTGGGTTGATAAGGGAAGGAATCTTCCATCTCCTCTTGCCAAGAGGAATCTCCCGGATAGGTAAAACCTGTTTGTTGGGAACGCGCCGAATAGAGCTTGAGCAAATCCACCGCCAATCTTTTAACGGTTTTGCGGACTTTATTCTTGGTATTTTCCCAAGTCTTACCCGTCATTTTATTCAGTTGGGGTGACTTGTTGGTAGTAGTGCGGAAGCGAGATAGGGCACCAACTTGATCGGCTGCTACTCTTAACAATCCATCTGCATACTTGACAACTAAATAATCCCGGGTTTCGTGATTAAAAGTAAGACTTTCTAACTTGAGAAATTGTCCCAAACCATGATTCCTGTGAATCACATAATCCCCTGGACGTAATTTATTGGGGTCAACTTTTTTGGAGGTGGCTTTACGCCGCTTGCGTACATAACCAGGAGTCGCCAGGGTATGCTGTCCGTAGAATTCCTTATCGGTGACTACAACTAAGCGAAAAGTAGGTAAAATAAAACCTTCAAGTTCGGCAAGCCCCGAATATTTCAACGCTACAGGAGTGTGGTTTACTTGCGATCGATCGATAGCTTGAAAATCCCGGGGGTTAGGAATAAACTGCACTGGGCAATCATGCTCCTGCAACAGCGAAACCGATCGCGTTGGTTGTGCCGAAACTAACCAAACCGAAAAATTGCGATCGCGTTCTCCTCTAAGTATTTCTGCTAATTTCGCGAAAGCATGGGGAGTTACCGGAATCGAACGAGCCGCCAAGTTAACGCCATCGTTTTCCTCAGATATTTCCGATAAATATACAGTTTCTTTCTGCGCCAAATCTGCCAAACATTCTTCCCACAAACGGTGAATTTTTGGTAATTGGACATGAGGCATGGGAGGATTATTTTCTACCCCCTCTACCTCCTCTTCCCCCAACCATTGCTCTTCGGCATTCTCTACCCAAAGCAGACTATGAGCATAGCACTGCTCGGATTCATCAATGGCAATTAAAGTATTTTCTGGTAAATAATCTAATAAAGAAGCAGGTTGAGAGTAAGCTACACCCAAAAAACGTCGGGTTCCTTCTAATAACTGTCCCGTTTCTAACTGTTCTTTTTCCTCTGGTGAAAGATAATTCTCTACAGACGTTGCAAATTGCGTCTGTGACATTAATATAGGAGCAAAACTAGTGGGAGTAAGAACAATACGGTCAATTTTATCGAGGGCAGAACGTTGAGTAGATGGATCGAATTCGCGAATTTGCTCGATTTCGTCGCCAAACCATTCCAGACGTACTGGTAATTCCGACGATACGGGATAGACATCCACAATGTCGCCGCGCCGACTCCAAGTACCTTCCATTTCCACCAAAGGAACTCTTTCGTATCCTAGAGTCGCCATTTTTTCGGCAAAGGAACCAAGATTAAATTCCATTCCCGTATTCATATTCAAACAATTTGGTTTGAAGTCTTCGGGTGGTGGTAAATGGGGTTGTAAGGCTGCATGAGTTGCGATTACAGCCACTGACGAAGAAGGGTTATCCGATTGGGGAGAAAATTTAATTAAATCGGCGAGAACTTGCATTTGTCCCCAAGTCATTTCGGTTTCCGGATCGAATGGTTCGTAGGGGGAAGCTTCAGAAGTGGGATAAAAATGTACTGTTTTCCATCCCATCGCTTCTAATTGGGTAGTCCAACGTCCAGCTTCTTCCAAAGTGGCGCATACCACAAGTAGATGGCGTTCCGAACTATTAGCCAATGCTGAAGCTACCAAGCCCTTCGGTAAGCGAGGAATCCCGTTTAATCGTAATTGTGTTTGCGTCTTTAACTTAGAAACTAGTTCGGTAGTCAGGGGGGAACGCCCCAAAGCACGCACTATGGAAGAAAAAGCCATAACGTTTACAAGTGGAGTAGCTTGTTAAAAATGGACATTAAAGACCTTTTATCTGGATACATCAAGGTATTCAGGAAAATTTGCCCTTTTCTAAAATACAGCCAAGAAGTCATTTTAATGAATGCCTACTTCAACTATTTTATGCGTGTCAACCGAAAATTTTGCTTTAAAATCGTTTTTCCCTAGTAAAATTACGACTGACGCTCCCGGCGACTATACGTAAGTGTGTTCAGTGTTCGGACCAACAGATTTTCTTTTTCTGTAGGAAATTTCTGCATTTAGAGTCTTTTATTGGTACGCCTTGGATGCTAAATACTTAAAAATTAAAACTCAGCATAGTTAGCCGATATTATCGGCAATGTTAAGAATGTCCCCCAATCTAGAATTAATATTTATTTTTCTACTCCTAGTCGCTAACGCCATGTTTGTCATGTCAGAGTTAGCAATAGTCTCCGCTCGTAAAGTCCGCTTGCAACAGCTTGCTAACCAGGGAAATATCAGAGCCCAAGTCGCCTTTGAGTTAGCTTCTTCTCCCACCGAATTTCTAGGTACGGTCCAAATGGGGACAACTTTAATTACTATCATTTCTGGCGCTTACGGAGAAGAAATCATCGCCCAAAGAATATATCCTATTTTAAATTTTATTCCTTTATATCAAGTACAGGTAGCTCGAGGAATAGCAGTATTAATCATTACTTTTTTGGCAATTGTTCTGGGTGAACTTGTACCTAAACGTTTGGCATCAAATCATCCAGACACTATAGCTTCTATTGTCGCATATCCGATGAAGAACTTAGTGAAAATAACTTATCCTATTGTCTTTTTATTAAGTTATTTTACAGATACTATAGTGCAATTTTTAGGTATAAAACCTTCCACCGAGCCACAAATTACAGAAGAAGAAATTAAAGTATTAATCGAACAAGGAACGGAAGAAGGAACCTTTGAAGAAGTAGAGCAGGATATGGTTGAACGGGTTTTTCGTTTAGGCGATCGCCCGGTTAATTCCTTCATGACACCGCGCCCGGAAATTGTTTGTTTAGACTTAGAAGACAGCGCTGCTCAGAATCGGGAGAAAATTATTGAAAATGGTTATTCGCGCTATCCAGTATGTCAGGAAGGATTAGATAATGTATTGGGAATTATTCCAGTAACGCATTTATTAGCTCGCAGTTTTTGCGGCGAACAAATGGATTTAACAGTAGGATTGCGAGAGCCTATATTTGTACCAGAAAGCACCCGCGGGTTAAAAGTTTTAGAGTTATTCAAGCAAACTATTAATCATGTGGCGTTAGTGGTAGATGAGTATGGAGTCATTCAAGGATTAGTAACTCTCAATGATGTATTAATTGAAATCGTTGGCGATGTTCCTGATTATGAAGAAGATGATGAACCACAAGCGGTACAAAGAGAGGATGGTTCTTGGTTATTAGATGGGATGTTAACTATGGATGAGTTTTTTGAAATGTTTGGTATGGAAGAAGAAATGTTATCTGAGTCTCGCGGTAGTTACCAAACATTAGGTGGTTTAGTCATGGCTCGTTTAGGTCGTATTCCTATTGCTACAGATAACTTTGAATGGAAAGACATGCGTTTTGAAGTAATGAGTATGGATGGTAATCGCGTGGACAAAATTTTGGTCAGAATATTGGCAAATGAATCGATAAATCCTACTGAGTTGGAATGATTGGCAAGAGGTAAAAGGTAAGAGTTGGGGTGCGTTAAGGTAATGCACCTAAATATCTTTTAATATCAAGTATTACTACAAGATGCAAATTTTTCGAGTTGTCTATCCTGTTGTGAAATTGGTGAATCTACTTGTTGAACTACATTCCAATATCCGATTTCGAGCAAACGTAAGGGAGTAAAGAAAAGTGCCTGTCCAGAATTAATAATATAACCAGTTAAAACAGAATCCCCCGCTACTACATCATGAGTAGCATAATTACAATCCGATACTCCCGAGACATGAACAATCGTATTTGTTCTAAGTCGAATCGCAATATAAAAAAATATATAAACAATTACGAAACCTGCAATGATTTGATAAAAACTCTTTTTATTCATACTGGTTTGTCAACTACCAAAATATATAAATATATGAGAAATAAAAGAAACCCGCTTGTGACGGCTACCATGAGAATTTTTTTCTAAAAAAATTCTCATGGTAGCCCTTGACGGGTTTTTTAAGAAATTAAAATACTTAGGGTGGCTAAGTCTTAACTTGGCTATTGCATCGATCGTTATTCGATGAACTTCCCGCTTGTGTACAACTTCCTGAAGACTTTTGGTTGTCTTCACCGTACATAAAAGGACAATATTTTGTATTTGCGCTTATGCAATCCATATGCGGAGTCTTGGCGCATACTAGCAGTAGTACACCCAAAATTATTAATAAACTACATATTGAGCCTACCTTAATCCATGAGATTTCCAGGGCACCATGAACGATTACTTCTCGAAGCAAAGATACAATTGTTACCTCTACTGCTACTCCAACTGCAATGCTATGCTCTTGTAGATACACCATTAAAAGTCGAAATAACTCGACCAAAATTAAAATAAATAGCATTTTTGCAGTTACCTGTTTATAGTCAACAGAATGCAAGATATCGTGAAATATTCCCCATAACTTGACTGCCATCACGGCGAACAAACAAAAACATAGAGAAATGACAATTAAGTCACAAAAAGTCTCCATGTTGCTGACTATTCTATGCCTGTCTACCCAACGATTCCATAATAGAAACTGGCTTTTGGGACGTTTTTTCACGAACATAAACATGAATTTCCAACTTAACTACAAACCACACCAGCTATTATTCAACTACTTCTTTTATTGTGACGTGAGTTGCAGCAAGTTAGCAGCAGTATTGACAACTTTTTATTGAGGAATTTGATAGGTAAAATTCTCTGCTTGTTGCATGAGTTGTTCGGCGTTACTAGCCCACTGAGTATTATTTTGTGCTAAGAATAAATCCTTGGCATGTTGTAATACACGTATGGCATCTGGATATTGTTTGAGTTGTATAAATGTCAACCCAGCACCATAATAAGCGCTAGGATAATTGGGATTTGCATCAGCAGATTTTCTAAATGCTTCTAAAGCTTGTTGATGTCTACCTTGACGATATAAAATTGAACCGATATTATAGTGTGCTTCGGGATATTTAGGATTAATTCTCAGTGCTTGAGTAAATGCACTTTTAGCTTTCTTGAATCTGCTTTGTTGGAAATAACATAATCCTATTTGATAAGCAGGTTCTGGTGCCTTATTACTATATTTAATCGCTTTTTGAAACGATTTAACTGCTTGATTACAATCTTCTTTTTGCTGGTATAATAAACCAAGATTGTAGTGAGCAAATCCTAATTTTGCATCGATTTGTAAAGCTCGCTGTAAATAATTTTCAGCTTGCATAAGATTATTCCCTTCCAACAAAGCACCACCTAAATTTGCATAAGCTAAAGCAAAATCGGGATCGATTTGGGTTGCTTGATAAAAAGCATCCGCCGCAGGTTGTAATTGTCCTGTCTGTCGCAATGCTAATCCTAAATTGTAATGTGCTGGTGCTAAAGATGGATCTAGCTGAATTGCTTGGTTAAAGGCTACAATCGCCGAATCGACTCTTCCCGTTTGAACTAACTGCAAACCTTGACTTAAATAAGTCGTCGCGGAGTTACGAGCGTATTGTGCCAGTTTTTGCGGAACGGGATCGAAGGAGTATAAGTCGGTTTCATTGGCTTTAGCCGTTTGAATACTCGCACTTAACAATATTGCACTCAAAAACGCACTCAATCGATATTTATAAAGTAATTTCTTCATGGATTTTCTCCTTAATAACGATTTTACCTGACGGGCACCCATAAGATTTTTTTTAGAAGAACAAAATTCTTATGAGAACCCTCGATCCTAATTTTGCTGCAACTATATTTGTTTATAAAAGTTTAATTTTATATAGAAATGTTGTATTTTTTTACCTAAGCTTAGATAAATTTTACAGGACAATACGATTCTTGTAGTTGCGCTTCATAAGTCCAAACCTATTGAATTAAGTACGGGATAATCATTTAAAGAAGTCACTATAGTGCGGCGCTAACATAGCTACACCGCAAAGGAGGTTTTTATGACTCAAAAAGTTAGAACGGGTTTGCACAATATTGCAATCGTCGGCCCTTATTTGAGCGGAAAAACTACGTTAATAGAAAGTTTATTGTTTGTTACCGGAGCTATTTCTCGCAAAGGTAGCGTTAAGGATGGTAACACGATCGGTGACAGTTCTGCACAAGCGCGAGAGCGTCACATGAGTGTGGAAGTAAGTGTTGCTAGTACAGAATTCGAGGATGTTCGCTTCACCTTCATTGATTGTCCCGGTTCTATCGAATTTGCCCAAGAAACATACAATGCTTTAATAGGTGTCGATGCAGCAATTGTTGTCTGTGAACCTGTTGCTGAAAAAGTCTTAACTTTAGCACCATTATTTAAATTTCTTGATGATTGGGAAATACCCCATTTGGTGTTTGTGAACAAAATGGATAAAGCTAATATCCATGTTTTAGATATTCTAAATGCACTTAAAGCTGTTTCTAGTCGTCCTTTAGTAGCGCAACAGTATCCAATTATACAAGAAGAGCAGTTAATTGGTTTTATCGATTTAGTCAGCGAAAGAGCCTATCATTATCATAGAGGCGCACCTGGTGATGCAATCTCTTTCCCAGAAGAACTTAAAGAGGAAGAACACGCTGCTAGGGAAGAAATGCTCGAAACTCTTGCAGATTTTGACGATCGTTTGCTCGAAGAACTTTTAGAAGATATTGAACCCACAAGGGAGGAGATTCTCAAAGATTTAAAGTTAGATTTAGGTGCCGATTTAGTTGTACCTGTTTTCTTTGGGGTTGCCGAACTTGATTATGGAGTTCGCCCGCTGTTGGAAGCATTATTAAAAGAAGCCCCCGAGCCTCAAGCGACTGCACAACGTCGTTTAAGTAACAGTTATGATACTCTAATCGCTCAAGTATTAAAAACCTACTATACTCCCCAAGGCGGTAAACTTTCCTTGGTGCGCATATGGCAAGGAAATTTAACTGAAGGTATGACTCTTAACGGTATTCGTGCCGGTAGCATGTATCGCCTGATGGGACAACATCAGCAACACGTCAATACTGCTTCTGGGGGTGAAATTGTCGCTTTAACTCGTTTGGAAGGTATTAAAACTGGCGATACTTTAACTACAGATTCCCTGGTGCCCGAATTACCCCGAGTCGAACAGCTTGAACCAGTTTATGCAAAAGCTATCGCTCCGGAAAAACGGGATGATGAAGTGAAATTAAGCGGTGCCCTAAGTAAATTATCAGAGGAAGATCCTTCCTTAGCTTGGGAACAACACGGTGACACTCATGAAGTGATTCTTTGGGGACAAGGAGAAATTCACCTGCAAGTTTCTCTCGATAGACTGCGGTGTAAGTATAATTTACCCATGTCTACCCATTTACCCCAAGTACCTTATAAAGAAACTATTCGCAAAACAGTTTCATCTGTTCATGGGCGTTACAAGCATCAAAGTGGCGGGCACGGACAATTTGGCGATGTCTACCTCAATATTCAACCCCTACCGCGAGGAGAAGGTTTTCAATTTGGCGAAAGCATCGTTGGTGGTGTAGTTCCCAAACAATACATCCCCGGTGTAGAAATGGGCGTGCGAGAATCTTTAGAACATGGTCCTCTGGGTTTTCCCGTAGTAGATGTATCAGTTACCCTGACAAACGGTTCTTACCACAACGTCGATAGTTCCGAACAAGCTTTTAAATTAGCTGCCAGACAAGCAATGCACATGGGAATGTCGGAATGTAAGCCCACGCTGTTAGAACCAATTGTCCGTCTCCAGATTAGAACCCCTAGGGAATTCACTTCCAAAGTACTGCAATTGTTAAGCGGTAGACGCGGACAAATTTTGGGTTATGAAGCCATAAATAATTGGCAAGGTTGGGATCGTGTCACCGGATACCTACCACAATCGGAGATGCAGAACTTTATCGTAGAATTGCGATCGCAAACTCTGGGAGTAGGCTCTTTCCATTGGGAATATGACCATTTACAAGAGGTACCCGATAAACTCGCTAACCGGATTCTTGCTACTTATAGCGATCGTCATCATAATGGCAAAGGTAAGTAATTTTTGATTTTTGATTGTGGATTTTTTGAGAGTCGATATCTGCCCGGAATTAAAAATTCCGGGCTAATAGTATGATTTCTTTTTTCTCATGTAAATAAGTTATTAATTTCCTGGGGAAACGCAACGTTTTTATTTTTTTATTGCGGGTATTATAGTCAAGTTATCTTATATTTAATTTCCTATATATACTTTTTGAGAAAAAATCGAATATCTCGAATAATAAGTATAAGTTGGTAGGCATAAATAAAGCAAACTCTGTAACAGAGTATAAATTGCTCCCTTTCCGATAGAAGGTTATCTATAAGGTAGGTTGGGTTGAGGAAGTAAACCGGGAGCAATGCCATTTTTCGATAATCTGAGAGTGGGATAGGAGTAGCCTCAAAAGCTTATCCCCCATCGCTACTCCCTATTCACTACTTCTACTTAAATCTCTTAGAAAATAACCTAATGTGATTTTTTTAGGACGGCCCGCAACTGGCACATTTTTCTCGTAGGGTGCTCGTACACTCACTAATATTGAAGGTAATAATAAGGCAATCAGTGTACGGCACCAACCAGGATCTTGTGACGCGCAGCCTTAGTCCTGTTTTTTTTTGAAGATAATTTACTAATTTATAATTATTTCTTAAAGACTAATTTAATCCTAAACATAAATTCATAAAAACATAAATATGAGCGGATATCTATGTAGTAGTTCCTCAATTAATTACTTCAAAAAATATCATGGGTTTCATAGTCTCCCTCCTAACTATATTAATTTCAACTCTTGTTTACTTAAACTCCGGTAAAGTAGCTGACGAAAAAAATCGTTTAGCGGTACGCACGGTTGCAGCATTAATTGGTATTGTTGCCTTAATTGCTTCTCTAACTAGAGCTTTAGTAATTGTTCCTCCTGGTAATATCGGAGTTACAAATTTATTTGGTAAAGTCTCGGATAATAGTCTTAATCCCGGCGTTAATATAGTTAATCCTTTTGCTAAAGTTCTTAATTTTTCTACTCGCTTAAAGGATATTAAGGAAAATGTAGACGCAAGCTCCCAAGAAGGTTTGAATCTCAATCTTGATGTCAGCTTGCAATACAAACTCGATCCACAAAAAGCTGCAAATGTCTATAAAACAATTGGCATCAGCGAAAGACAATTGGTAATTTCTCGATTTCGCTCTACTATTCGTTCCATCATTGCCCAATATCCTGCAAATGCAATTTACTCTACCAAACGTCAAGACATTGCTCGCCAAATAAACGAACAACTTACCCAGGAATTAAAACCCTTGGGTTTCGTAGTAGAGCAAGCTTTATTAAGAAATGTAAAAATGCCCGATACAATCCAAACAGCAATTCAAGAAAAGCTTAAAGCCGAACAAGAAAATCAGCGGATGAAGTTTGTCTTAGAAAAACAACGTCAAGAAGCGGAACGCAAACGGATTGAAGCTCAAGGTATTGCTGATTCTCAGAAAATTATATCTGATGGACTAACCAATAAAGTATTACAATTACGAACAATTGAAGCAACAGAAAAACTGGCTCAATCTCCCAACTCTAAAATTATCATGATTGGTTCCGGTAAAGGTGGAGTCCCTATTTTATTACAGGAATCGACAAGCACAAAGCCTTAAAGCAATTGCACAAGCTTGGAAAATAATTATTAAAATCTTGCGGTATGGGCATCCATGCCCATTTTTATTAGGCTCGAGCAAAATTAAATTCATGTCGAAAATATTTCTTGGCAAGGCAAAATTTCAACCCCTTCCTCCGTTAAAATTTTGAAGTGAATTTATTTATCTAAGCTATGGTATTGTCACAATCTTGGTATATTGGCAAGGTGCCAAATGGAAACTGCAAAATCGTCTCCAAAGAATCAGCCTCTGGAGACGACACAGAGATTATAGAGAAGTGGGGACCTTTTGATTCAAAAGAAGAAGCCATCACCCGTCGTATAGGGTTAATTAGGACGGGGAAATGCCAACCCGTGTAAAAAGTTAGGAGTTAAGAGTTTAAAATCAGGAGTTATAAGTCAATTAGTTCAGATACTAACAGTTAGGAGCGAGCAATAGTGACGAGTAATTTGAAGTTCTTGACTCATTTAAAAATAAAGATATAATTCTGGCACATGAATAATGAGAACACCTGAAGATAAACCCTTATTCCTATCTCTACAATCTTCCTCGTCATAAATCCCGTAGAGACGTAGCACTGCTACGTCTCTACAACTAATAACTACTTTTTCTGTGCTCTAACATTAGCTTTCGCAGCAATTTCTTTTCTTAATTCTTCTACAGCTTTAGCAAACTGAGGATCTTGTAAGGTAGCTAATTTATCGCGTTCTTTGAGCCACAATTTCTGTCGCTGTTCGTCGCTTAACTCTACCTTAACATCTGGTTTAATCCCGGCTTTATTAATATCTGCACCGCTAGGGGTATGATATTTAGCAATGGTTACCGCCACTCCGGAACCGTCATAGAGGGGACGTACTGACTGCACTAAGCCTTTACCAAAAGTCTTACTGCCTACTAAGACAGCACGGTTATTATCCTGCAAAGCTCCAGAAAGAATTTCACTGGCACTAGCACTGCCTTTATCAACCAAAACTACTAATGGTTTATCCGTAAGGGAGCGTCCGTTTGCGATCTCTTTCTCCACCACTCCCTGACGATCAATAGTGGAAACAATCGTACCATCCTTGAGCCACATCCGACCAATTATGATGCTTTCAAATAATAAACCGCCTGGATTATTACGTAAATCGAGAACATACCCGTCAACGTTTTTCTTCTCTAGATCTCTAATAGCTTCGCCCATTTCCTTAGAAGCATTAGCGCTAAACTGCTTGAGACGAATATAGCCAGTATTACCAGCAGGAGTTCGTTTTAAAGAATAATCGACTGGATGAATTTCGATTTTTGCCCGCGTAATTAAATAGTCTTTTTGTTTCCCATTCCGAGAAATAGTCAATTTAACTTTGCTTCCGGGTTCCCCTCGGATCAAAGTTACCGCTTGGCTAGTATCCATCCCCTTTGTACTTTTACCATCTATCTTGGTGATAATATCTTTTGCCAAGATACCAGCTTTAAATGCTGGGGTATCTTCCAATGGTGCAATGACAGTCAACTTTTTAGAATCCTCATCAAGACCAATAGTAATACCAACACCAGTTAGTTCCCCAGAGGTATCCACCTGCATGTTCTTGAATTCCTTGGGATCCATAAACCGGGAATAGGGATCGTCCAGCTTTTTGAGCATTTCCCGGATGGATTTGTAGGCTTCCTGCTTGTTAGTGTAGGACTTATTTAAGTACTCACGACGAACAGCCTGCCAATTTACCTGATTGAATGTACCATCTACGTATTGGCGGTAAATAATTTGCCAAACTTCGTCTACTATTTCCTTTGGACTTTCTTTAAATAAGGCTTGTCCTTGTGGAAGGTTTACAAGCCCTGCGACGGCAATTGTTGAAAGCGTCACGGCCGTAGCACCTAAAACAAGTCCACTTCTTCTTATCACCATATTACAGCTGTGCCAGACTGAATTTACATAGGTCGGTATGCTCAATCTAACACAGCCTACCACTGTACAGAATGAGCATAATTTGTTATTTCGGTAAAATATCCCACTCATCCGGCTAGCTTTGCGGTATATCACAAAACTAGCAAGATTTTTTGAAACGAGCTTTTTCCTTGTTTAAGACGGTTCTACCCAACGTTCATCAGCTTTGATCAAGTTTATCAACTCTTCTACACCTTTATCTTCAGGAACCTTTTTTATTTCCTCTCTTCCTCTGTAAAGTGATATGAAGCCGGGATTCTTGCCAACATAACCGTAATCTGCATCTGCCATTTCTCCAGGTCCGTTGACAATGCAGCCCATAACTGCAATATCCAATCCGGTGAGATGACTAGTTGCTTGGCGGACTTTGTGCAGCACTTCTTCTAAATTAAACAAAGTGCGACCGCAGGAAGGACAAGCCACGTATTCTACCATAGTTTTCCGCAATCCCAAAGCTTGTAGAATACTATAGCAAACTGGAATTTCTTTTTCCGGTGCTTCGGTTAGGGAGACGCGAATTGTATCGCCAATACCATCGGCAAGCAAGGTACCAATGCCAGCAGTAGACTTAATTCGTCCGTATTCGCCATCTCCGGCTTCCGTAACGCCTAAATGCAGGGGATAATCCATACCTTCAGCATCCATACGCTGCGCCATCAACCGATATGCAGCTAACATTACTGGTACTCGGGAAGCTTTAAGTGAAATTACGATATTATGAAAATCTAAAGATTCACAAATGCGAATAAATTCCAGTGCTGACTCCACCATCCCTTCAGGAGTATCGCCATAGGTAAATAGCATTCTTTCGGCTAGGGAACCATGATTTACCCCGATTCGCATGGCTTTCCCTTGATCGCGCAAGGAAATTACTAAGGGTTTTAGAGTTTCGGCTATTTTTTCGCCAATTTCATCAAATTCAACTTTAGTATATTCAGTTCTATTGAGGTCTGGTTTTTCAAATACGTATAATCCCGGATTTATCCGTACCTTTTCAATATGCTTAGCTACTTCCAAAGCAATTTTCATGCCATTGTGATGTACGTCGGCAACAATTGGGACATCTTGGTAAGTTTGCTTTAACTTTTGTTTAATTTCAGATAGAGCTCTAGCATGAGCCATACTTGGTACGGTAACTCGGACAATTTCGCAGCCGATTTCATGCAAGCGACGAATAGCCGCTACAGAACCCTCAATATCGAGAGTATCCTCATTAATCATCGACTGTACCACTACGGGGTGTCCTCCCCCAATAGTGACATTTCCCACCTTTACAGGGCGAGTTTTGCGCCGCTTAATGGTAGTTTCAAAAGCGGGTGGAGTAGATACGGTATTAGTTGTTGTTGGTGTTGGCAGGGTTTGCATAACCTGTTTCAGTAAAATTCTGTAGCGAAGATATCAAATTTTCAAACATTCTGTTCTTCAGATTGCCATAATTCAAGCTGTTTAGATGTTAAATTTCTTGGGAAAAAGCTAAATAATTTAGATAAAACAGATTTATGATTGCATTTCATTAGGTAATTATCTAGATACAAGCTATACAATAATTGTCTTAGGAAAAATAATTTTAGTGCTTTGGTTTACCTTGCGACTAGAAATCGCCGCTACACAAGCAAAGTTTACCTGGGTCGATTAGTATACCGCATTAATTCCGATCGGTTGTAGAGACGTAGCAGTGCTACGTCTCCCAACGATTACAACGAAAACGAACCGATTCACAATTAATAAAAAAGATTACTAATAGTAGGTTGGGTGTCGCTGCGCGCAACCCAACAATAAATTTTAGTTTGTATTGAGTTATTCTTGATTACGATTCAATTGAAAAACTAAATATGAAAAATAGAGTAATAAAAATTACATGCTCGGCAAAAATAAAATTGTAGATACTGGAGATATTTGGAAATTTGATGATGTAACTTGCGAATTAAAGGGATTGCTTTATTTATAAATTGATTGTTGGGTTTCACTTCATTCTACCCAACCTACAAACTAAAATTAACATCATTCAAGTACACATGAGAAAGATTAGCATTACTAAAATTAGCTACCGTGAAGTTAGCATCAGCTAAGTAAATCATATTAGCTTCACTTGGATTAACTTCATCAAAATCAATCCCACTCAAATTAACACTAGAAAAATCCCTTTCCCCAGCTTGATAACACTCAACTAATTCCTCAGCATTAATTTTTATTTAACCCGATAAAAAATTATTAATATTAACGCGATGGCAAACAATCAAATATCCCAATTATTTCTCATAACCACGGAGAAACACCCTCCTCTTCCTCAACAACAAAAAACTCCGCGCTCCTCCGCGCTTCCCTCAGCGCTCCTCTGCGTTTTAAATACATAAAAACCTTACCTCATCAAAACTAAGTTAATATGCATATTATCAACATTATGTCAACGATAATAGACAATAAAAATGAATGCCAAACTCCCCATCCCCCCACATTTCACCCCCACAAAAGTCGGTGCAGTTTGGCGTGTACCTTGACAACAACGTGCCATCGATGCTGAACAATGGGCAAAAAAACACGATATCAAACCAGCATCACAAGATAAAAGCCGCGTTTGTTTACTATTAATCGATGTCCAAAATACCTTTTGTATACCCGAATTTGAATTATTCGTGGGTGGAAAATCAGGAAAAGGTGCGATCGAGGATAACCTGCGTCTGTGCGAATTTATTTACCGAAATTTAAGTGAAATTACTACCGTAATACCCACCATGGATACCCACACCGCGATGCAAATTTTTCATCCGGTATTTTGGGTAAATTCCGCAGGAGAACATCCGATCCCTTCGGCAACTAGTATTACTCCAGCACATATTGATAACGGTATATGGAAAGTTAATCCAGCAATTGCTTATAGTTTAGTACACGATAAAGAATTTTTAGAAAAATACGCTTACCATTACGTCAAACAACTCACTGATTACGGTAAATATCCACTTACGCTTTGGCCTTATCATTCCATGGTAGGCGGAATTGGCCATGCTTTAGTTTCTGCCGTGGAAGAAGCAATATTTTTTCACTCAATCGCTCGCAACTCTCAAGCACAGTTTGAAATCAAAGGAGATAATCCTTTAACTGAGAATTATTCCGTATTAAGTCCCGAAGTTGTACAAAGTTTTGATAACCGCGCAATCGCACAAAAGAATACGCGCTTAATTAAACAACTTCTAGACTTTGATAAAATTATCATTGCTGGACAAGCAAAAAGTCACTGTGTAGCTTGGACAATTGACGATTTATTAACTGATATTAAGAAAATAGATATTAATCTTGCTAAAAAAGTTTATCTCCTCGAAGATTGCACGTCACCCGTCGTAATACCCGGAGTCGTCGATTACACAGAACAAGCAGATGCAGCATTTAACAGATTTGCAGAAGCGGGAATGCGGTTGACAGTGAGCAGTGAGCAGTGAACAGTGAACAGTTAGGAGTTAGAAATAATTTATTCTTCTTCCCCATCTCCCCACCTCCCCATCTCCCCACCTCCCCATCTCCCCA
>JBHJJJ010000076.1:0-47897 GCA_050042755.1 Rivularia sp. (in: cyanobacteria)
GCATACCACGTACCTCGTAGATAATTTACGAACAGTTATCAACGAAAATTTGATAATTGTTCCTCACAATAGATTTAGGGAAAGATTAATAAAATGTCGCCAGAGTTAATACCCCCCTGTAGTCACCAGCCTTCTGGAAGAATGCAGGGGGGTAGTTATATGAAGGGAGGGGGAGAGGGAGGGAGGGGGAGAGGGAGGGAGGGGGAGATGGGGAGATGGGGAGATGGGGAGATAAATAATTCAAGACTCTCAACTGGGCGAGCTATTTATACCCAATGCCCAATTACCAATTCTTGCTTTAGTGATCAAACAGCTATATAAATCAAGCCTTGACCTGTACAATCAACCCCAGGAGTGTAAAAGGGGAGAGATGTTGTGTCACCCAAAACATCATCACCGCAACTGCTACGGGAGTTAGGCGTTGTAGGGGCAACTGTGATGGGGCTTGGTTCGATTATCGGTACTGGTGTTTTTGTCAGTATTGGTATTGCTGCTGGGATTGCTGGGAAGGCGGTTATTTTAGCTGTCATTATTGGTGCAATGGTTGCGACTTGCAACGGACTCAATAGCGCACAGTTGGCTGCTAATCATCCTGTAAGTGGCGGTTCCTACGAATATGGCTATAAATATTTGAATTCCTGGTTGGGGTTTACCGCCGGATGGATGTTTTTGTTGGCGAAATCTGCTTCTGGGGCTACAGCTGCTTTGGGTTTTGCTGGTTATTTTTTGAATGCAACGGGTTTGGCTGAACGTGGTTTACTTATACCTTTGGCCTTAATAGCAGTATTTGTAATAACGGCTGTTGTTCTAAATGGTATTCGCCGCTCTAACCGAGTAAATATTGCAATTGTATCTATTTCGGTTTTTAGTTTAGTTTTCTTTATCTTTGGGGGAATCAAAACAGCGATCGCAGCTGGAAATGAAAATTTATTGTCCCCTTTTAACGATTCCATAGCTACAGTGTTCCACGCCAGTGCTTTGATGTTTGTAGCTTTTTCAGGTTTCGGTAGGATTGCCACTCTGGGAGAAGAAGCTTAGGATCCCCGCAAAACTATTCCTCGCGCCATTATCGTAACGATGATAGTGACAATGCTAATTTATGTGGGAGTAGCAACGATTGCTGTAGCGACGATTGGGGCAGAAAATCTTGGTGAATCGGCTTTAAGGGGACAAGCTGCACCTTTAGAAGTGGCGGTAGGTAGCTTCGGCATTCCGGGAGGAACCCAAATCCTAGCAATTGGCGCAATTTTTGCCATGCTCGGAGTATTGCTGAACTTGATTTTGGGCTTGTCTCGCGTATTGTTAGCCATGGGAAGACGACGAGATATGCCAAGAATTTTTGGTAGGTTGAATCAATCGGGTACGACTCCAACACCTGCTGTAATTGCAGTAAGCGCGATAATTTCTGTTTTAGTCTTAATTGGTAACGTTAAAACAACTTGGTCGTTTAGTGCTTTTACTGTTCTGATTTATTATTCCATTACCAATTTAGCTGCATTTTCTCTACCCCACAATCAAAGGCTTTATCCCAAATGGTTATCAATTCTTGGTTTATCAGCTTGTGTATTCTTAGCTTTTTGGGTTGAACCGTTTATCTGGCAATTGGGTTTAGCGCTGATTGTGGCAGGATTAATTTGGCACGCCGTTGCTCAGAAATTAGCTGATGAAAGAAGTTAGTTAGAAATATAGGGTGTTCTAAATTTTATTTCAGAAATTGATAATTCCTATGGTAAATACTTTTATGAGATAATTTCCATATACAAATAATTTAAAAAAAACTATAGCGCTATGGTTTTAAACAAAATGATTATGGTTGGCACAACACAAGCTTCAAGATTGTTAAGCATTTGTACTCAACGAGTGCGGCACCTACTCAAAGAAGACAGAATAATTGGAGCAAAAAAGGTTGGTAGATTTTGGCAGATTCCTTTATTTAATGGGATTCCTAAAATCACAGAAGGTAATAGAGGTCCCAAAGGTACTTGGAGAAAGCGCGTTTCAAAAGCTTTAACTCGCATTACCGTTAATCAGCATTTTATTAAAAGCAATAAGAAAAATAATGCAAATGAACCTGTGGTGAGAATTCAATCGGGGAATCGCGTTAAATATTGCCACGATATAGAAATACTTGGAAAGTCTCGGGTTGTTTATAGTCCCGATAATCCGCTCAGTTGCGGTTCTAAGGTTTGGATGGAAGTAGAATCCGATGCGATTATAAAACCTTTTATTTACTCGCAGATGGTATAAGTAGTCAGGACTTACGCAATTGTCACAATACCCTGGTTGGTGCGTGACACGAAAACTTCATTATTTCGTTTAACATCAAGCAAAGTGTCACAGCACCCTACAAGGAAAATGTGCCGGTTGCGTAAGTCCTAGTAGTTTAGAAAGTCATCGACATGATTCGATCAAAAATCAAAAGACTTCCCTATGGGAAGCCTTTGAAGAATTTTAATTTAATAATTGGATTTTAGGATTTAGTGAGCAAAACTAAAATCTAAAATCCTTGCATTAATTTAGCGACCAACACCAATATATTGGAATCCAGCCCTAACAGTTGCTTCTGGATCGAGGAAATTACGACCATCGATGAGGACGGGATTGTTCATCAATTGCGCCATCTGAGCGTAATTGAGACTGTTGAATTGTTCCCATTCAGTAACAAGTACCAAAGCATCACAGCCATCAGCAAGTCTTTCTGCATCGGTTTCTACATGTACGCCGGAAAGACCGTGACGCATACCAGATTGTGAAATAATTGGGTCATATGCTTTAACTTTGGCTCCCAACCGATTTAATTGTTCAATTAAATTGAGTGCTGGTGCATCGCGCATATCATCGGTATCGGGCTTGAAGGTTAAACCAAGTAAACCTACAGTTTTACCTTTGAGAATTTTCAAAGCTTGCTGGAGTTTTTCCATTGCAATCAAGCGCTGACGTTCGTTAACGCTAATTGTCGCTTTGAGTAGCTGTGCTTCGTAACCATAGTCATCAGCAGTGTGAACCAATGCTGATACATCTTTGGGGAAACAAGAACCACCCCAACCGATACCGGCGCTTCAGAACTTTTTACCGATACGGGAATCCAAACCGATACCTTTGGCAACTTGAGTTACATCAGCACCAACGCGATCGCAAATGTTAGCAACTTCGTTAATAAAGCTAATTTTGGTTGCTAAGAAAGCGTTTGCGGCGTATTTTACCATCTCAGCAGAACTCAAGTCTGTAGATACCACGGGCACGGGGGGTAAAGATTTATCTTCAGCATACTGACGCTCGACAATTGGAGTATATAGTTCTTTCATCATGGAAAGAGCTTTTTGAGAATTGCCTCCCAAAACAATCCTGTCGGGGTTAAAAGTGTCGTAAATTGCCGAACCTTCGCGTAAAAACTCAGGATTGCTAACTACATCAAAATCACCTGTGGGCAATTTATCATCACCAGATGCTCCACCTACGGGTACTAATTCTTTTTGACGTTCAGCAATTCCGTCAAGAACAATCATCCGTACCCAATCTCCCGAACCGATGGGTACTGTAGATTTGTTCACGATTACTTTGTAACCGCCCTTTAAATGAGTACCGATACCTTTTGCAACTGCTTCCACATAACGGGTATCACTTTCACCTGTAGGTAAAGGTGGAGTTCCCACAGCAATAAATAGAATTTCTCCGTGAGCAACGCCCGCCGCCAAGTCGCTGGAAAACTGAATTTTTCCATCTTTAATGGCATTCTGCATGATTTCTGAAAGTCCCGGCTCAAAAATGGGCGATTGCCCGGACTTCATTAACTTTACTTTCTCTTCGTTATTGTCTATACAAATTACATCATGCCCAATGTGAGCCAAACAAGCGCCAGTTACTAAACCAACATAACCAGTACCAATTACACAAACTCGCATTTTATCTAATTCCTTACTTTTTTGAAATTGTTGAATGCCAGTTCCGAGATGAAGGGAGGGAGCGGCAGTCGCTCATGGTAGAAACCTTCAAGATCGAACTGGCTGAACTTTTTTATTAGTCGATAATCAAGGGTTCCCATTAAAAATTTTTCGCTCTTATAATTTTTAATGGGTTCCCGTCAAGGAGTGTATAAGTCGAAAGCCACCAGAATGCAGACAAAAAGTTTTTTATTACTTACTGCTACTATTGACAACTGACTTTTGAGTAGCTTGTACCCGCTCCCGGAAATCTTCTATAGTCTGTTTTAACTCTTCTTGAAGAGGAATGGTAGGTTCCCAATTTAACAAGCTCTTAGCTTTGCTGATATCGGGACGACGACGACGTGGATCGTCCGAAGGCAGCGGCTCAAATTTAATTTCTGCATCTGGATTAATCATATTTTGCACTGTTTGCGCTAATTCTAGGATGGTGTATTCATCCGGATTACCCAAATTAATCGGACCAATATGGTTCCCATTCATCAAGCGCATCAGTCCATCTACCAAGTTATCAACGTAGCAAAAACTACGGGTCTGTGAACCATCTCCGTAGACCGTTAGGGGTATACCTTGCAAAGCCTGCACTACAAAATTACTAACTACCCGTCCATCATTTTCTAACATCCGAGGACCGTAGGTATTAAAAATACGAGCAGCCCGAATATCAACATCGTTTTGCCTGTGATAATCGAACATCAAGGTTTCAGCAATCCGTTTACCTTCGTCATAACAAGAACGAAGTCCAATTGGATTCACGCTACCTCTATAATCCTCACTCTGGGGGTGAACGTCCGGATCGCCATAAACCTCACTAGTAGAAGCTAGTAAAATCCTTGCTTTGACACGCTTCGCTAAACCCAACATATTCAGCGTACCCATAACATTGGTTTTAACTGTTTTTACGGGGTTATATTGATAATGTACTGGTGAAGCGGGACAAGCCAAATGATAAATCTGTGCTACTTCTAACCGAATTGGTTCGGTTATGTCGTGGCGAATAAGTTCAAAGTAGGGATGATTCATCCATTTGAGTATATTCCGCTTATGTCCGGTGTAGAAATTATCTAAGCAAATTACTTCATGACCATCATTCATCAATCTGTCGATCAGATGAGAACCAATAAATCCGGCTCCGCCTGTCACCAATATTCTCATAGTTGACCAGTTAATTACAAATATTTACGTTATTCGATTGCGCTTCTTCTTAGGATACCCAGCCCCAAAGCAAAATATGTATAATTCAAAAAAAATTTGAATTAGTTTTTTTCCTCTCCATGCAACCCTTCTAAGAAGTAAACTTAAATTTATTTGATAATTCCATAAGGAAAGTAACAAAGATTGTGCAGTTATTATGAAGTTTTATGCTGAAATTCATAATAACTTTAATAAGTTAAAGTTATTATGGCATGGGAAGTTAGTACTTTCCCTTAAGAAAATTGGTGAGTTGAGACTGAGGCAGTAACGCCCAAAAATTTTGAATCGGCAGTAGTTTTATAATCTCAAGTTTGAATTGTGGAACTGAACACGACAAAGACGAGAATGCAGCCAAAAATATAAATCAAGTCGGGATAGGGCATTGCCACGACTCTAAACGGACACAGAGGCAGAGTAAGACTACAACGGTCATACGTCAGTCAATGAAGTCTCAACAATCACCGCTCCTTCAGGGCGGTGATTGTTGAGACTGGTCACGGGTACCCGTCAAGGGTACCCGTCACAGCTTACCGCTTAATGTTCATTGATAACTGGTCACTGGTAATTGATTGCTAGAAACACCGGCTTTTACAGTAGCATTATTGGTGCGCTGTGGTGGTTCTCCAAGCATGACAATGGAGCAAGTTAGTTGACTGACTAACTGGCTTGTCACATCACTTATAGCCAATCCACCGGGAATAGTACGATTGCGAATAAAAGGTAAAATAACTAGATCGTATAATCTGGCGGCTTGCAATATTGCTTGAGCAACATTTTCGTGAGCAATGATTTGAATTTCGGGTGGATTGGATAAACTTACTTTAGATACGAATAGCGACAGTTGCGATCGTCGCCAAGATATTTTACTGGAACTGGTACGGCGATCGCATACGTTGAGTACGGTGACTTGTGCTTGATTTGATTCTGCGAGAATCTGAGCAAACTGAACTGGTTGCAAGATAGGTGCGGTTAAATTTTCTACTGGTACTAAGATACGCTGGATTTTGGAAGGTGATTCCACCAGACGCGTTACGGCTACCGGACAAAGAGATGCCCATAATACACTATCAATAACGTTACCGAATAAACGCGCTTTCAATCCAGTGCGCTTCCCCCAACCCATAACAATCAAATTTGCCTTTTTTTCTCTAGCAGCCCTACTAATTCCCTGAGCAAAGGCATCATCTATTCTTAATAATGGTTCTGCTTCTACATCTAAGATGCGACTTAATGCTGTAGCTTTGTCCAATAATCCTTCGCTTTTTTGCAGCGAATTTTCCAACTGAGGAGCATCCATATGAGCCGCAGCGGTGGCTATTGCTAAAGGTATAATTTTCCCCTGGGCTTGATGAGCTAGCAATGCAGCCATTTCCATTAAATGCTGCTGTGTTTGTGGATTGTAAACAGGTACTAATATACGGATTTGGTTGTCTATTTTATCGGAACCATTGTAAGAAGCGGCTGTTTCTTGCTGTTTTAGTAATGAAGAATTTAACCCAATAGCAACCCGACTGGTAATTATTGGTCCAATAAATGAAGTGATAAGTATTAAAAATATGACGCTATTTAACACTTCTAGGGCAAATAACTGTGCTTGATATCCTACCAAAGCAACACTGGAAGTTACTCCAACTTGAGGTAAGCTTATAGACCACATTGTGAAAATTTCCCGCCAATTGTAGCGATAAATTAATTTGGCTAATAATGCTGCAATAAATTTGCTTACGAATAAACCCAAAACAAGAGATAGGGTTAACCTCATCATACCTATATTTTTGATAAAGGCAGGGAAATCAAGCCTTAAACCAAGGTCAACAAAGAAAATCGGAATGAATAAAACGCTACCCACAAATACAATTTTTTCTTTGACTGGTCCATCTCCGATAACTTCATTGACTGCTAATCCAGCAAAAAAGGCTGCAAAAATTGTTTCTATACCAATTAATTGAGCACCAACAGCTGCTAAAAATACGCTCGTAAGTACAAACAAAAACTGGTTACCTTCATCTTCTCCCGATCTTCGTAGGAATTCTTTACCTGCCCAGTCAAAACCAACTAAAACAACTACACAGTATACAGTCAACCAACCCAATAATGTAATTGTTTGCCAAATATTAAAATCTTTTACATGAATTGCAACACACACAGCCAACATCAGCAATGCAGCAATATCTGTAAAGATGCTTGCTCCAATTGCTACACCTACAGCTTCATTGTTAATTAGTCCTAAACGATTAATAATGGGATATGCCAAAAGGCTACAAGAAGATAGTAAAGAGCCAATTAAGATTGAACCCAACCAATCTAACCCAAAAACTCTTCCGAGTATAGTTCCCAAGACTAAAGGGACACCGAAAGCAAAACTGCCAAAACCTAAAGCAAGATTGCGACGACGGCCCAATTGTTCTAAATCAACTTCTAAACCTGCTACAAATAATAAATAAACAAAACCAATAGTTGATAGTAATTCCCAAACAGAAGAATCTATCTGAAATAAATTCCAGCCATTGGGACCTAGCAATATTCCCGATAGAATTAAACCAATCAATCCCGCTAATTTTAGTCGTTCAAATAAAATTGGTACGACTAAAATAACGAAGAGCAGAGTCAGAGCGAAGGGAACAATTGGTTCCCCCTCAAGAACTTGACTGTATGGTAAGACTGGAGTGGTGGATAAAAATACCATATTTGCAGACATTGCAAAAACGTGCGATCGTCGGTTGCCAACTCAGTTATGATTAATAAAATTAATAGAATTTCTTAAAATACAAATATGAAAGTTAGACTGAAACAAAAATTAACAAATTATACCTAGAATACCTTTAAAACTATTTAGAAGTTAACTAACTATGGATGTATTTGATTCAAAACGAATCGTAAACGGTCGTAGTCATCTTTAAGTACCACGCTTAAGTAACGTCCAGCTTCAACTAACCATAGTCGGTCGGCTTTACGTAACTTATATACATCTCGAATTGCTGCTGCACTCAAAGCTTCTACCGGGGCACCATTAACTGAAAGTAAAGTTTGTAAAAAATCAAATTCTTCGGTGAACTTAAGTACTTCTTCTGGTTCGCATCGATGAACGGCTTGATGAATTTGCGGCGGACGGGGTGGTAAATATTGATATATTTTATTACCGTCTACCTGCTGTTCAAATCCGACAATCGCGGCACGGAATTCCGTTTTGAGCATGGCGAATATTTGGGGTTGTTCCTCTCGTAAATCTTGCAGCGATAAACCTAAAGCTACAGGTCTATGTACGGAATCTATTGGCATCGTGGTGGCATTAAACACAACCGCAAATACTTTATTTGCTGATTCTTCGTCCACCGAACGCACCCAACTACCGAAAGGAGGCATTGGTGGAAAACTTAAATCTTCCGGTTCTAAACACTGTGCCAAAAAATCCGAAGTAGCAGTTTCAATTACTTCGGCAAAGTGGTTGGGATGACGATTGCTGTTACTAAACTGCGGTAAAGGAAGGCGCATAAATAAAATTAAGTGATGAGTTCTGAGTTCTGAGTTACGAGTTCTGAATTATAAGTTAAAAAGAATAACAAATAAAACAAAACCCCTAACTCTTAACTCGTAACTAATTTATTTTCCTTTTTTACGTCCTGCTATAGGGTCTAAAGGTTCTAGCTCACTGAGTCTAAAGGTAATCAATTTATCCCAATTACCACCTTCAAATAGTACAGCTACCTTACCATTGCTGACTCGTTGCACAAGGCCGCTCATACGGTAGTAGGTATCTGCAGGGTTTTTGACACGAACGGTTGCTCCAGGCAAAATCATGATTGTTGCTCTTTGTTGCTTTCTTCTAGCTTAAAACAGTTATCAATTGTCAGGGTTACTATTTTCATCAAAAATGGGCAGACTCTAAAACTAATTAACTGGTGTTGCAGCAGAATACGCATCTTATTCCCTACGCAAATGCTCCACGTTCCTCGCGCCGAGTCGTGCCGCGCTGAACACGAAGTGACTCGTCAGAGTAACATCAATTGAGATACCCTGGCTTCATCTTGTGGGATTTGCGCTGCTGATAATGAGGAATCTATTGCCCACTACCAAAGCATATTACTCTATGAAATTAGATTAAACCCAAAAGAATCTAGCTGTATAGCTCCTAATACTTCTTAAGATGGCGAAAGTTAGCGACTGATTCGATTATTCCGATGGCGATAAAGTTAGCTAACATTGCCGAACGACCGTAACTCATAAATGGTAAAGGAATTCCTGCTACTGGTGCTAAACCTATGGTCATACCAATATTAACAGCCATCTGAAACACAATCATTGCCAAAACGCCAATCGCCATTAATGAGCCAAAATTGTCTTTAGCAGTCAAAGCAATGTGCAATAGCCTTTGACAAATTAAGCAAAACACCAGTAATAATACCAAGCAGCCAATAAAACCGAATTCTTCACCAACTGCTGAAAAAATAAAGTCTGTATGTTGTTCCGGAACAAAATTTAGTTGAGTCATCGGACCTTTGAAGGGACCCCATCCAAACCATTCACCAGCACCAATGGCGATACGAGATTGAATCAAGTGATAGCCGCTTCCCAGGGGATCTCCTTCGGGGTTGAGAAATGAAGTTATTCTACCTTTTTGGTATGCTTTGAGTACATTGTTCCAACCAAAGATTCCCAATTCTCCACCCAAAAGATTCAAAGTTAATGCGCCAATACCGCCGATACCAAATTTTTTCCAAGGAAGGGTACGCCAGCCTACTAAACCCATAGTGAAAGACCAAATTAACCCCAAAGGAGTAAAAAAGAGTGCTTCATGTAAGATAAATGGTTCAGCTAACGGCCAAGGTATGCTAAATAGAATTGCCGCAATTACTGGAGAAATTAATAATATTAACCAGCCCGGATTGGCATTTGCCCAATAAAGCATTGCTAATACAATCGCTCCAAATACCAATGATGTTGCCAAATCTGGCTGCAAAAATACTAATCCCCAGGGAACCGCTGTTATAGCCAAAGCCCTGAAAAAGTTGGGAAGAGTAGAAGCGGTGCGCTTATGTAACAGCGCGGCTAGGGTAATAATGATCCCTACTTTGGCAAATTCTGAAGGCTGGACGTTAAAGCCAAAAACATAAATCCATCGCTGTGCGCCTTTAGCACTTACACCTACTGCCATTACCGCTATTAGGCCTATGTTCGTAATCGTGTAAGTAATCCAATGCCACCGTTGAAGATTTTCGTAACGACTGCGGGCTATTAATAAGGCGAGAAAAATACCAATACCTGCAACTAGTATGTGCCCCCACCACTTATTTTCCCCTTTGGTTAATTCGGTACTAAAAATCATAAAACCGCCAAATATACTGACGGCAATTGGCAGCAAAAATAATAGTAAATCTAGTTGCTGCCAGGGCTTAAAAAAATACTGCCAGCGATTTCTGTTACGTGAGTAGCGTGACTTTTTTAATAACATTGAGCCTTCTTGATACCTGAGGTTTTAAATACTTAATTTCACAATTGCTTTTTAATCTTTATTCTCAGTACTCAGCCCGCTACCCAGACAGAAATTTAGATTATTTTCATGTAAGGGCGGCTACTGATACTTTTCCTGCAATCGTCAAGGCAATCTCTTTTAAAGCTTTTGCCGAGGCTGAATCTGAGTCAGCCACAACTATAGGCACCCCACTGTCTCCCCCGACTCTTGTAGATATTTCCAATGGCACGCACCCCAACAAAGGAATTCCTAGTTCTTTAGCTGTTTTTGAACCACCACCAGAACCGAAAATATCATACTGTTTATTTGGCATATCCGGGGGTATAAAATAACTCATATTTTCAATAATCCCTAAAACTGGTACGTTTAATTGTTGAAACATCCGTAAGCCTTTACGAGAATCTAGTAAAGCGACGTTCTGGGGTGTTGTTACAATAACTGCACCAGCTATGGGTACGGCTTGTGTTAATGTTAACTGAGCATCACCTGTTCCGGGAGGCATATCTACAATTAAGTAGTCCAGATCTCCCCATTCTACTTGATACAAAAACTGGCGAATCACTCCATTGAGCATGGGTCCACGCCAGATTACGGGCTGGTCTCGGTCAATTAAAAAGCCCATTGAAACTAGTTTAACGCCATGATTGAAAGCAGGTTCTAAGATTTCTCCTTTATCCCCCTGACGTACATTTATTTGGGCTGATTCAAGTCCTAACATTGTGGGATCGTTGGGTCCGTAAATATCGGCATCGAGTAAACCTACTTTCGCTCCTGTTTGGGCTAATGCTACTGCTATATTTACAGCCACCGTACTTTTACCTACCCCACCTTTACCGCTAGAAACAGCGACAATATTTTTTATTCCTGGTACAGTGTTACGATCTGGTAAGCTTTTTGATTGGGGTGTTTCTGCTGTCACTTCTACTGATACTGACTTAACTCCCGGAAGTTTTTTAACAGCTTTTTCACAATCCTCAACAATAAATTCTCGTAAAGGGCAAGCAGGTGTAGTTAAAACCAAAGTGAAACTCACCGATCCCGCATCTATTTTTACATTACGAATCATGTTAAGTTCCACCAAACTTTTGCGAAGTTCGGGGTCTTGTACTGGTCTTAATACTTCTAGAACCGAACGAGAATCAAGCACATCATGCATGGTATTTTCACTCTTGGCGCTGTAACAACTTTCAATAAAGAATATTATCTATCTTTATGGGACATAAGGCATAGAGCATAAGGAATAGGACTTGGGGCATTATTAACCGAGAATCATGTAGTCGTTCGCTGCCCATAGCTCAATTGTGAATTTATAGTTCATAATTCCTTTACAGAGGTAGCATTGCGAAATTCTCTACATCTGATAATTGTTCCCCATTGCTCAATTCCCTCAAAAATTTGGGACTGCGTCAAAAGAGTTCGGACTGCAAAGTCGATTTCCTTTTTCTTGATACTGCTTTGATTGCGGCTTCTTCAACTGCCTCGATTAAAGCTCGTGCGACCTTGTCTGCATAGGGGCGTGAAAAAGACCAAACTAAGGGAGACAGCCAACCGCGCAAAGTAACCGAATAAGACAAACAAGTACCGCAAACCGTTGATTCTATTTTGTAGCTAATTCGTTCTTCTACGCCGGGAATTGCCAAAATTCGCACACTTAATAATTCTCTGGGATTAACACGTTCGACAAAAATGCGGATTGGAATAGGTGAAAGGCGAGTTACTGCTTGATAAATCAATCCCGGTTTAGGTACTAATCCGTAAGGTACGTTAGTACTTTTGAATAGTGGATGCCAAGAAACGTCTGTCAAGTCAACGATTTTATGCCATACTTCATCCACAGAAGCAGAACTAATTTCGCGATAACTTCGCACCAGAGAGACGCAAACTCGACGACGTTTGCGGTTGATAAACTTCGATAACCAACCTTGCATTCTTTTAATCCTCCCGGCTATCACTTAAAGAGTTGCTCTGGTATATTGGGTAACTGTAACTAGTTTACGTATCCTGAAGGGGCGGGAGTTATCCCGAATCCTTACCCCATAACAACGATCAAAATTTGTGCTTTCTCTAAATACATTAAGCAAGCAACTAATATCGTGCTCTGTAAAGTCCAAGCCGGACATTACTTCCTACTTCAACAGGAGCACAGCGCGTTATCCCGTACTTTGGCCGCCCACGCCTGAGCCCTCCGGGTTCGCCACTTGCTACAACGGTGCGTGTTCCTCCGCAACGCAGTGGACTCACCGTCCGCGTTTTAAGATTTTAAATTATTTGCGGAACTCTCGATCGGTGTTTGGTTTTTGCATATTCATCAAGAGATTATTCGCTAATCTTACGGGTTAATTTTGGCAAAAATCATGCATAAAATGCATAAAGTCTCCCACAGTTGATGTTGCTCCTAGGGGCTACACTGCCTGCATGTCTAGATTTTGTCTAGAATGTTGAGAAAACAGTGGGAACATTTATTTTTTAGATCTTTCTTATGGCTATTTGCCTTCTTACCGATACCCCGAACGATCAACAGGTCTACAGGTTATTGTTACAGAATTTAGTCTTAACACTCGGGTGTTCAGATAGAAAAGTTGAAAAAAATTAATTAATATACAAGCCTATACCTATTTGAGGGAGCTTTGACTTAGGTAGTGTTTTCCTGGACAAGACTTAACAGTTGTAGATATTTGTCAACATTTATTTATGTATTTTATGCTTCCTAATACTTTAAAATCAAAGAAATTAGCAAACAGTCTCTTGATTAATACGCGAAAACCAAGCAGTTATCAAGAGACCCGCAGGCTAAGTAAATATCTTGAAGCGCGGACGGCTCAGCCGTGCAAGCCTAGGTAGGGATAACAGCTCCCATGCTCCCTGTGAACTAGGAAGTAATGTCCGGCAATTCCTGACTTTACAGAGCAGAATAAGTATATTCACGTTATCGGTAGATGACGTGATTTTTTACATTTAATCCCAAGAGTTCAGGTAAAACCTTGAAAAAGGGATTTATCTTGGCCGAACAGTTCCAAATAATAAAAGTAAAAATCGTCATTTAGGTCTAGAAATTTATGTTGACAAACTCGCCAACCTCCCAAATGTCCTCTTCTTCTCAATCTCTACCCCCATCTGAGGCAAAGGCTAGAGTCAGTGAATTTATGAAGCAGTTACAAGATGAAATTGCTCAAGCTTTGGCTGAACTTGATGGCGTAGGACAATTTCAAGAAGATAGTTGGGAACGTCCAGAAGGTGGTGGTGGACGTTCGCGAGTTTTGCGTGAGGGTGCAATCTTTGAACAAGGTGGTGTAAATTTTTCTGAAGTTTGGGGTTCCAATTTACCGCCTTCAATTTTAGCGAACCGTCCGGAAGCTGCAGGACATAAGTTTTATGCGACGGGAACTTCAATGGTGTTACATCCTCGAAATCCTTATGTTCCTACCGTCCACTTGAATTATCGCTACTTTGAAGCAGGCCCAGTTTGGTGGTTTGGTGGTGGTGCGGATATGACTCCATACTATCCTTTTGCCGAAGATGCAACCCATTTTCATCAAACTTTTAAACAGGCTTGCGATAACCACCATCAAGAATATTATCCGGTGTTCAAACGCTGGTGCGATGAATATTTTTACCTCAAGCATCGTCAAGAAACTCGCGGTGTCGGCGGTTTATTTTTTGATTACCAAGATGGACAAGGTGCTTTATATCGCGGCCCTCACGTCGATAAACCAGCAGCCGCATATAGCAATGAAATTGGCAAATTACCTACTCGTAATTGGGAAGAAATATTTGCCTTTGTCCAAGAATGCGGTAAAGCATTTTTACCAGCTTATCTACCAATCGTGAAAAAAAGACATCCCATAGAATATGGCGATCGCGAAAGAAATTTCCAGTTATATCGCCGGGGTCGGTATGTGGAATTTAATTTGGTTTACGATAGAGGCACAATTTTTGGTCTACAAACCAACGGACGTACTGAGTCCATTTTGATGTCCTTACCGCCCTTGGTGCGTTGGCAGTATGGGTATAAGCCAGAACCAAGTACTCCAGAAGCAGAATTGTATGAAACCTATCTTAAGCCTCAAGATTGGGTCAATTGGCAGCAGAGCCAGACTACTTGAATGTGAGTTAAACTACTAAAGATACTGCTCGTCCAAGGTGACAATTAAGGCTGTAGCTTGTTATTCTCTAGCTACAGCCTTAATTAATTTTGTTACCGACACAACTAGCTATTTGAAACTATAAGCTAATATTATAGTAGCTATAGAATAGTGTTTAATCGGTTTCACTAGTATGCCAGCAGGATTAGCAGGATCTAATTAGATAGTTTGAAGAGTGCTAGGGGAAAACTTTGTGATTCATATAGACCAAAAAACTTACACAACTCAAGACGAAA
Organism: Rivularia sp. (in: cyanobacteria); assembly: GCA_050042755.1. Classification (GTDB taxonomy): domain Bacteria; phylum Cyanobacteriota; class Cyanobacteriia; order Cyanobacteriales; family Nostocaceae; genus Rivularia. Next base: position 14,984 of record JBHJJJ010000076.1, read on the forward strand.
ATACTGTTATCGTTTTATCGCCTACTGGTCGTTTAGACATAACCACAGCTTGGCAATTTCGTCTTAAGCTGCAAGAATGTATTTCTAAACTCAGTTGCCACGTGGTTGTAAATTTAGGACAGGTAAATTTTATTGATAGTTCTGGTCTTACTTCTTTAGTTGCTGGAATGCGCGATGCGGACAAAGTAAAGGGTAGTTTCCGTATTTGTAATGTACATCCAGAAGCTAAGCTAGTTTTTGAAGTAACTATGATGGATACCGTATTTGAAATATTTGAAACTGAAGAGGAAGCTTTAGAAGGTGTACCTCGCAGTATGGTTAGTTAAAAGCATTTATTCGGAGGGCGGTTAGTAGTTAGGAGTTGAAATTCTATCATAGTTGATTATTGTTCGCTATTTTTAGGTGAATTTGACTTAGCCTTTTAATATCAAAAGGTTGTTACAGGAATAGGCGCAGCCTGTGTTCTCTTTATTTACAGATGATGCTTCTGATTCGGTAAAAATTAGGATTTGAAAACAGTATTTTTTGATGGTGATTATTTGTTTTCAGAGAATAAGGGTTACCGAATCAAAGCTTAAAAGCTAATAGTCTGTCGTTACTAGGTAAACTGTTGTGTTGTAAAGTTTTTACTATTAAATTATTAATTCCCAACTGTTAACTAATGATAAATTTTCAGTATTGTTGTAATTTGGTGTAACGATAAGGACCCAAAATAGCACCCCAAGTAGCTTTCCCGGTTGCTGAATCAATTCCTTTGTCATAACTAAAAAATTCTTTTTGGGTTGCTTCAAATCCCAAGGAAACTTCTATAGTATTACCAGCATAATCAAAGGTGCAGCGACTGTCCGGTATGGGCTTTGCAATAAATTTGTATTGGTTTTGAGCAAGGGTTTCTACATCAACTCTAAGAACGCATCCCGGTAGTACATCTAATTTTTCAGGTGTAAGAGCATTGAGTAATGTATGATTACGGCCTGCACCGCGCCAAATAGTTGGGTCTTTAAACCTATAATATTGAACTTTAAAGGATGCATTGTCGGAGGCAGAGGTAAGCCGCATGATTCGCTGACGGTAACTTTGTTCTATTTGGAGGACATTCGCTTGCTCGGCAAATAATGTCAAACTGTCTTCTTGAAATAAAGATACAGGTATTTGCCACATACGTAAGTTAACGTACCAAGCAGGCTCTGCAATTGCTTGGTCTTTATTTTCAAACTCACCCGCGAGGTGTTCGGCGATGGTGCTTAAGTCGGGCAAATAACTCATAAATGCCAATAAAATATTAAACTATTATTAATATGGGTTGATTATATAGGAAAAGGGACTCAAGGACCCTATCAACCTATCTAAAATATGGTTGTAACCTTTTGATTGCAACCTAAAGTCGCCATTTGCAAAATTATAATTGCGATCTTACGACTGAGGATACATTCCATTCACAATAGTTAGCTTGGGAACTATTACTTGGCAAAGTCGCCTACAAGCGCGAGAATAAGTTTACATTACACTTAAAATTCATCAAAATTTCTTCGTGAATAACGTCCGTACTGTCTCTGAAACAAAGCGAACTTTCTACAGTCTTCACACCCGTCCAATCAACACGATTTATCGTCGGGTGGTAGAAGAGCTAATGGTAGAAATGCACCTGCTCGGTGTAAATGCTGATTTCAATTACGACCCCATTTATGCTTTGGGTGTTGTAACTACTTATAACCGATTTATGCAGGCTTACAAGCCGGAGGAGGACTTTGAATCGATTTATAATGCTTTGATTAAGTCTGTGGAAGAAGATCCACAGAAGTATAAACAAGATGCTAAAAGGCTCGAAGATTTAGCTAAAAGCTTATCAGCTAAAGATTTAGTCAGCAATTTGAGTGAACTGCGCTTGGGTAATGAATCAGACTTACAAGCATTATTAGAAGGCATTGCTAATAATCCAAAGTTTAAATACAGCCGTTTATTTGCGATTGGTTTATATACTTTATTGGAATCGTCAGATCCAGAAATGGTAAAAGACGAAAAACTTCGCAACGAAGCTTTAAAAACTGTTGCCAATAGCTTGAACTTATCTGAAGATAAACTGAGCAAAGATTTAGATTTATACCGCTCTAACTTAGATAAAATGGCCCAAGCTGCGGTAGTAATGGCCGATATGATTGCAGCAGAGCGTAAAAGGCGCGAACAACGCTCTGTGAAATCGGATACTACAGCTGCACCTCCCGCAAATAATGATTAGTTTGTCAATTACTCATGAATAAGTTAGGAGATAAATCTAGGTTTATCGTTCCTAACTTTTAGGCGAACATTGCTCAAATATATTCAATTAAGTAGTAAACCAAGTTACTAACAACTGATAGTGCTAAGGCTCCTAATATTGCGCTCAAAATTCCGTTGACTAAGCGAAATCCTTTGACTAAATAAGCTGCGATACCAAAACAAATAACGGAGATGATAAAGGCAGTTAAATTTGGAGTTAAACCGAATGTCAGAAAATCCAATGCTCCGAAAATTGGTTGAACCAAAGCGTTAACAATTCCCAACACAGCACCACTAATCAAGCCTATCTGCTTTGAATCAACTTCAACCCCAATCAATGGAACTCTGCTGAGAACTAAAAAGCTAGCGGATGTTACTAACCAAGTAACCACAACCGGCACGATACTGTTGAGATCCATTTGAGTAACTCCGATAAGATAAATGACAAGAAGCTAACAAAATTCGGTCTTTAAGCAGAAAATCGAACACGGGATGATTATATTGAGATAGATTTTGGCTAGATAGGAAAACTCGCAACAATTCGATCAAAAATAAAAAATAGCAAGGTCATTAGATATAGAAATCTAAAGTATTTGGGAGTTGGGAACTTGCAGAATTAGTTGTCATTACTTCGGAGCATTCCACAAGGGGGGAATTCAAAATTCATGCATTCAAAAATATTAAACCCCCTCCCTAGGAATCAAATAAACACTCGTTCAAAAAAGCTCGTTTTTCCAGATTTTCGGCTCGTGTTTCTTGAAAGTTAAGAGTTAAGATAATGAACTTGAAATTTTCTCCCCATCTCCCCATCTCCCCATCTCCCTATCTCCCTTACTAGGGGCTAGGGTTTGTTTTTTTGGGTGCGACAGTTGCTTGAGGGGCTGGTGCTGTGGGAATTGTAGAGCCAGTATTAGGGTTGGGAATTCTGGGTGCAACTCCTTGTCCAGTTTGAGGTTGATTGGGGATGCTAGGAAGGGGGATTTGAGTGCTACCGGGAGGTATATTAAGGTTTGGGTTATTTTGAGGAAAATTGGGAGCAAGTGGAGAAACATTGGGAAATGGTAGCGCTCCACCAGGAGTAGCCCCTGGATTAGTAGGGAGATTGGGAATCGGTTCTGTTGGATTCGCAGGTTGGTCAGAAGAGCCGGGTATAATTGCTAAAGCAACGCGATCGCCACCAACTTTTCGTAGCAAATCGAGTATTTCGATCACATCATTGTAAGTTGCCGAACGCGAAGCATACAGCGCTAAAGTACCTTTAGGATTACCTTCGATATATTTCTTCAAAATGTCTTCTAACTGGAGGCGTTGCACGGATTGTTTTTCTACATAGATTTGACCAACAGCATCAATTGTTACAGGTAAAATTTGCCGTTCTTCCTGTGGTTGTACGGTGGATGTTGCGGTTTCAGCTTGAGGTAAATCGATGTTGATTGACTGTTGGCGAGTAAATTGTAATGATGCCAAAATAAAAAATGTCAGAATGCAAAAAACAACATCAATTAAGGGGATAATTTGAATCTGAACTTCTTCGGTTGGATTGTTTAGGTTGATTTTCATCTTTTAATTCTCACCATGCCTATGAAGGCATCTAACGATTGAGTAAATGACTACGCGCTCTTAGTAATAAGTTACAGCCCTAGCCGAATCTAATTAAACCTCCCTTGCGGGCATATTATGAAGAGAAAACACGGCATTGTAGATAACTACGTTTACGCTGTGTGTGTGGAGCCTATATATCAATGACTAAGTGTAAGTGACTATTTCTCCTCGGATTCTGGTGAATCAGAATCTGTTGGTTGAGGAGGCGCAGAATACTTGTTTTTTCTTAGCTTGCGCCGATTTGTAGTATTTTCCTGCGTAGTATCTTTATCTCTTACAATTACTTGAGGAAGTACTTTAGAAGTAGTTCTGGTATTGCTATCCATTGGGGGAAATTGGCGATAAAGCAACTCCAATTCATTCCCAGATTTACGAAAAACTTTGACTTGATTAACTAGCAAAGCTTGAAACCATCGGTAGAATATCAAACTGACAATCGCAACTACTAGCCCTGCTGCGGTACTGTATAAAGATTCCCCAATACCAGTTGTGACTCCAGCACTAGCTTGTGTACCCAAGTCCGAAATTTTAATAGATTCGAGAGATTGAATCAAACCCCAAACTGTACCAAATAATCCCAGCAAAGGGGCAATCGCAATTACCAACTCTAGAACTTTTTCACCACGACGCATTAAGGCTAGTTCGTTTTCTGCACTGGATTCTAGCGCCAACCTAAAAGTTTCAGAATCTCTTCTTGGCAAACTCAAAGGCGCATAGAGAAATCTACCTATGGGTTGACGCTCTGCTCGTTGGGCAATTTCAGTAGCTATTGCCCAATCATCCCGAGCTGCGTCTAATACTTTGTCAACAATTTTACTTTCTTGAGTTAAAATTCTTAACCAGAACCATATCCGCTCGAAAATTACGCTCAAAGATAAAATCGAGAAAAAAAGTAAAGGCCATGCTACAGGTCCTATCTTGCGTACAATATCTTCAATATTCACTTTATAAGTCTCCTCCGTTCATCCTCAACCAAATATCTCAAACCACTTTAATTTTAGAGATTAATGCACAAGTTCTACATCAAATGTGAACTATCGTGTATCTTGGAATTCAATCGAAACTAAGTATACGCCGGTAGCGTATTCCATACAGTCATAGGGCGGTTATTCCCACAGGAAGTTTAGGTCATATTTTGTCAAAATTAAAGGTAAGTTGAGGCTGAAAATATGAAATTCTCAATCCAATCCGTTTATGAGTGGTATCGCGGTTTAATTCGTAATCCAAAGTATCGTTGGTGGGTACTTATAGGTACTTTGGTATATTTTGTTAGTCCCATTGATGTGATTCCCGACATTTTCCCAATTGTCGGAGAACTTGATGATGTTTTTCTGTTAACGCTATTAGTTAGCGAGTTTTCCCAAATGCTTATCGAAGGCTTTAAAGCGCGTAAGGGAGTTACAGAAACACCAACAGCAGCTAATACTTCGGAAGAAGGGACTCAGGATAAAGGTACTATTGATGTTGATGCTGTCTCTGTAAAATAGTGTTGATAGCTTAATATTACTTATCAACCTCCTTTTTTTTGCAAGAATAATGCACCGAGAAAAGGGGGATATTTTTTTGTTGTTAGTGGCTCGCGGAGTTAGGAGTGAGGAGTGAGGAGTTTGAAGTGAGGAGTTATGAATTAAAAATTCTTCCTACTCTTCCCCCTCTTCCCATTCTCTGTATTTCTCAATTTTATGAAAAAGCGCCCTCTTATTGGATTGATTCCCGCTGGTGGCAAGGCTACCCGTATTTCTCCTTTACCTTTGAGTAAGGAGCTATATCCTGTGGGTTTTCGAGAAGATGGCGATCAAAATACTCAAATTAATCATCAAAATAATAATAAAAATAATTTACGTCCTAAAGTTGTTTCTCACTACTTGCTGGAAAAGATGCAGTTAGCAGGTATTGATAAAGCTTATTTTATTTTGCGTCAGGGTAAATGGGATATTCCGGCATATTTTGGCGATGGTGCGATGCTTTCTATGAATTTGGGATATCTAATTATGGGTTTACCTTATGGTGTTCCTTTTACTTTGGATAGTGCTTATCCTTTTGTCAAAGATGCAATTGTAGCGTTGGGTTTTCCCGATATTTTATTTGAACCAAAGGATGCTTATTTACAAATATTAAATCGTTTGGAAGTAAGTCAGGCTGATGTGGTTTTGGGATTGTTTCCTACAGATAAACCAGAGAAAGCTGGTATGGTAGATTTTGATAATAAAGGTAAAGTTAATTCTATAATTGAAAAACCGCTTCATTCAGATTTGCGTTTTATGTGGGGAATTGCTGTTTGGAAACCTGAGTTTACTGAGTTTCTCCACGAGTATTTGATTGAAATTAAACAGGATGAAAATTTACCGCAATTGCCTGAAATTCCTATTGGTAATGTAATTCAATCTGCTATAAGTAAAGGTTTGCAGGTGGAAGCGGAAAGTTTTACAAATGGTAATTATTTAGATATTGGTACTCCGGATGATTTGATTAGAGCGGTGCGGGGGTTTGCTGAGGATTTTGAGGATTAGTTTTTTAACGCAAAGGTACGCGCTCGGTAAACGCAGCGAAAAGTGTGCTCTTGGGGGTTTCCCCCATGAACAACTTTTTAAGACAAAGTTTCGCTGAGGAGGGATATCAGTTTGTTTCCAAGCGCGCTGTTTGTGTTTGAGTTTAATCAGTTTTCTATTTTGCGGAATTTATTAATCTTTGTAATTCTTCTAAAAGGTTCACAGTTTTGATTCCTCTTTGAATTACTTTTAATTTTTCTAAATCGGTAATTTGAGAGATTTGTGACATTAATTGTAATCCTTCGTTACCGAATTTGTTTTCTAAAGCCATTTCGATTCCAGATATTATTCCTCTTCTTTCCCCAGGAGCTTCCCCTTCTCTCAAAATCTGCTGATACCAAGGAGATTTGGTTAATATTGCCATATCCTACCTCATGATTTTTGAGCTACCCATTTCACCCAGCTTTCTGGTGCTAGGCTAATTATTCTTTTGCTGCTGATGTCGGCGGATTTTGTCATGGAAGCGGTAGATGCAAGGGAAAGAGATAATTATTTTAATCTCTTGGGGGAGAAAAAAGGTAAATTATTTGAATTATCTATCTTGTGGCTTTTGATATAATTCGTAAAGTTCTTCTGGGAAGGGAAAACCTAAGTCTTTAATTAGCTCGTCTATTTCTTTTCTCGTAAGCCCGGGTTTTAGTTTTTCTAGAAGTTCGGGATTGTGTTCTAAATGATAATTTCGGATTCTTTCTAAGGCTTCTGTTAAGGGTGACATTTTTATATTTTTGTTGAGAATATTTGAATAATCATTTTAAACTCAATTTCACATTTTAGCTTTGAAAATTATTGTAAAAATTAGCGTTAATTAACTAATCTCGGATGGTGCGTTAGACGATGGAGAGAAATTATCGTTAATTAGATAAATAGTCGTGCGTCTAACACACCCTACAATCTATAATTTAACTTCTCCAAATTCTGTTAAGAATCTAAAGGCTTTAACAATATAACTGCCGCATTTTTGAGGAGAAGTATTGTAAAAATAGCGCCATGCTGCAGCTTTGTCTTCATCATATTTATGGCTTCTTTCGGGTTGATTGTTTAACCAGTTCAATCGTACTGCATGACCAATTAATACATCTAAAACAATATATTCCCGGATTTGTAATTCTGGATTATTTTTGGCGATCGCCGCTAATCCCATTAAGGCTTCAACGTTTGCTTGGCGGTATTCTGGAGCTTCAATTTTATTTAAGAGATGTTCTACTTGTAGGGCAAAGTTTTTCTCTCCTGCTGTCATTTCTGATATCAGTAATTGACTATCCAAGCGGTTGCGACGTTCTAATTTATCGCCAATTACTAAACCCTTACAATGATGCATAACTTCCCAAACTCTTTCAAAGAAGTCTTCGGGTACGCGGTTGATAGCTCCTTCTGCTTGACGATATCGCCGCCAACCTCCTTCGGGTACTTTTATTTTTTCCTGGCTAATTGGCTGCAATACCCAATCTATTTCGTTTTCTTTTTGTTTGACATGTAATGATTCTTGCTGGCGTAATAACTGATTCATGCCGGAATATTCTAACAAGCAGTCGCGCAATCTTGTTTTTACTTCAAAAGGAGACAATTGCATCAAATGTTCGTAGGCTTCATCTTGGGTAATATCTAATTTTCTTGCGAGTTTACTGGTAATAAATAAGATGAGATAGCCGATTCTCAGAGTTAGCAATCCTTGAAATAATTCCGGCTCGGAATTAATTAGGGTACGCAGGTAAATCAATATTTCTTGAGTTAAAACTCCATCTCTAACATCATCGCGACAGAATTCTTTGATTTTCTCAACAATTTCTTTGTGGGAAAGGGGAACAGTTATTAAAGATGCTTCGTTGTAAGCTTTTCCTACTGCAATTTGTTTACCCCTTGCCAAAAGACTTGTAACTACATCCGACAAGCGCATATCCGCCATTTGGAGCAATCCCGCAGCACGACGTACAACTGCCCAAAGTCCAATTTCACCTGCTTTTTGGTAAACTTCGTCAAGTAAATCGGATACTTTAATGGTATTACCAGATTCGCCAAAGCTGGTGTCGAAATCAAGCCCCTGCAAGCGGGTTAATGTCTGCAATAATTCGATTTGTTCGTACAGATTATCTGAGGAGCGCAAGGAAGAAAGCAAGAATTCTAAGTTGGTTTCGCATTCCATTTGGAATTCTTGGGTATGTTCTAATATCCAGTTGCTTTCTGGATTATAGTTTAGGTGGGAACTGCGAGGAGCAATTTTTGTGACTGGCGATTTGGAAAATTCAAAGTTGTGTTGTAAGTTAACTCTTTGAATGTTGGCAGTAAGCATTAATTGATTGAGTCTTCCTAATTTGACTCTTACGCCGTTACAAATACCGTTATTTAATTCTTCCATTAATGACAATAATGCTTCGCTACCTGTTTCTAACATGGTGCGAGTTAACATTAAAGTTAAAGTCGGACGACCTAAATCGCTCCAATATTTTTGAATGTAAGCTAATTCGCTTTTGAGTTGATCTACAAGAAAATGATAATCTAAAGTTAAGTAAAACTGTTCTGAATCTAAGAAAGAAGGTAGAAATACAATATTTTCGTTACCTATCCGAAAAATTCTCGATGTAGTTAAACTTCTTGGTAATCTAGGCGGTCTTCCAGTGACACCGAGTTTTTTGTTATATCCAATTCCTTTGTAAATAGCAATTAAATCAGCAGCTTGACGAACCTGAATTGGTTTTATTTGTAATAGGGTTTCCGTTTGAATACCGCGCACTGCTAATTTTGATTGTAGTTCTTCATCTTCTGCCAATAAAGAAATTTGTACAATCGGTTGGCGCTGTCTTCCTACAGATAAATATCTCCCTAAAGGATCGATATCTCCCACAGAAAGTAATTTTTCATTCAACATTTGTCCGAGAAAATATAAACTTTGTGCCCATACCAAAGGAATATTTTCGTTAGGTAAACGTTTTTGAGTTCCAGGTGCTTGTTTCTCAGCTGCGATATTCTCCTCGGGTACATAATAAACCTCCGGCAATAAACGCAAATTATCGCGTTCAATAATGGTATATTCTAAACGTTGCTGATAATCCTTGATTTTGTCTTGTTCTCCCCGAAATAACCCATCTAAGAGCAAATAAGTGTAGAAAAGAGGCCATTCACATTCAATATGTTCAAATTGCTTGAGTTCGCTGGGTTCGTAATGCAAGCGATCGCTATCTTCTAAAACTGTTTGATGCCCGTCACGTAAAAACCGTTTACAACCGTAATTACCTTCTAATTTATCAATTATCTCTTCGTATGTTCGCTGACGTAAACTTTCATCTTCGACGGCAAACGCCGGAAAACTAATTACACTCAAAAGTGCTGCATCAATTTCTTTAGAAGCCGATTCCCTAGGCAATAAATATTCCAAAGTGATGCGAGCGCGAGCAATTTCATCCGGTAGTACGTGAATTACCGATGCTTTACTTCCATGTACTCCAAATAAATCCAACCCATTAATTGCTTCTAAGGCAGCTTTCGCCATACCTACCGAACTAGCATTTAATTCCGCATTACCATGATTAATTTTATTACCTCGTTCCCAAATTCCATAATCAGGGGTGCGGTAAGCTCGTCCAATATAGTAAACCAAATTTTGAACGAAATCGACCTCATCATATTGGTAAACTAACTGTAGCCCCGAAGCAGTCATTTGCGCCAACATCAGCAAATATATCGATGTCGCATCAAGCTGTAAATGTCCCCATTGATCGTCACCAACAACAATATCCCCAGTAGCAGTATTATACTTGGCGTGTAGTGAGTCAGCATGTGATTGAGTATGCTTAAATTTCTCTACCTTATGCGATTGTCGCATCATCGAGAATAACAATCCTCGCATTAACTTGATAACGCTGTGTTCTAATTCGTAAGTGCGCCCCTTATCTTCATCCACCTTGCGATAAGCTAAACCCAATCCCCAAACTGCTAAAATACTGTAAACGTTATCACGCACCCAAGCATCCGTATAGTCTCCGTGGGCAGTTATTGCCGTCGAAGCTGGTAATAAACCAGTAATCGGATTTTGACGTGAAAGAATAATAGTCTTAATTTGTTCATAGTAATATTCTAGGCGAGGAAGCAACTGTAGAGTTCTAAACATAACTATTCGCGGGATTTTACCCCATAATCGTAAAGTGAATTATAGAAACAAAAACAGCATAACTTCTGTAATCGCTGCTAGCAATATTACAACTCCCGTTAGAAGACAACTGTATATTTTTTTGTCCCTGTTAGTAATTATTTATAAGAAATACTTCTCTTCCTCTACATGAGGCAGATTACAGGATATTAAATATTGCTCTTTTTTCTAGATTGTCAACAAGTCAATGCGAATTTAGAATAAGACATGAAGAATTTAGAATTATTACCCCATCGATGAATCGAGGGGCTTGAAAATAAGGAAACATTTTTTTTATTCCACGGATAAATCCGGGGGCTTGTATCCGATTTTTTTTGGTCAAAGTATCCACTTTCCTTCATCAGTGGATCGTAAAATACTAATAACTTAATTATTTATTTATTTAAATTTATCATAATTAGTCATATGGGCAGACTTAAAAAAATTAGTAGCTTTATTCAGACACACAAAGAGTTCAAAAACGCGGCGACTATATTTTTCGCGGCAACTTCCTTATTGTCAAAGATTCAAAATATTCTCTGGAAATAGTCTATTACTATCAAGCAGATTGCTGACAAGATATGGATTATTTTTCAACATTTACTCATAAGACTGGTGATTGACAATCAAGTTTAAATAAGACGTAAAACCCTTTTTATAAAAAGCTATTGTTAAGTTACGGTAAATTTTAACACCGGATATTACGCGGTCAGTAAAAATATATTTTATAGAATTTGATCGAAATAACATTCATACTTTGCAACTTGTCTTATTTATCATCAATATTATCTGTTTCCCCTATTAACTGGGGGAAACAGACTGAAATACTTCAGTACTATCACATAAATTAGCTTGAGTGTTTAAAACAATAACTACTTGCTACAATGTTAATAATTTGACTCTTGAAGTTATCAAGCAAATTGAGATTTTACCTTGACATAGATGGTGATAGTAGTAAAATCTACTCTATTGAGATGAAAATCAGGGCATATAGCTACTCAGTAGTGCGGAATATCACACAAAAATAATACTGAAGTTCAGCATCTACCGGATTACACTGTTCCGGGTTAGTATTATGACTTAGCGATGCCTTAATAGGTTATCGATGTTGATTTTTTAAAAACTTATGGACAGAAGTCCGGAAGACGGTAGTACCACACTCCTTTGAGCTGTAGAGTTAGTCTCTCAGCGCGGGGGAGATAATAGGAGGAAATATGCTTATTCAAGATGTTCGCAATTATGCAATTAACATTGCTGACTTTGGCGTTACAGATTTAAATGAACTCAAATGGGATTTAAACCATTTACCTGCAGTTGATGTGGGAGAATACATCGCGAATTTAGCTCGAAAACAACGTGCGATCGCATTTCGCTTACTTAATAAAAACCGAGCAATTGACGTTTTTGAATATTTACCTGCCGAAGTACAGGAACAATTGATCAATTCCCTCCATGATGTACGGGTAGCACAAATTTTAGAAGCAATGAGTCCCGACGAGCGTGCAGAATTGTTTGATGAACTACCTGCCAAGGTTGTCAAGCGTTTATTACACTCGTTAAGTCCCCAACAAAGACAAGTTACTGCAACGATTCTTGGCTATCCGGAAGGTACGGCTGGAAGGGTAATGACTACGGAATACGTGCGGTTGCAGCAAGGCTTGACTGTCAGAGAAGTTCTCAATAAAATCCGCTGTCAAGACGAAGATAAAGAAACGATTTATTATGCCTACGTTACCGATGGCAACCGCAAGTTAATCAGTGTTGTCTCCCTACGACAATTGCTGTTTTCCTATCCCGATGCTTTATTGGGAGATATTGCTTCAGGTAAAGTCATTAGAGCTACTACAAATACTCCCGAACGGGAAGTTGCTAAAATCATGAAGCGATACGATTTAATCGCTTTACCCGTAGTTGACAAAGAAGATAGACTTGTAGGTATTGTTACTATTGATGACGTTGTCGATATTATTGACGAAGAAGCCACTGAAGAGATTCAAAAACTTGCAGGGGTAACTGGCGGTGATGAAGCGGCTTTATGTTCTCCTCAAGTAACTCTTCGCAAACGTTTACCTTGGCTACTGGGAAATATCGGGTTGTACATCGCCGCTGCTAGCGCGATCGCACCTTTCCAGGAAGTGATTAAAATTGTGCCAGTTTTGGCAATTATCATGCCCATTTTGGCTAATAGTAGTGGTAATGTAGCTTTTCAGGTTTTATCAGTAACTGTACGGGGATTAGGTCTGGGAGAAGTAACACCAAAAGACACTATGACTCTGCTGCGAAAAGAACTTACTGCGGGGTTAGGAACGGCTATTGGATTAGGTTTAGCTTTAACTACCTTATCAATGATGTGGTCTCCCCCTGATGAACGTTGGGTGTCTTTTGTTGCTGGAAGTGTAATGGCTGTAAATGTATTGATAGCCGTTACTTTAGGAACAGTATTACCGATGGGTTTGAAACGCTTAAATCTTGACCCCGCATTGATTAGCGGCCCTTTGATGACCACGACTTTAGACGCAGTTGGTTTTATGACATTTTTATCTTTAATTTCCTTCGCTTTGCAAGTATTTTCTTAATTATCAAATATGACCATCGCTTTTGAGCTACTATCACAAAGCGTTCAGATTTATTCATGAGTAACAATTACGAATTACGCAAAAGCAACAATGGTGCTTTTTCAGATCGTAGTTGCTCAAGGACTCTCGTGAGAATTTTTTAGGAGAAAAAAATTCTCACGAGTGCCAGTCAATTGTTTGCTGCAATGAAAGAATTACGCTGCATATTTCCATCGAGTCGAAAACCTTGATCGTCTCGTTCAAGTTATAAATTCTCCCATCCATTCATTTGTATATTAAGACGTGAGCTATCCTACCCGCACTACGTTTTCGTCTTATATAATTTAACTCCACTTCGCCTTGAAGAGGAATGTTACACAAAAAAATTTACATTCCTTGATTTATCTAGACATTGCTCTCATAAAGGTTTATTATTAGGGATGTTACGATTCAGAGGTCAAAAAATATATAGGACAAGCTTTTAGAGCGTTTTAGGTCTTTAGAGGTAACCATCTAAGTAAGTAAACAAATTTACACATTCATGAAATAACTGAATTTAGTTACAAACCCTGCGATTGCGTCCTTCCACTCGCAATGACTTAGTGTAATTTATTTTGTTGAAATACTTAATATTCGATAAATATTTCCATCACCATTAAGATTATCATTTTTTGATGCCGGATATTCTGGGAGTCTTTCCATAAAAACGATCTAAAACTAGCTTGATAGAAATGCGTTCCCATTCACTACCACGCTTAGTTCTATAGCTGTTTTGATTTAACCAGTCAGCTATCTGTAGTAAAGATTTTCCAGACTTGTGGTGACGGGCACCCATCGATTTTTTTTTAGAAGAAAAAAATCCTATGGGAACCCTTGAGGGCAAATTAATTCAATGATTTCTTCTTCTTTCTCCTGCGTCAACCAATTCACCATTTACAGACTGTTGACCAAAAGTAGGTGAGGCGTAACCTGCAGCCTCCACCAGTTTGAGCTTTAATTTGTCTACCTCGTTCTAATCTTTGCCAGATTTGATTGTTAGGCAATTTTTCAGCAGTCATTGTTCTCGCGGAATTTAAAGAAACGGTTGGCAATTTGCTCTTATTTTAGCGATGACGGGCACCCGACGGGTTCCCACGAAAATTTTTTCAGGAGGAAAAAACTTTGAAGGGAACCCTTGACAATCGGTTTCTTGTCAGATGTATCCGGATTTTTTTTAAACCATAATTACAGCTTTAATCATGACTACAGTAACTACAGTTCCAGAATCTGATTTCGAGACACTTTTAAAATCTGAAAACCTACTTGTGGTTGATTTTACTGCTACTTGGTGCGGTCCATGTCGTTTGGTTGCGCCTTTAATGGAACAACTTTCAGATGAGTATAAAGAAAGCATTAAAGTAGTCAAAATTGATGTAGACAAGGACAAACCACTGGCAAAAAAATATGAGGTTCGTACTATTCCCGCCGTACTATATTTTAAAAATGGAGAGTTAGTAGAAACCATTAAGGGTGTTTCACCATACGAAGAATTTTCCAATGCAGTGAAAGCGCATATTTAGATTTTCTATTGATTGCGTTTACTTTAAATTGCGATTAGTTCATGGGTTATGAGTTAAAAGATTCGATCTTATAGCAGTTTGAAGCAATGCGCAGGTACCGTAAATACCCCGCAGGCACCCAAGGCAACCCTCTGCTTATAAAGCGTGAGGGTTGTGGAGGGGGGGAGTGTACTTCATATACTTCTAAGCTGCTCTATCTTGCAATAAGCAAATTATAGCTAAGTAGGTCGGCACGGAAAATTATAGTTGAAAAAGGCTGTCATGCAATAGGTATCTCTAGTTTGAGGTTAATTTACTTTTATATAGATAGTTATGTTTTTTTGCGCCTACTTACTTATTTTTTCATTTTTGCGAACTGAATTTAATACAAACTTTACTTCAAGTAATTTTTATGGGTAAGAAACAGATAGTGAGATGTCCAAATTGTGGAAACTTAGCCTCAAGAGAATATTTGAATAAATTGTTCTCAGATTATATAAATGGTTGTGAAAAAACTGTGATGAAAACAGAATGCAAATCTTGTGATTATTTAATGATTATAGGTCGCGATGATGGTAAAGTTTTAGAAGCATATGCTCCTGGTATTTCTTTTCAACTGATGGCTCAAGCATCAGCGAGCTAACAAATTTTCCCAACTCAAATTTAACTGATTATATTAGGAGAAAATCATCATGATGAAAGCAGAAGAAATCATGACCAAGGATGTCGTAACAGTTAGTGGTTCGGCAACTGTTGCAGAAGCAGTTAAGTTAATGAAAGAAAAAGGTTTGCGTGCTTTGGTTGTAGAGCGACGCAGCGATAACGACCCTTATGGAATGGTAACAGAAACGGATATCATTTATAAAGTCGCAGCTTATGGCAAAGACCCCAAAGAAATGCGAGTTTACGAGATAATGACGAAACCTTGTATTGCCGTTAATCCCGAACTAGGAGTAGAATATGTAGCGAGGTTATTTGCTAATACTCACATTCGCAGAGCACCTGTAATCAAAGGTAATTTGCTAGGTGTGATTTCTATCAGTGATATTCTCAGGAAGAGTGATTTTGTTGAGAAACCGAAAAGTAATTTTGAACTTTATTGTGAAGAATTCCCCGATGCTTTAGAAGCAAGGATTTATGATTAATCAGTGAACAGTGAATAGTGAACAGTGAACAGTGAACAGTTGATTATGATTTGCTCAAGTAAGTCGGCACAAATAAACCCAAATATATTAAGGAATATAAACTAGCTTATCAAAGAGATCGATCTCACTAATCACTATTCCCTTGTCCTAATTAATATTTTCAATGCCAACCTACATAGTGGAGTTATTTGACTAAATTTATAATCAATATTTAGTGACAACTTATAACTAGTACAGCACGGCGTAAATAAACCAACCATTGTCAACGGTTAAAATCCTTATTATATAAGACTTTTGATTTTTGACTTTTGACGAACGCGCAGCGGTACTAGTAGCTCTTAACTTTTCACTATTTTACATGGAAAAAATAATATTGACTGGGAGATATTTATGATGATGAAAGCTAAAGATATTATGACTAAAAATGTCGTAACCATTAGTGGTTCGGCAACTGTTGCAGAGGCTGTTGGGTTAATGAAAGAAAAGGGCTTGCGTGCTTTGATTGTAGAACGGCGTAATAGTGAAGATCCTTATGGAATGGTAACAGAAACGGATATTATTTATAAAGTAGCAGCTTATGGAAAAGACCCGAAAGAAATGCGGGTTTATCAGATAATGACTAAACCTTGTATTGTGGTTGAGCCAGAATTGGGTGTGGAATATGTAGCACGGTTATTTGCGAATACTCGGATTCGGAGAGCGCCTGTAATTGAAGGTGAATTACTAGGTGTTATTTCTATTAGCGATATTTTAAATAAAAGTGACTTTGTAGAAAAGCCAAAAAGAATCTACATTGAAGATGAAATTGAAGCAGCAAGAGTTGATGCACGCGCTATTTGCGAGCGTATTGGAGCAACATCAAAACAATGTGCAGCAGCTTGGGATGTTGTTGAAGAATTGCAAGCAGAAGCAGCTCATAAAAGGTCTACTAAAGTATGAATAATTAAGTTTTGAATCTGTTAGGACTTACGCAACCGGCACATTTTACTTGTAGGGACACGTGATGGGAACCCTGTGACACCTAAAGAAATTTTGAACCTAGTAATCAGGCTATTAGGGTACGGCACCAGCCGATTATTGTGACAATTGCGTAAGTCCTGTCTGTAAAATTATTGTTGATTCTTAACTTTAAGGAATTTTAAATTAAAAAAGATGTAATTTGTTATTCGATGCGAGTATATGACTTGCTCGCAACAGTAACTAAATTTTGAGCACGGGAGCATTTGGGAGTAACAAGATTTATTGAATTGACACCTAAAAACACCCCGGAGAACTGACGCTTTGTATTTTTAAATGGGTTTACAATTCAACTCGGGCACCTTTAGGTGCCGTAGAATGATAGGATAATTTTAAGGCTATATGCTAGAGATTTTGTCCATAATCCACGGTTGAAAGTACTGGGATATTTATTGGATGAAGTATCAGGGAAGTTCCTATGTAGGGTCATCCCATGGAAGTGTAGAGTGAAACCGCGAAGCGAGTAAGTGAGCCTGTTCGCGAAGCGTGTCCGTACCGGAGGTCGTCCCGGAGGGACTTAGGACATAAGTCCGAATGCTGATTGTCGGCAGAGCGGTTCTCCTAAAAGTTAGAAAAGTGTAGCCAGATAGCTGTTCTATGGAAATAGAATTGGGCGACAAGCTATACCCAGTATAAGCGCCAGAACCGATGTCTATTTATAGCGCGGAGTGGCTCAGTTAAACTAAGTAACTGTAGAGACATCATCGCTCGTGTAATAAGCACGCTAGAGTCGATAAAAATCTATGCCTACTACTACCTGGACTCGCGATCACGTAATTTCCTTGGCTGACTTCACCGCTACTGAATACAACACGGTTTTGCAAACTGCTGCTAGTTTTCAGGAAGTGCTATCGCGGCGGATGAAAAAAGTGCCTACTTTGCAGGGACAAGTGGTGGCGAATTTGTTTTTTGAACCATCTACTCGTACTCGCAGTAGTTTTGAACTCGCCGCCAAACGCCTGAGTGCAGATACGTTGAACTTCTCGGCAGCAAGTTCTTCCATGACAAAAGGAGAAACAATTCTAGATACAGCTAAAACTTATTTAGCGATGGGTACCGACATCATGGTGGTGCGTCATCGAGAAGCAGGAGTGCCACAGCTGATCGCAAAAGAAATGGATCGTTTAGGTGTCAAAGTAAGCGTTCTTAATGCTGGTGACGGACAACACGAGCATCCTTCCCAAGGGCTATTAGATTTGTTTTCTATCTGTAGTCTGCTAGACCAAGAAAGTCCCCGTATCGAACTTTTGCGGGGTAAAAAAATTGCCATTGTCGGCGATATTCTTCATTCTCGGGTTGCTAGATCGAATATTTGGAGTTTTACCGCCGCAACCGGTGCGGAGTTACATTTAGCTGCACCACCAACAATTTTACCGAAATTATTTGCAGATTACGGCAAAGATAGAGCGGGTAAGTTATTTATACATTGGGAATTAGAACCAGCTTTACAAGATGCCGATTTTGTGATGACCCTGCGGTTGCAGAAGGAACGCATGTCAGCGCATTTATTGCCTTCCTTACGAGAATATCATCAATTGTTTGGAATAACGCGGTCTAAACTGCAAAATTGTAAGGATAACGTGAAAGTATTACATCCAGGTCCGGTGAATCGAGGTGTGGAAATTAGCTCGGATTTAATGGATGACCCTGAGTTTAGTTTGATACAAAATCAGGTGACGAGTGGGGTAGCCGTAAGAATGGCGTTGTTGTATTTGATTGGTAGCGGGAAAGCTCAAAATTAACTAGTCATGGGTACCCGTCATGACCTAAATTACCTGTAGGTTAGAAGCCTGAGGCTATAAGAACAAAGCTCATCTACGTGGGCAGTCGTAGATTAATTTTTTATAACCTTAACTATAGCGCTATAGTTTCAGAGCAAGCACCATTATTAACTGTTAGCGTACCTTTGGGATTGCAGATGGGACAAAATCCAGGAGCAATTGAAATTCACTGTACTGGGCATAACCTTAGTTTCTCTGGTGACTCTTTTTTTCCGCCTTTTACCCGGGAAACAGATGCTCAAGCTTCAAGCGTACAACCGGGGAAAACTATAGCCTTAGTTGGTGGTGGTATTAGCTCCACTGGCGGACAAATAATTGCAGAAGGAGGAAGAATTGAACTTGGAAGTGTTAGCGGTGGTGAAGTTAAACTAAATCCGATTTCTACAGGTTTTACACGTAAAGTATCTAATTTTCAAGATATTCAACTGGCTCAAAAGGCTACAAAATAAGTACCTGACTGTAGCGGTTGTAGTACGTAAAAATACTCGATTTTAAAGATTCTGTTAGTAACATAAAGATAATGGGAACCATAACTTCAGAAAATAAAATATAAGAGATTATATACCTTAACGACTTGTTCCTGTTTTCTATTAACAGTTATTAATTAATATTTTCACAATGATCTACCGTTTTCAAAAATGTCGCTGGTTATATATCAGTTTTAGCTTTTTTGGTTTATGTGTGGCTTTGCTATTACCATTGGTTTGGAATCTCAATCCTGCTATCGCTGCTTTTGAAGGTTCTTCAAAAGTTGCGCTTAAGCAAGTATCTATAGATGCAAATTTATTAAAAAAAGGGCGATCGCTCTATCGTCTAGGGCGTTTTACTGAGGCAGCAAGTGTTTGGCAGACAGCAGCGAAACAATATCAAATACAAGGGGATACCTTAAACCAAGCCTTATCTTATAGTTATCTTTCTCTTGTTCAACAGGAACTACAGCAGTTAAGTAATTCACAAAAGTCGATTGAGAAAGCCCTACAGTTATTAAAAACAGCTAAAATTACTCCCGATGCTATTATTTGGGCCCAGGTATTAAATACTCAAGCTAGTTTGCAATTGCATATAGGTAAAGGGCAAGCAGCGTTGGAAAGTTGGCAGCAAGCACAGAAATATTACGAGCAAGCTGGAGATAAGGAAGGAAGTCTTGGCAGCCAAATTAATCAGGCTCAGGCTTTACAAAGTTTGGGATTTTATCGTCGCAGCAAAAAGCAATTAGAGGCGATAAATCAGAATTTACAAAAAATGCCAGATTCGGAAATCAAAGTAGCTGGTTTGCGGAGTCTCGGGGTAACTTTGCAGTCAATGGGAATTTCTCAAGAAAGTCAGGATGTTCTCATACAAGGTTATAAAACTGCGAAAAAAATTAAAGCAGACAATCAAGTTAGCAGCATTTTACAAACTTTGGGTAAAACTGCGATCGATTTAGAAGATCCCAATGATGCTTTAATCTTCTTTGAAGAAGCAGAAAAGGCGGCGAGCAATCCTCAAGAGAAATTACAAGCGCGTTTGAAGCGGTTTAAATTATTTGCCGATTACGGTGTTGATGATTATGCAACTCCCTTAGTTTCTCAACTTTACGAACAACTAAAGGAATTACCCCCCAGTCGTACATCTCTCTATAGCAGAATTAATTTTATTGCCACTTTAAATAAGCTGGAAAATTTCAGTCAACTTATACCTTTGAATGGTTTAAATAAGATGCTGGCGAAGACTGTAAAAGAGTCGCGGCAAATCCAGGATAAGCAGGCAGAAGCTTATGCTCTCAAACAATGGGGTGAGTTTTATCGTTTCACGAGACAGTTTTCTGAAGCAGAAAAATTAACTCAGCAGTCTTTAAATATTGCTCGTCAACTACAAGCGGATGATATTATCGCTCAGTCGGCTTGGGAATTAGGGCGCTTGCACAAACAGCAGAATCAAAATAATGAGGCGATCGCCAATTATACTGAAGCTGTGAATGCTCTCAAAGCCATTCGTACGGATTTGGTAGCGGTAAATTCAGATGTACAATTTTCATTCCGCGAGAGTGTGGAGCCTGTTTATAGAGAATTAGTTGGATTATTGCTCGAAGGCAAACCCCCTCAAGCTAATATTGTGCAAGCCAGAGATTTAATTGAATCCTTACAAATTGCCGAGTTAGATAACTTTTTACGAGAAGCTTGTCTGGATAAAGCCCAGAAAATTGACGAAATTGATTCGACAGCAACGGTAGTCTATCCTATTATTCTTGAAGACCGTTTAGCTGTTATTTACTCTACATCAGGACAGCCACTGTCTTACAGCGTTACTAACAAATCTCAACAAGAAGTTGAACAAACTTTGAGGCAATTATTAGCTAGTATAAATCCAGTATCCGACATTCGCGATCGCAATCGTCTATCTCAACAGGTTTACAATTGGTTAATTCGTCCCTTAGAAACTCAATCAAATCTCAAACAAACTAAAACTTTAGTATTCGTTTTAGATGGGTTACTGCGGAATATACCGATGTCAACTCTTTATGATGGTCAGCAATATTTAATTGAAAAGTATGCTGTTACCCTTTCCCCGGGATTGCAGTTGATGCAGGGAACATCCTTAAAATCAAACAATATTAAAGCAGTAGTAGCGGGTATAAGCGAGGCTCGCTCTGGCTTTAGTCCACTTCCAGGAGTAAAGTCTGAAGTCAAACAAATCTCTGAAAAGGTAACTTCTGCCTCTACTTTACTCAATGATAAATTAACAGAAACCAGCCTCGCAAATAATTTAAAAAAAGGTTCTACGAATGTAGTTCACTTAGCAACTCATGGACAGTTTAGTTCTCGTTTGAACGATACATTTTTACTTACTTGGAATGGACAAATCGATATTAAAGAACTTTCTGAATTATTGCGAAATCGACAAAGTAAGGAATCAACAAATATTGATTTATTAGTATTAAGTGCCTGCGATACTGCTGCTGGAGACAATCGTGCTGTTTTGGGGTTAGCAGGCTTAGCGGTTAAATCCGGCGCACGTTCTACAATTGCTTCCTTATGGCCAGTTAAAGATAAAGCAACGGTTGTTTTAATGAATAGTTTTTACAAAAACCTGATAAAACCAGGAACAACAAAAGCAGAAGCTCTCAGACAGGCTCAGATAGAGATGATCCAAAAAACGGATTTCCACGAACCGTTTTTTTGGTCTGCATTTGTTTTAGTTGGCAATTGGCAGTAGTGGTTAATAAACCTATAAAGACGCGATATATCTCGTCTCTAGATGCCTTTGGATTTTCTGCTCCAGTCAATACATTATTTCACAGAAATATACGTAATTTCTTCAATCCAAATTAGAAGTAATATTTCTAAAATAGAAATAGATTTTTTCATTTCCAGCTTGAGGATAAAAACTGTTTTTAACAAGCTTTTTAATATATTCTGTTACTGAGATTTAATAATTAGCAATCAAAAAAATGTGCATCAAAATTTTGAAAACAAATCATAAAAATGAAAAAAAGATTAATAGCTAGTACTTTAGGCTTTGCCTTGATTGCTGGCGGTGCATGGATACCATCTCAAAGGGTTAATGCTCTGATGTTTAGCGCTCCAGCTGATAACAGTGCTCCTAGTGAAGCAAGAGGTGGGGCTTCTCGCAGCAGTTCATTTTTTACTCGTAAATCCGGTGAATCTGCTCCTCGTCATGGAAGAGGTGGTGCTTCTCGTAGCGGTTTATTTGCCCGTAGCACCGGTGAATCTGCTCCTCGTCATGCAAGAGCTGGGGCTTCTCGTAGCGGTAGATTTGCACGTAGCGCCGGTGAATCTGCTCCTCGTCATGCAAGAGCTGGAGGCTCTAGAAAAGGTACCGACAATCAACCAGCAGCAATTCTGGCATTGTTACCTCAAACCTATTTTGGAACAACAGTTTATCAGCGCCCTGAAATTTTGGTTTATCTACCTCAATCGGAAGCAAAAGAAGGTATTTTTAGTATTAAGGATGCTCGGGGAAATACCTTACATGAAATGACTGTATCAGTATCAGGTAAAGCTGGAGTTATCTCTATCAAAGTTCCAACAGATTTAAAAATAGACAAAAACTACCAATGGTTCTTAGCATTAAAAATGGATGGACAAATTAGTCCCAGAACACCTTATGTTGATGGTTGGATTAAGCGCATCCAACCTAACAAGGAAATAGCAAGATCGATGCAAGAAAAAGATTTACTTGATGTTGCTAAGGCTTTTGGTAAGGAGGGAGTTTGGTATGACTGTGTGGCAACTTTAGCGTCTTTACGAGCTGCTCAACCGAATAACCCCACCTTAAAGAAACATTGGTCAGAATTGCTTGAATCTGTTGGACTTCAGGATATTGAGAAAGCTCCTATAATCCCTGTCAATAAAATTTCACATTAATGGCAATATATTAATCCATTTATCAATTTGAGATTTTCTAAGACGGTTCCTTCCATAGTTGGAACCGTTTCGTTAATTATTAATCTAAAATCCCCAAACCTTGGGATGTATCTATGGGATTAATCCAAAATAGATAAACTAATTTATTATGTGGTCAAAATTAAAATCTTTTTTGAGACGAAATAGAAGTGTTTTTATAATTATTCCTACCGTAACTATTGCTATTTCTATTACTCAGGGAATAGGATTATTTAATTTATCGGAATGGCAAACCCGAGATTGGTTTTTTCGCTTGCGTTGTCAATTAGAAGATAAACATAATTTACTTTCAAAAGTTACGATCGTGACGATTGATGAAAAGGATATCCAATCTGTGGGGGAATGGCCAATTCCCGATGCTACTCTTGCCGATTTGATCGAGAAAATTAGATCGCAAAAACCCCGGGCTATTGGTTTAGATATATACCGCGATTTACCGGAAGGAAAAGGACACGAGGAACTTGTAAAGGTTTTTCAAACTACTCCCAATTTATTTGGAGTTGAGAAAATTACCGGAGAGAGAGTTAAGCCACCACCGGAATTGAAAAAAACAGGGCAGGTGGGTTTATCAGACTTAGTTTTAGATCGCGATCGCCACGTGCGGCGGGCATTATTGTCTGCGAAAGATAAGAAGGAAAATAATATTGATAAGGGAAGTTTAGCCACTGTTGTAGCTTTGAAGTATCTGGAAAAAGAAGGTAAAAAAGGATTTTTTTTGGAACCTTTTGATGAGGAAGGAGAAAAGTTTAAATTAGGTAAACAAATTTATTCTCCATTAAAAAACTTAGAGGCAGGTTATAGTAATAGTGATACAGGTGGATACCAAATTTTACTAAATTGGTTGGGTTCAGAAAAGGCATTTACTAAGGTAACAATGCGCGATGTTATAGCCGGTAAAATACCGAAAGATATAATGCGCGATCGCATGGTATTTATTGGTTCGACTGCTGAGAGTACTAATGATTTCTTTGCTACTCCTTTTAGTTCATCGTGGTTGATTGCGGGAGATCCTACGCAAGGAGTTGTTATTCATGCTAATATCGCTTTGCAATTAGTAAAGGGAGCAAAAACGGGATCGGCTAATTTAAAAGGTTTCTCTGGAATACAGTTTTCAATTTGGATAACTTTCTGTTCCGCTGTAGGTTCTATTGGTAGTTGGTATTTAGCAAGTATTTATAGAAAAAAACTGCTCCCGGGGGGTAATATTCTCTGGGCATCTATAGGAATTACTCTCTTATTGATTGGTGGTAGTTACTGGGTATTTTTGAAAGGTTTATTAATACCACTTACCCCAGCTTTAGCGGCTTTTCTTGGTAGTGTCATTGCGACGACAAATGCTTATAAGCAACAGAAGCTTGAAGAAACTAATCATCAACTAGAAATTGCTAACAATAAATTATTTGATTATTCTAAAACCTTAGAAACAAAGGTTGAGGAAAGAACTCAGGAATTAAAAGAAGCAAAAGTTGCTGCTGATAGTGCTAATCAAGCGAATAGTGAATTTCTGGCGAATATGAGTCACGAGTTACGTACACCACTGAACGGTATTCTTGGCTACGCTCAGGTATTAGAAAGAAAGTCAGATATTACCGGCAAAAGTTTGGAAGGTGTAAATATTATTCGTCAGTGTGGTTCGCATTTACTAATGTTAATTAATGATATTTTAGATCTTTCTAAAATTGAAGCTCGTAAATTAGAATTATTTCCCAGTACGGTTCATTTTCCCAGATTTTTGACTAGTGTAACCGAAATATGTCGGATTAGAGCTGAAGAAAAAGATATTTCGTTTAATGTTATTTTAGATGAAAATTTACCTGGCTTGGTAGAAGTTGATGAAAAACGCTTGCGGCAAGTACTAATTAATTTAATGGGTAATGCGATTAAATTTACAGATAAAGGTGGAGTCACTTTTAAGGTTAATAAACTCGAACAACAAAATCTAGATAAAGAGAATTCAACTTGTACAATTGGCTTCCAAATAGAAGATACTGGTGTAGGTATGTCACCGGAGCAATTGCAGAAAATTTTTAAACCTTTCGAGCAAGTTGGGGATGCAGGTAAACGCCCTGATGGTACGGGTTTGGGATTAACCATTAGTCAAAGAATTACGGCGTTGATGGGAAGTCAAATTCAAGTAGAAAGTCGTTTGGGTGAAGGAAGCTCTTTCTCCTTAGAAATTACAATCCCAATCAACAATAACTACGCGGCAGAAATCAGTAGCAGTCAACAAAAAATTATTGGAATTCAAGGGAATGTGCCGCAAATTCTCATTATTGAAGATGATAAAAACCACTTTAGTGTTTTGAGCAATTTACTACAATCAATGAATTTTCGTGTCTTAGAAGCAAACGAGGGTGTAGAAGGGCTAAAGTTAGCAACAGAAGAAAATCCAGATGCGATTTTGCTCGATATGCCTCATATGAATGATTTTCAACTGATGGTTAAGCTCCAAGCAAATCCTCAAACATCCTCCATCCCGATTATTGTTTCTAGTGCTAGCGTTTTTGATGAAGACAGACAGCGCAGTTTAGAAGCAGGAGCAAAATCCTTTTTACCCAAACCTCTACAAACCGAAGAGTTAATCAAAACATTAGAGAGTATCTTAGATTTGGAATGGATTTACGATGACTTACCGGCAGCAACGCAAAAGGGAGCTTCAGAATTATCTTCCCTCAATCAAAACTCTCAAACGAGTACAACCCAAATAATTCCTCCTTCGGAGGAAATAGTACAACAACTTTATCATTTAGCGATGATGGGTGATATTCCAGCAATTGAGGGAATACTAGAAGAGATAACATCCCAAGACAAGCAACTAATCGGTTTTGCTGACGAGTTAAGTAAACTTACTGCTAGCTTTCAAACTGGGAAAATTCGTAAATTTATCAAACAGTTTTTAGTTAAGGAATCAACTCAAAAATGACTGATATCACAGATATTCTATCCAAGCCAATGCATATTCTCTTGGTTGACGATAATCCCACCAATCTCAAAGTACTGTTTGAAGCTATTCAAGGATATGGCTGGAAAGCATTGATGGCAACTGATGGAGAATCGGCTATTGAGCAAGCAGAGTATGCTAAACCCGATTTAATTCTTTTAGATATAATGATGCCCCCCGGTATTGATGGATTTGAAACTTGTCGCAGGTTAAAAGCTAATCCAATTACTGAAAATATTCCAGTCATTTTCATGACAGCCCTTTCTGATGCTAATGATAAAGTCAAAGGCTTAGAAATTGGTGCGGTTGACTACATTACCAAACCCTTCCAACAACAAGAAGTTATTGCTCGATTAAAATTACATTTAAAACTTTCTTTACTGACACGCAATCTCGAACAAAAAGTACAACAACGTACTACTGAATTAAGCCAATCTTTAGAACAGTTACAACAAACTCAATTACAATTAATTCAAAGTGAAAAAATGTCCACTCTCGGACAACTTGTTGCAGGTATTGGACACGAAATTAATAACCCAATTGGTTTCATCGGTGGAAATTGCTCTCATATTGAGGAATACATTAATGATATTCTGAGTCTGGTAAAGCTTCAACAAGAAAAGTTATCGGATACTGATGATGAGGAAATTGAAGAACTTCTTGAAGAAATTGATTTAGACTATCTGATAGATGATTTACCAAAACTTCTAGGATCAATGCGTCAGGGAATCAAGCGTTTAAAAGACATCAGTCTTTCTTTACGAACTTTTGCTCGTGGTGATATTGGATCTAAAGTAGAATATCAGATTCATGAAGGAATTAATAGTACTTTGATGTTACTAAAACATCGACTCAAAGATATCGGAGATCGTCCAAAAATAGAGATTATTAAAAAGTATAGCGAACTACCCCCAGTTACTTGCTATCCGGGACAATTAAATCAGGTATTTATGAATATTATCGCTAATGCTATTGATGCATTTGACGATTTATATCAAAGATCCCAGGAAAAAATAGCTGTTTTACCATGCAGTATTACAATTACAACATCTGTAGATTCCTTACAAAATATTGTCTCAATTTGCATTGAAGATAATGCTTTAGGTATGCCTCCTGAAGTACAAGCTCGAATTTTTGAGCAATCTTTCACAACTAAAGCTGTAGGTAAAGGAACTGGATTAGGTTTAGCTATTAGCCACCAAATTATTACCGATAAACATAACGGAGAAATTAATTGTTTATCAACAATTGATAAAGGAACTAAATTTATAATTACCCTACCAATTTAATTTTGATGTCAAGTATTATTTGAGTATATTTAATACTTCCAAAAGTTCTCACCTGTTTTTTCCTATTTATACCATTTGTAATTAATTTATAAGCTTGTTAACCGAATATTTCCCAATACTAATTATCTATTGTTTCCGCAAAAATAAATAAAAATTAAATACCATTATCTAAAATATTATAGACGTTGCATTGCAACGTCTTTACCTTTGCTGAAAGTGTATTTTTCAACTTAATTAATCTGATTTTTTGATTTATTGACAATTCCCTTCACACGGCGAATTACCCAAGGAATACCGCGATATTTACCAGTTACTTCTTCCGAAAAAGTTTCTGTATCTACGATATTTACTTGATAATTAGCTCCGCGATATTGACGAGCACCCATTAAATTTTTTTTCTTCTGAAAATTTTTTAATGGGAACTCTTGACGACTAACTTCTCTTTTGGCTCTCTTAACTTGGGGAACAGTTTGGTAATTACTACCGCTTTGTTCAAATTTAAGTTTATATTCGTTTCGCTGCAATAACTTCTTAGTAGTCACTAACACTACAACTAACAGCAAAACCTGGATTTCCCAAGGTGCTAAAATCAAACTCAAAACAAGACTAATTATGGCAAACAACCCTACAAGATATCCCACTTCATCACTACATTTATTACAAATATAGCCAGTAATTACACAGAGAAAAAGTGGAAGTAGAAAAAATAAAGGCATTTTTTTTCAACTCCAAATTCAAAGCATTCGCTTTTAAACAAAAATCATCATGTTGCTGTAGGGAATGCATGTAAATAATATTACAATTTACAGCTTTTGACTACAACGTCCTACATATACCAACAACATATCAGATTCACAATCCGCATTTTTTAAATGTTTTGGTATATTAGCTTATCACTATATACCAACGCTCTCCATTCGATGATGGGCGTAAAATAACCTTTTATATGGTGTTCCTTTAATAATCCCAGGATTATGTTGAATATTCCCCAACTCCTAGCGACTGAACTCAATCTTAAACCTTTTCAGGTAGAAAACGCCCTAGGGCTATTTGCCGAAGGTGCAACTATTCCTTTTGTTGCACGTTACCGTAAGGAGCGTACAGGTGAGATGAATGAAACTCAGTTGCGCGATTTATCTGACAGATATACTTATCTGACTGACTTAGAAGCAAGAAAATCAGTTATCTTAAACGCGATCGCAGAACAAGGTAAACTTACTGATGAATTGAAAAAGCAAATTGAATTATGTTTGCAAAAAACGGAATTAGAAGATTTATATTTACCTTATCGTCCAAAACGTCGTACTCGCGCTACTATTGCCAAAGAAAAGGGACTCGATAAATTAGCTGAGTTTATTAAGTCGCTAAATATAAAAAATGGTGCATCAGCGGATTTAAATGCAGCAGCGGCTAAGTATATTAATCCCGAAAAAGAAGTTAAAAGCGCAGAAGAGGCGCTCAAAGGTGCCAGCGATATTTTAGCGGAAGAAGTGGCGGAAAAGGCTCAGTTAAGAGCATATTTACGCGAATTGCTTTTAGAAGAAGGGGTTTTTGTTTCTCGCATCAAAGACGAATATCCTGAAGGTACGACAAAGTATGAGATGTACCGCGATTATCAAATGAAAGTTAGTAATATTGCTCCTCATAATATGCTGGCTTTGTGTCGGGGAGATAAGGAGAAGATATTAAGTTATGAAATTGCCTTTGATGAAGATTATGTACTTTCTTACTTAGAATCCCAAGAAATTCGCACTAAACAGCCGGATATTCGCAAATTCTATCAACAAATGCTCAAAGATGCATTTAATCGGTTGATGAAAAATTCCCTGGCGAATGAAGTAATCTCAGAAAAGAAGCAATATGCAGATATTGAGTCTATCAAAACATTTGAAACCAATTTACGCAACTTATTGCTGTCAGCACCAGCAGGAATGAAACCGGCGATCGCTATCGATCCAGGATTTAGAACTGGGTGTAAGGTGGCGATTTTGGATGAAACGGGGAAGTTTTTGGAGTATCAAGCTATTTTTCCCCATACTGGAGCCGGAAAACGTAGCGAAGCGGCGAAAATGCTGCAAAATCTGATTGAAAAATACAAGGTTGAATTAATTGCCATCGGCAACGGCACAGCTTCTCGAGAAACCGATGAATTTGTGGCGGAAGTGATGCAAAAAACTGAACGCAAACCAATTAAAGTTATGGTAAATGAGTCAGGTGCATCTATATATTCAGCTAGTAAAGTAGCGATCGCTGAATTTCCCGATTTAGATGTTACCGTGCGGGGAGCTATTAGTATAGGTCGCCGTTTACAAGATCCACTCGCCGAATTGGTAAAAATTGACCCTAAATCTATCGGTGTGGGACAATATCAACATGATGTAGACCAAAAATTGCTGAAAAAGAAGTTGGATGAAACGGTAGAAAGCTGTGTTAACTATGTTGGTGTTGATTTGAATACAGCTTCTAAGGAACTTTTAACTTCTGTTTCTGGAATTACGTCTACTATTGCTAATAATATTGTGGGATATCGTAACGAAAACGGTGCTTTTAAAAATCGCCGTCAGTTATTGAAAGTTGCGAAGTTGGGACCAAAAGCTTTTGAACAAGCAGCAGGTTTCTTAAGAATTCGCGATGGTGAAAATCCTTTAGATAACACCGCAGTGCATCCAGAAAGTTATGCTGTGATCAAAAATATCGCTACCGATCTTAATATACCATTAAAACAAGTTACCCATATCGCCGAAAATCTCAAAAAAGCCGATTTGAAAAAATATGTTACTGACAAAGTAGGGGAACCCACATTACGGGATATTATCGGCGAATTGGAAAAACCGGGAAGAGATCCACGTGCTGAATTTAAGTATGCCACTTTTAAAGAAGGAATCAATGAAATTTCCGATTTAGAAGAGGGAATGGAATTAGAAGGAATTGTGACTAATGTGGCAAATTTCGGGGCTTTTGTTGATGTGGGAGTGCATCAAGATGGTTTGGTGCATATTTCTCAGTTAGCGAATCAATTTGTCAGAGATCCCAAAGAGATAGTTAAAGTTGGGGAAGTTGTGAAAGTGAAGGTTTTGGAAGTTAATCAGAAATTGAAGCGGATTGGTTTGTCGATGAAAGCGGTTAGGCAGTAACCTCACAAAGCCCTCTCCGATATTTTGGAGAGGGAGTAGGGAGTGTTTTTTTTAAACGCAAAGGTTCGCTAAGGTAAGCGCAGAGGTACGCGGAGTTTTTAGTCTTTTTGATTTAAGGGGAAATGATATTGGTTTTTTTACCCATGAAATTAAGAGTAATATTAGTAACTAATTGTTTTTTCGTTAAGGGGAATTAGATTCCTCGGCGGATCGTATTACGTCGAATCAATCGTAATTATTTTTACTAATACTGGTGCGTTACGGCAATACAAATTATTCTGTTGTGTTCGCTAATTATCTCAAGCCGTGACACACCCTACAAAAACTTGAACTATCAAAATTATCCACCACAACTATATTAATTCCACGAATTACCATAAACTAAAATGGCAGCTTTAATATAAACGTAAATTCAATGACAGCAGAACATTCTAAGTCAGTAGATGTCTTTGGCGTAGGTAACGCTATGGTAGACATTTTGGCGTTAGTGGAAGATGATTTCGTTAGGGAACATGACCTGAATCGAGGTAGCATGACTCTAATGGACTCCGAAAAGCAGGGGCAATTATTACGGGAGTTGAAACACCATTCCCTAGAATTGAGTTCCGGAGGTTCTGCTGCTAATACAATGATTGCGATCGCGCAAAGTGGTGGTAAGGGTTTTTATTCGGGTAAGGTTTCTCGCGATACTAATGGTGAGTTTTATCGTCAAGATTTATTAGAAGCTGGAATTAATTTTGATGTACTTCCCACGGAGGAAGATAGTGGTTCAACTGGCACTTGTTTGGTTTTAACAACTCCTGATGCCGAACGTACTATGTGTACTCATTTGGGAGTTTCTACAACTTTAGCCCCTACTGATATCGATGTAGAAAAATTAGCTCAATGTAAGTACAGTTATGTAGAAGGTTATCTTTGGGATGCAGAAGATCCAAAGAAAGCTTGTATTGAGACTATGGAGCAATCGAAGCGTTTGGGTGTAAAGGTTGCTTTTACCTTTTCCGATTTATTTTTAGTAAGTCGCTTCAGCGATGATTTTCACAAATTGGTTTCAGAATACTGTGATGTAGTATTTTGTAACGCTGATGAAGTCCGTAATTTCTTTGGCAGCGAATCTTTAACAGATTGCGCCAGTAAAGTTGCCGAAATAGTTGACACTGGATTTATTACTGATGGTGCTAATGGCTGTCTAGTAATAGAAAACAAAGAAGTTGTTAAGGTTCCCGGATTTTCGGTTAAAGCCGTTGACACCGTTGGTGCTGGAGACTCCTTTGCTGGAGGAGTGTTATACGGACTAACCAATGGTTTAAATGCTCAAAGGGCGGCACGTTGGGGAAATTATCTGGC
The DNA here is from genome assembly GCA_050042755.1 of Rivularia sp. (in: cyanobacteria). GTDB lineage: Bacteria > Cyanobacteriota > Cyanobacteriia > Cyanobacteriales > Nostocaceae > Rivularia. The sequence continues at coordinate 46,664 of JBHJJJ010000076.1, forward strand.
TTCTTGTATAGTACAAGTATACGGCGCTCGTCTAGATAAATCTATGGCTGACAAAATTCCAGAAATTATTGGTAAATAATCAGTTTGAGTTGGGTTGCTCTGTATGCAACCCAATTTTTTAATTTCCTTACGCTTATAGGTAAGATTTACCTTTTGATCTAAAACTATACATACCATTCCCTAAGCAACCCCAGATTTACTGGGTGTTGCTACTTTTTTATGTTATGTACTCAAATATTAAACTATTTAAATTTCTACATAGGGCCTTTTGAAACATATGTACTATAATAGTAATTCCTTATTCCTTATTCTTTATTACTTATTCCTCCTTACTTATTACTTATTCCTCATTACTTATTCCTTATTACTCATTACTTATTCCTCATTACTTATTACTTATTCCTTATTACTCATTACTCATTACTCATTACTTATTACTTATTACTTATTACTTATTACTCCTGAGATAATATTACCTCCCCAATTTATTCTCAATACCTTCACAACCACCGGGAATAGTCTTTCTGTTTTCTTCACCACACCACTTACAACAATAATGACGGTTGGTTTCAGACATCCGTATAACATTGGTGAAATCAGCATTTTCCACGACTGCACCCGTGCGCTCCCCAGTATTATAATTAGGCGGATGCAAGCGACTGCGGGGTGATGCCGCCTCCAAGGAACCGTAAAAAAGTTTAGTTCCGTTTAAGTCTGCCCCAGATAAATCGGCTTCATATAAAATGACGCGACAAAGATTCGCTTTTACTAAGTCACAATTACTCAAATTAACCCGCACTAGATTAGCTTCACTTAAATCCGTCCACCGTAAATCAGTACCCGAAAGATTCGCACCTGCTAACATTACCCCCAAGTCTATTACACGGACTCCTGAAACTAAATCTACTGCGTAGCCTCCGCTACCATCAAGAATGGCTCTACCTAGATGCCCGTCTCGTTGTAATGGTGTTAGTAATTTAGAGCGAGATAAAAATCGGAGAATTTTGGCTTTACCAACAGCGTCAACACTGCTGAGAATGGCGGCGGTACGCCCTTCTGCAAGTAATCTTTCTTGGGGCCAATCTTCTAATAATCCTTCTTCATCTAATACTAAATCGGAAATGCCTTGAAAATAAGTGTCAATTGTCTGCTGTTGGGTAATATTATTTTGCTGAATGGTAAGTAAGTTTTGCTGAATAGTTAAATCTTTGGAAATTACATACTGTCGCCAAGC
>JBHJJJ010000077.1:0-17106 GCA_050042755.1 Rivularia sp. (in: cyanobacteria)
GATGGGGAGATGGGGGGATGGGGAGAGGGGGAAAGGGGGTAGATACTTCTTTTATTAACCCATAACTCATAATTCATAACTCCTCACTGTTAACTGTTGACTGCTCACTGCTCACTGCTCACTGTTGAGTGTTCACTCGATATCCAATATCTCGCCGATAATACCATCCCTCAAAGTTAATTTGCTCAATACCGGCGTATGTTTTAGCAAAGGCTTGGAAGAGGTTTTCTCCAATAGCCGTTACATTCAAAACTCTACCTCCATCTGTAATTAATTGTTGATTTAACTTTGTTCCAGCGTGAAATACCGTTACTCCCAACCCTTCGGCTCCGGCAATACCTGTAATAACTTTACCTTTTTCATAAGCTTGGGGATATCCCCCAGAAGCGGCAACTACGGTAGCAGCGGCTCCTTGTTTCCATTCTATAGGCGGCATTTGTTCTAAGCGTTGCTCGATACAGGCAAGCATTAGTTCTTCTAAAGGTGTTTCTAATAATGGTAATATTACTTGGGTTTCTGGGTCGCCAAAACGACAGTTAAATTCTAAAACTTTGAATTCACCGCTTGGAGTTATCATTAACCCAGCGTAAAGCACGCCTCGATAATCAATATTCCTAGCCCTTAGGGCATTTATAGTTTTATCTAAAACTTGTTTTTGAACCCGCTCCATTAAATTAACAGTAGCAATGGGTGTTGGTGCATAAGCCCCCATTCCACCTGTATTTTCTCCCGTATCGCCTTCGCCAATACGTTTGTGATCTTGGGCTGGTAATAAAGGTCTAATGGTTAAACCGTCAGTCAATGCTAAAACAGATACTTCCTGCCCACTCAAACATTCTTCAATAACTACAAATTCTCCAGCGCTACCAAATTGACCGTGAAAAATTGCATCAACTGCCTCTACAGCTTGATTTATATTGGTTGCCACCGTAACGCCCTTACCCGCGGCCAAACCGTCAGCCTTGATAACTACCGGTGCTCCGTGGTCTTTTACGTAGCTTTTCGCAGGTGCTGCACGGTTAAATACCGCACTATTCGCAGTCGGAATATTAGCTTCCTGCATCAGTGTTTTTGCCCATACTTTGCTCGCTTCTATTTGCGCTCCTGCCATGGAAGGGCCAAACACTTTTAAGCCAAGTGAGTGCAAGTAATCTGTAATTCCTTTTGCTAAGGGTACTTCTGGGCCTATAACTACGAGATCAATTCCTTCTTTCAAGGAAAAATCACCGATCCCAGCAAAATCATCTATCGCTAGAGATAAATTTCGACAGCGATTCATATTAGCCGTACCGCCATTTCCCGGTATGCAGACAACTTGCTCAACTTGGCTTGATTGAAGAAGTTTCCAAGCCAGAGCATGTTCTCTTCCTCCACTACCCACAACTACAATTTTCACTGATATCCTCGTACTTTCATTGATGATGCGCTTTATTTTTTCACCAATTTTAATACTTATCCAGCTTTAACGGTATGCCTTGTTGTGAGTTGTTGACAGCCGGGCAAAGTCTAACAGTAATTGCTAGAGGGACTCAAACCAATTGATGATTGTCTATTTATCGAAAAAATCATCCACATTTATGCTCAACAACTTCTCTTGCAATTTTATTTCTTATTCCAGAATCTAGTCATATCAATTTTGGATTTTGGATTTACGGTCTTCGTAGCGTGTCCGATAGGACATCCGCCGGATTGTCCCCATAAATAAATTTAGGGGCTTGCGGATTTTTGATGAGTCACAAACTTCGTTTGAATAACGATTTTAGATTATTTCCATAGTTGAAACTAGGGGCCCCTCAACCATTTATAATCCAAAATCCTGTTGGGTAAAATCTAAATTTTTTTTGGTCATTAGTAATTTATTATTTATGGTTGAGAATAATTGACTATTGTAAATGAGAATAAGAAGTAGCATGGTGTACTTGAATATTCGTGCTTTTTATCGAAATAATAATAAAAATAGCTAGTCAAAATACCAGATTTATTGAGATATTTTTCTTCAATTGATTGCTAAATTTAAGTGATAAAATCAACAATTTAATTGATAGATAATTGTGAATATAGGCTGTTATTAAAATGTAATTTATATCTGATAATGAACACAAAAATCAAAATATTGAATGCTTTAAATTTCTATAAATATATTAAATGGATGACCCTTATATTTGTGGTGATTTTTACATATATACTTCTGTTTTTATTTCCAGAATCTTGGCATTTTGTTATTGGTCCAGTCCACCTTCCTGATGTCCATCCTTTTCTAGATATGAAAGGTCGGCTAGCTCATATTCAGGGACATATGATGGGGTTGGATGTGTATAATCGGCCAAATCCACTCGATCCATTAAAAAGGATAAACGACAAACCTAGCTACACTCTTATGTTGGGTTATCTAGGTCTTAATCTTCAGCATGCTGTTCCATTGAGTATATTTTTTATTATTCTCATGGTTTTTGGAACATTATTTCTTATCAAGCCTCGGACATGGTGGCTAATGATAGCTGCATTTCTAGCCTTATGTTCTCCCTCTGTTTTACTTGCTGCTGAACGAGGTAACGATGATATTATAATTTTCGGTTTTCTCCTGTGTGTCCCAATCTTCTTATCAAAAAACTCTTTATCGGCGAATGCAGTTGCTTTCTGCCTTATTTCACTAGTTTCCCCGGCAAAATATTACCCTTTCGCTGCTTACATTCTTTTCGCTCATCTTCAGAAGAATAATAGACAAATATTCTTTTGGCTGACTGCATCTATTTCAGCTATTAGTGTCTTTCTTTTATTCACCTACAGGGAAATATTGTTTCTGCACTCACGTATTCCCAAGCCTAGTGGCTTGACGACTTTTGGGGCTAAACTATTATTTGAGTTATTAGGATTTAAATCACCAATTCCACAGTTATTGAGTTTAGTTGCTTTATCTACACTTCTCATGTTTGTGGCAATGCCATTATTACATAGACGTGCCATTTTACCTAAGATAGAGAAGAGAGAGGAAAACTATTTTTTATTGGGAGTAGCAATACTTGTTTTTTGCTTTTTCTTAAATTCAAATAATGATTACCGATTAATATTCTGCTTATTTTTATTTCCAGCACTATTTTCTTGGTTACGTAATTCTCAAATAAGCTCTTACTTAAGGCGGGTTATTATCTGGTCCATAATCTTAATTATTACAATCATGTGGATACCGTATGCTTATTTTTTCTTTAATCAAGTAGAATTAGACTTCTCATTTTTGAACAAGTATATTTACATTTTTCGTATTATATTAACCTGGTTGCTGATTGTAATCATAACTGCATTGGCTTCATTGATATTACGTCCTTCAATATTGCAAATTTTGGGTAGAACCCAGGTGAAACAAGCAGTTAGATAAAAACATATATAGGAATCCGGTTTGAATATTGAAATAATTCGTTGAGCAAGGGAACAGGGTTTAGGGAACAGGGAACAGAAAATGTACTGAGACTTTTTCAGATAGGAGTCCTATATCTCTTGATTCTAAACATCTTGGAGAAGCTGGTAGTAACGCTTACCTTATGGCAGTTGAGCAAGAAAGTAGCTAAGAGAGGCAAGATTGAACCACTCAAGGGGAGCTATAGATACCTTACTAACCAACCTTAGCAGATTTGATAAAAGAGACTGGAAAATATAAAAAAGATTAATTTTTACTTTACTTCTAAGTATTTTCCCTTGAATCAAAAAAAAATGAAAAAGTAGTGGCAACTACCTATCTATACCGATTAACCTGTGAATACTGAGTTAATAAAATATCAAAATATCAAGAGACATGACTAAAAATATAGTAACTGGAGCGGCGGGTTTTATTGGCTCCCATTTAGCAGAAACATTGCTAAAACGAGGAGAAGAAGTAATTGGGATAGATGAATTCAATAATTACTACGATCCTTTTTTCAAGCATAAAAATGTTACATCTTTACAAAGCTACGAAAAATTTAAATTAATTGAAGGAGATATTCAATTTTTAGACTGGCCATCGCTCTTAGAAGATGTTGATGTTGTTTACCATCAAGCGGCGCAAGCGGGAGTAAGGGCTAGTTGGGGGCAAGGTTTCCGTTTTTACACGGAACGCAACATCAGCGCTACTCAAGTTTTGTTAGAAGCAGCAAAAGACGCGAAAAATTTACAAAGGTTGGTTTACGCTTCCACATCAAGCGTATATGGCGATGCGGAAACTTTACCTACTAGCGAACAGATTTGTCCCAAACCAGTTTCGCCCTATGGAATTACCAAATTAGCCGCCGAAAGGTTATGCGGGCTATATTACAAAAATTTTGGCGTACCTTTTGTAGCGTTGCGTTACTTTACAGTTTACGGTCCTCGTCAACGTCCTGATATGGCATTTCACAAATTTTATAAAGCTGTAATACAGGATGAAGCGATTCCTATTTACGGTGACGGATTGCAAACCCGAGATTTTACCTTTGTTAGCGATGCTGTTGCTGCTAACTTAGCCGCAGCTACCACAGAAGATGCTGTGGGAGAAATATTTAATATTGGCGGTGGTAGCAGAGTGGTTTTAAAAGAAGTATTGGAAACAATGGAAGAAATTGTTGGCAAACCCATCAAGAGAAACCATATTGAAAGAGCTATGGGAGATGCACGTCACACAGCAGCGGATGTTTCCAAAGCGAAGCAGATTTTAGGTTATCAGGCGCAGGTTAGCTTAAGAGAAGGGTTGACAAGAGAATGGGAATGGGTGAAAGGATTGTATTAAAATATCTCCCACATTTAACTAACACCCATAAATAATGTAGAGACGTTGCAGTGCAACGTCTCTTTAATTGGTGCGATTTATCCTGCATCCCTCATAACTTATGTGGTGGAGCACTAGTACTCTGCCACATTAATTCTGCGGGGTTAATAACGAGAAGAAAAAATTATTTTCTACCCCCTCTTCCCCCTCTTCCCACTCTCCCCCCTCTCTGTCTTAACCCGGCAATGTTGGTGTGGTGAAACACTAGGATGGTTTATGATTTCAAACTTCATTAATTTAACAATCAGGATAATTTACGATCTGTGCTAATTAAAAATACATATTAATTAGTTATTTACACTTAAATATTAATTCAGATAAAAACAAAGATAACGATCGTAATTACGCTCAAATTTATTATTAGTGTCCACTTTACAAGCATATTTTTTATTAATAAAATATTTAAATGTAATACCTAACACTCTACAACCGTATCATTTAAGACTTTTTACTAAAACAATTTGTAAAAGAGAAACAGAACCCACTGTTAAAATTAGTAAAAATTTGTTAAGAATAGTGAAGGGTTCCCATAAGAATTTTTTGATACTAAAAAAATTCTTATGGGTGCCCGTGACAGAAACGTCAACGGGAGTAAATAAATTTTATGGAAAATAAAGCAGGAATTAAACCGCCTCATCACGTGGTAATAGTTGGTGGGGGTTTTGGAGGCTTGTATACAGCGAAAGCACTGAACAGTAAAAATATAAATGTTACTTTAATTGACAAAAGAAATTTTCATTTGTTTCAACCACTTTTATATCAAGTAGCTACGGGAACTTTATCTCCGGCTGATATCTCGTCACCGTTGCGATCGGTACTTAGTAAGAGTAAAAATACAAAAGTGCTTTTGGGAGAAGTTACAAATATCGATCCAGAGAAGCAAAATGTTGTAATGGGGGATGAAAAAATCCCTTATGACAGTTTAATTGTTGCTACTGGTGCTAAGCATTCTTACTTTGGTAAGGATGAGTGGGAAGAATTCGCACCTGGTTTAAAAACAGTGGAAGATGCGATTGAAATGCGTCGTCGCATATTTATGGCATTTGAAGCAGCAGAGCAGGAGACAGATGATGAGAAACGTCGTGCTTTGTTAACCTTTGTGGTGGTTGGTGGTGGTCCAACTGGGGTAGAATTAGCTGGTGCCATTGCTGAGTTGGCTTACGGTATTCTCAAGGAAGATTTCCGTAACATCGACACTTCCCAAGCTCAGGTAATGCTATTGGAAGGTATGGATAGAGTTTTCCATCCGTTTGCACCAGAGTTGTCTGTTAAAGCTCAAGAATCTTTGGAAAAATTAGGTGTAACTGTAGTTACGAAAACTTTAGTAACTGGTATTGAAGGTGATATCGTTACTGTTAAGCAAGGTGATGAAATCAAAGAGTTTGCAGCTAAAACGGTGTTATGGGGAGCGGGTGTAAAAGCTTCAGCTTTAGGTAAAGTAATAGCAGAAAAAACTGGTGCAGAATGCGACAGAGCAGGAAGAGTAATTGTTGAACCAGATTTAAGTTTAAAGGGATATCCTAATATATATGTAATCGGTGATTTAGCGCATTTTGCTCATCAAACAGGTAAACCACTACCCGGTGTTGCACCTGTTGCAATGCAGGAAGGGGAGTATGTAGCCTTGGCGATTAAACAGCAGTTAAAAGGTAATACAATACCTCAGTTTAATTATGTTGATAAAGGTAGTTTAGCGGTAATTGGACAACATTCTGCTGTTGTTGATTTAGGTTTTATGAAACTTACAGGTTTCATCGCTTGGCTATTCTGGTTATTAGTTCACATTTATTATTTAGTTGAATTTGATAACAAACTAGTAGTTATGATTCAGTGGGTTTGGAACTATTTCACCCGAAATCGTGGCGCAAGATTGATTACAGGAAGAGACTTGGCTACACCTATTGAAGTTAATAGTAAGGTTGATTATTATCCACCAGTAAATGGAAAGGGCGCTATTAATATTTGATAGTTGATAATTGATAGTTGGTAGTTGATAGTGGTTAGTTGATAATTATTTTTTAACTCCTAATTCCTAACTGCTAACTACCCATTAATCGGTAAAGTAACGATCGCAGTTGTTCCAACTCCTTCTTTACTAATCAAGCTGATTTCTCCGCCATGCAATTCGACATATTGTTTAACAATTGATAGTCCCAAACCATGTCCAGATATTTCACCGACGTTGCTACCTCTGTGAAAAGAAGTAAATAAATTTTCTTGTTCTATTTCCGGAATCCCAATACCTTCATCTTGAATACGGAAAATAGCTTCTTCTTGTAAACAAAATAAATCAAAACGCACTTCTCCACCTTGGGGAGAATATTTAATCGCATTAGATAATAAATTGGTTAGGATGTGTCGGAGTATTTTTTCATCTAAGCGAGGTAGTGTAATGTTAGCACTTAACTTCTGAGAATTAGTATTTTCTTCTGGTTGAATAGAGCATCCTTGAATTTTTAAAATTATATTATGTCGCTTGGTGGCTGTGAATTTTATTTCTGCTACTAAATCAGCACAAAATTTTTGTAAGTCTAAAGGTATAGGATTAAATTGGTTTTGATCGACTTCTGCTTTACCTACTAATAAAACATCATTCAAAAGTTCATTTAGATATTTTACAGAATTTTGTATATGATTTAAATATTCATATTTTGTATTTTCGGTAAGTTGCTGATTCTGGTTTGTGAGTAATTCAGTCGAATTTAAAATTGTGTTTAATGGATTACGAAATTCGTGACTTACCATTGAAATAAAGCGAGATTTAAGTTCTCTCATCTCTTTCTCTTTTTGTAAAGCATTTCGCATTACAGTTTCTTTTTGATGTTTGCTCAAAGCGATTTCAATAGTAGTAATTAATTGAGATTCTTCAAAAGGTTTGAGTATATAACCAAAAGGTTGAGTGGCTTTAGCTTTTTGGAGAGTGCTTTCGTCGGAATAAGCAGTAAGAAAAACTACTGGAATATTAAAGCTACTTATAATTATTTCGGCGGCTTGAATTCCGTTCATATCGCCTTTAAGCATCATATCCATCAAAACCAAATCTGGCTTTAATTCTCCCATTTTAGTAATTGCTTGTTCTCCGTAAGCGATGATTGCGGGGACGATATAGCCTGAATTTTCTAAACAATCTTTGATATCGCAAGCGATAATTCTTTCGTCTTCCACAACCAAGATTTTTTCTTTCATTTATATTCTCCTCAGTTGTTTATGGCGAATGTAATTCTAAATGAAGTCCCAAATTTAGAATTATAGACTATTTTCCCTTCTAATTGCTCGACTAGATTCCAAACTAATTGTAAACCGAGGGATTGTTTTTTCAATAAATCAATATTTTCTGGTACTCCCATACCATTATCACTAACAGATAATGAGTATTTACTTTGTTCTAAAGCTATAAACTCTACATATATTTCTCCTTTATCGCCATTTTTAAAAGCATGTTTAATTGAATTAGAAACAAGTTCGTTGATGATTAAACCACAAGGAATAGCTGTATCAATATTCAAACATATTTTTTCTATCTTAGTGTTAATATTAATATTATTAACCTGATAGCAGCGGATTAAATTATGCTTTAGCTTCCGAATATAATCTGAAAATTCTATTTTAGCTAAGTCGTTATGTTGATATAAGTTTTCGTGAATTAAGGCCATTGCTCGGACGCGATTTTGGCTATCTAAGAAAATTTCTAACGCTTGCTTATCTTTGATATATCCAGACTGCAAACGCAGTAAACTAGAAATTATCTGCAAGTTATTTTTTACGCGATGATGAATTTCTTTAAGTAATATTTCTTTCTCTCTTAAAGAAGCTTTTAATTGATTTTCTACCTGTTCGCGAGCAGTAATATCGGTACTTGATCCAGCCATAAATATCGGCATACCATCCTGATCCCGAACTACCGTACCCCGAGTTAAAAATGAATAAGCATCTCCATTTTTGTGCAACATTCGATGTTCTATTTCGTATTTAGGAATTACATCTTCTAAATAAGCGTTAATTTCAGCTTTTACTAAGGCTACATCATTACTATGTACAAATTGCAACCAATTGGTAAATTCATTAGCTATTTCTTCGTCTTTATAGCCGAGCATTGCTTTCAAGTTAGAGTCAATATAAACTTCGTTAGTTTGAATATTCCATTCCCAAACCCCTACTTTCCCTGCACTTATAGCCCGTGCATATCTTTCTTCACTTACTCTTAAAGCTTGTTCTACTTGCTTATGTCCTAATACATTTCCTAGCATTTCGGCTACAATTTTTAGTAAGACAATGCTGTCTTCTGTCCATATGATTGTCTTGAAGGATTCAAAGCCTAAGAAACCGATTAAATTTCCACTACAGGTAATTGGTAAAATAATCAGAGATTTAATATTTTTAGTTTTAAAAACCTGTTTTTCAACTGCTTCAAAGAAGAATAAATTTTCTATATCTTTTAATTGCAAAGTTTCACCACGGCGAAGCTTTTCTGTAAATAAAGTAAAATCTTTGATATCGATATCTTCAAAATCATTCGTGAAGGGTTCCCATAAGAATTTTTTTCTTCTAAAAAAATTCTTATAGGTGCCCGTGGATGGAATTTCAGATATACACCATTCATGAGTGATATTAATTTTCTTTGAATCTTCTGTGAATAAAAATACATAACTGCGATCGACATCAATAAATGTACCAATAGTTTCCAATGCTTGATTGATACCATTATCTATTTCTGAGGCAGCAAGATTAATAAAATGAGTAGATATGGTAGTAATTAGCTTTTCAAAAGCTACTCGAAAACGAAGCTCTTCTTCGATACGCTGACGTTCGATAATTTCTTGTCGCAAGCGCGAGTTTGTATTTTTTAATTCATAAGTACGTTCTTCAACTCTTGCTTCTAGTTTATCTTTAGCATTTTGTAACTCTATTTCGGCTCGTTTACGTTCGGTTATATCGCGGATAATAACCATAATATGGTGTCCGATTGTAGTTTGTAATCGTGCCTCAAAACTTTTTTCTCCTGCTGGTAATGATACAGAATATTCAATTGTAATTAGAGAATTAGTTTCTAGTATTTGAGAAATAGCTTCCCTGAATTGATCGGCAATTGATGATGGTAAAATTTCTTCTAATTGCTTACCTAAAAACTTATCTGGTGTTAAGTACAAATGAGAAAATTCTTTGGTATGGCAGCTAAGGATAGTACCGTCATTTTTCAAGCGAAAATAAATATCGGGAAAAGCTTGGAATAACTCTTGTAACTCGCTAGTTGTTTGCAGAAGTTGTGCTTCTGTGGCGAGACTGTCGCAGATTCTACGTTGTAATAATTTATTTGTATTTTCTAAATTCTCGCGTTGTTTGATTTCTTCTTGTAGATGCTTTTTGGTGTTTAAAAGTTCGGTTTGCAATTTTGCAGCAATGGTTTCTAAGCTAACTATTTCGATTAATTCTCCTGTTTGATTTACGATTGGCAAAGATTTTATATCATGTTGCTGCATCAGAAATAATGCCCTTTGAGAATCATAATCTGGTGCTAAAGTGATTGCAGGTTTCATGAGTTCTGCAATTTTTAACTTTTCTAAATTGGTTCCATAAATAGTTAATTTTACTAAGTCTAAAAATGTAACCGCACCTAAAATTTTGGAATTATCTATAACGAATAATTCTTGAGGGAGTCTATTTTCTTCCTTCAGTGTTTCTATTAATTAAAAAATTTCTATCAAAAGAGTTTCGGGAGAAACCGTCAGGTAAGACTCTTTAATCTCATCAGCGACTAAAAGCATAACGAAAATTTAGTAAAAATACATTAGTGCTGTAGAAAATCGTTTTTATCTATAAAGTATTATTATAGTTCTTTTTTACTAACTAGTTTATTGTTAATATAAAAACGACATTAGATAATACTCTATATATAAAAAATAACTTAAAAAAGCACAATAGTTAAATTTAATATATTCAGTTTTGAGATAAAAATAGTTGAATTCATACTGACCGCAAAATATTACATTGCAATCTTCTTTGGTTGGGTAAAATAAATTGCTATATGGAGACTGATAACTACAAAATAGTAAAAATGTAATTGCCTTCGATGCTAAATTTAAAGATATTTTTTTGGAAGATGATTAACATTGCTACCCCGATGAAATTCATATATAGTCGCGCAAAGATGCTGTGAGAGATCAAAATATGCTCTCTCCAATAGCTAGCTTAAGTTAAAAATAAGGCTATTACATCGTGGTTAATACTTATGACGTACTAACTTAGTATCAGTATGGAATAATTTCAAATAAAGGAGAGGCGATCGCATGGGGGATACTTCTTTATATACCCCAAGATACAACCTTAAAATGCAGGGGTTGCAATTTTTGACGTAAATTTTAACCCCTAAACAGTCGTAATAAAATATTAACGGTTACTTTCGGTATGTAAAACAGTAAATTAGTATTAAGCAATAAAAAAAATACATTAAGGAAACTGATGTCTAGCGAACAGGGTACGCTGAGTGTCTACCATTCTAGTCTTGCATCTATTGTTGGAGAAGAAAATCTGATTTACGGCTCGGTGCTTTGCCCTACAGTCGGTATAGGGGAGAACAAGCAGCTAAAAGGGGCTATATCACCGGGAAATCTCCCTGGTTGCCTTGTTTATCCCCAAACTCAAGAACAACTCGCTGAAGTTATTGCTGAAGCTTATCGCAATAAGTGGCGCGTTTTACCTTGCGGTAATGGTAGTAAACTCAAGTGGGGTGGTTTAGCTAAAGGTATCGATATCGTTGTTAGTACCCAACGCCTCAACAAAATAATCAATCATGCTGAGGGTGATTTAACTCTTACGGCAGAATCTGGGGTTAAATTAGCCGATATTCGGGCAAATTTGGCGGAAAACAACCAAATTATTGCTCTCAACCCTACAGCACCTGAGAAGGCAACTATTGGCGGTATCATCGCCACTGGCGATACTGGTTCCCTACGACAGCGTTATGGTAGCGTGCGCGACCAATTATTAGGTATTACCTTTGTCCGTGCAGATGGCAAAATTGCTCGGGCTGGAGGACGAGTTGGCAAAAATGTTGCCGGTTACGACTTGATGAAATTATTTACCGGTTCCTACGGAACTTTAGGTATTATTACAGAAGCAACTTTTCGGCTATATCCCATGCAGTCAGCTTCGGGAACTGCGATGTTAACGGGTAGCCAAGATGCTATATTCCAAGCAGCAGAAACCCTTCGTGGTTCCGCTTTAACCCCCACCCAAGCCGATTTACTTTCTTCTCAACTAGTATCACATATGGGATTGGGTAAAGGATTGGGATTAATTGTGCGTTTCGAGAGTATCACCGAAAGTGTCTAAGAACTGTTAAACCAAGTTTTGCAAGTAGGAGAAAAATTAGGATTAACTAGCGTAGTGTATTCAGATACAGAAGAAAAAGATTTATGGCTCTTATTACCAGAACAAATACATTTACCTGACTCAGAATCAGCAATTACTTGCAAAATAGGAGTATTACCAAATGCTGCCGTTGAAGTTTTAAATCAAGCCGATGTAGGTTTAATTCATATGACTAGCGGTTTGGGAATATTACGATTTGAAGATGAAAAAAAGGTTTTAGAAATGCGGAATTTGTGCGAACAAAAGAGTGGTTTTTTAAAGATTTTATCAGCAAATGTAGAAGTAAAGCAAAAGTTAGATGTTTGGGGTTATGGCGGTAATGCGTTGGAATTAATGAAGGGAATTAAGAAACAATTTGATGCTGAGAACATTTTAAGTCCCGGAAGGTTTGTGGGTGGGATTTGATGGAGACACAAGGGGGCAAGGAAGGGGACAAGGAAGGGGATAAATGATTATTAACTCCTCACTCCTCACTCCTCATTTCTAACTTCTAACTCTTAAATTTTAGCAATTTACAACCAACCACTAACTAATAACTACTAATTAATCATGCAAGTTTCCGAAAATAACGAAAATAATATTGCTTCTTTGAAAAATCTAAAAGGTTTTGATAATATTCATCCGCCGGAACCTAAGTTAATTGATTCTTGTGTACATTGCGGATTTTGTCTTTCTACTTGTCCGAGTTACAGGGTAATTGGAAAAGAAATGGATTCTCCACGGGGAAGAATTTATTTGATGGATGCTATTAATGAAGGAGAAATTCCTTTAAATAAGGCAACTGCTCAACATTTTGATTCTTGTTTGGGTTGTTTGGCTTGTGTCACTACTTGCCCTTCTGGTGTAGAATATGACAAGTTAATTAGCGCCACTCGTCACCAAGTGACGCGGAATTTTCCCCGCAGTTTACCGGATAAATTGTTTCGACAATTAATTTTTTTACTATTTCCTTATCCCCAAAGATTGCGCCTTTTACTTTTCCCACTGTTAATTTATCAAAAGTTGGGATTACCAAAATTAATTCGTGCTACTGGCTTACTTAAAAAAATATCTCCCCGCTTAGCGGCGATGGAATCAATTCTTCCAGAAGTTACTGGTAAATCTTTTCGAGATAATTATCCTACTGTAATTCCGGCGCAAGGTGAAAAACGTTACCGCGTAGGAGTAATATTAGGTTGCGTGCAGCGGTTATTTTTCTCCCCGGTGAATGAAGCTACCGTGCGAGTATTAACTGCCAATGGTTGCGAGGTGGTAATTCCTAAATCTCAAGGCTGTTGTGCGGCACTTCCGGAGCATCAGGGGCAAGCTGAGCAAGCGCAAACTTTGGCAAGACAGATGATTGACAGTTTTGCAGATATGGATGTTGATTATATCATTATCAATGCTGCCGGTTGTGGACATACTTTAAAGGAATACGGTCATATTTTAGAAAATGATCCAGAATATAAGGATAAAGCCAAGGAATTCGCAGCGAAGGTTAAAGATGCTCAAGAATTTTTAATCATGGTGGGTTTAACGGCGAAATTATCGCCTTTAAAAGATGAAACCCTGACAATGGTTTATCAAGATGCCTGTCATTTATTGCATGGACAAAAAATCAGCGTACAACCCCGTCAATTGTTACGACAGATTCCCGGTGTGAAATTACGCGAGCCTTTAGATGCGGCTTTGTGTTGCGGTAGCGCTGGGGTTTACAATATGCTGCAACCGGAAGTTGCGGAAGAATTGGGAGAGCAAAAAGCCCGGAATTTGGTGAATACGGGTGCCGAGATGATTGCTTCGGCAAATCCTGGGTGTAGTTTGCAGATTAGTAAGTCTTTGAAAGAGCAGGGTAAAGAGATGAAGGTTATGCATCCGATGGAGTTGTTGGATTGTGCCATAAGGGGAGTGAAGTTGGAGGGGTAGCCTATTACTGGAAGCCCGCACCCTTGAAGGGTGGATGGCAGTTGCTACAACCGAGGAAACCTCGGCAACGCACTGCCTCGGCTACAGGAGCAAAGCCCACCTGGGTGGGCTGGTTTTTTTGGGTTTTGTTGCGTGTGAATGTTTAAAAGGCGTAAATTATATATTTTGAACGCAGAGGAGCGCTAAGGCAAGCGCAGAGGAACACAGAGTCTTTGGTATTCTTTTAAATCATTCTAAAGCAAACGGAAATAAGGATAAGAAAAATTAATTGGGACTTCTCCCCATTCCCTATAGAGTAATTGCTAATAATGGCGTAAAAAAATGACGATACGCCATAGGCGTGACGCTTCGCGTATCGCGAATGACAACTAAAGCTACTCTGTACCCACGTTTCTAAGGGTGAGTTCTTCTTCCTTCTTCCTTCATAAATCTTTTTCTGCAATTACTAGCATTTCATAATCTTCAGTTGATAATTTATCAGTTCGACTAAAAGCACCAAGTTTTGCACCGAAAATATCAACAGTTGTAAAATTTAGTGTTTTTAATAGCCAAGTTATTTCGGATGGTACATAATATCTTTCATTGCATTGCAGTTCATTTTTATTCCCTAAATCATCTTCGACATAAATTGTATTAATATTCCGAAAAGTCATTAAGTCGAATGAATGATTGCCGTATGTGGCATTTCCTGGTTGTACTTCTGAATCTAGAAATTCTTTGACGGAATGAAACAGAGGAAACAAACCATTCAAGGTAGTAAAAATTAATTTTCCTTTTGGTTTTAAAGCATTAGCAGCATTCTGCAAAATTTGAAAATTCATCTCGTCGGTTTCCATTAAGGAAAATCCACCTTCACATAGCATAATTACTAAATCAAATTTATATGAGTAAGAAAATTCTCTTGCATCATGTTTTTCAAAAACAATATCTAGATTTTGTGAGGCTGCTTTTTGTCTTGCCCTTTGCAACATCGATTCTGATAAATCAATTCCGACAACGCTATATCCTCTTTTTGCTAATTCAATAGAATGCCTGCCTGTACCACAGCCGATATCAATAATTTTTGCTTCCTTGTTATATCCGATTTCTTTTTCTATAAAATCGCACTCTCCAATAGTTCCTTGAGTGAAAATTTCTTTATCGTAGTTAATTGCATAATTTTCAAACAATTTTTCATACCACTGTTTCATATTTTTTGTTTATTTTGATTTTGTTGATTAATCAATAGTAGCCTGGCTTCGGCAGGCTTCCTTTCTGTAGCCCCAGATTTTAATCTGAGGGCTACTTCTCAAACCCCAACCTTAACTTTCACATCCCGTTTCCCTTTCACCACCAACCACTTACCACCAGAAGGCGCTAAGGTACCGCCGCGACGAGTTGGTTTTACTTGATGATTATTAACTATACTCAAATCTAAGTTTTTCAAAACCATTGTTAATACCAGTTTCATTTCAAACAAAGCAAACGCCATACCAATACAGCGACGATTACCGCCACCAAAGGCTAAATATTCATAGGGTGAATACTGTTTTTCAATAAATCTTTCTGGTTTAAACTGTTTTGGTTGTGGATACAAATCCTCGCGATGGTGGGTTAAATAAATAGAGGGCGTTAACCATGTTTCTGCGGGATATTCTCTGCCCATTATTTCCATCGGTACTTTGGTAATGCGAGGGAAAGCAATTAAAGCAATGGGATAGATGCGTAATGTTTCGGCGCAAACTCCGTTTAAGTAAGGTAGTTTGGCTATTGCACTTAAATCTTGATTAGTGTCAACCCCATCTAATTCTGCTAACAGTTTTTCCCGTACTTCGGGTAGATGATGAATCCAATAAAACGCCCAAGTTAAGCCTGAAGCGGTGGTTTCGTGCCCTGCTACTAATAATGTCATCAACTCATCGCGCATTTCTTGGTCTGTCATGGGTTGACCTTGTTCGTCCCGTGCAGCCATCATTAATGATAAAATATCTTGGCGTGAGGTATCGGGGTTATCTCTGCGTTCCTGAATTTCGGCGTATAACAACTCATCTAAGCGTTTTTGCTGACGGAGAAAGTTACCCCAGGGACTCCAAGCACCTAAATCTTTTTGTAAAAAAGGGATAAATACCAATGTAGCCTTTAAAGGGGAGCCGGATATATCTAATACTGAAGCAACTAGCTGTTTAATTTCTTCATAACGTTTCCCTTCATTCAGTCCGAATACTGCTTGTAAAATAACTCTGAGGGAAATTTCTTGCATGGAATTACGAACTTCAAAAGGTTCGCCAATCTGCCAATTATTAATAACTTTTTCAGTAACTTGACAAATTAATTCGCCATAGGATTTCATTCTGTTTCCATGAAACGGTGGCGTTAATAACTTTCGCTGACGTTGGTGTGGTACACCATCAAGTAAAACTAAGGATTGCTCTCCCAGTAAAGATGCAATAATCTGGTTTCCCCTACCGATATCAAAATTATCGGGATTGGCGGTAAAAATTTCTTTAATGGCTTGGGGATGGCTGATAAATATCATCGGATTTTCGCTAACCAGAGATAATTTAAAAGTATCTCCATAAGTTTTGGCTGATTTTTCCATCAATTGCAAGGGATTGAAAACCCATTCCATCACTTGGGCAAATTGGGGAGTTTTTGGTCCTTTTACCTGTTCCATAGTCTTTATTCAAGAAAATACCTACCCTATTAGATTAGCGATTTATAATACTAATTTACAAAGTAACTGTTCCCATGCTCCTGTTGAAACCTTAAGTAATTAGAACTTACGCAGCTGGCATAGGTTGCTCTAGTGGTGCTTGTACACTGACTGATTCTGAACGAAATAATAAGGCTGCGGAGTGTACGGCACCAACCAGGATCTTGCGACACTTGCCTAAGTGCTAGTAATGTCAGGTTTTGTCTTCTACAGTATATTTTCTACAATCAACCCATCATAATTCAAAACCTTTGATTTCAAAAAGTTTTGTAAATTTATTCGCTAAAGAGAGAAAAAAGTTCCCAAGCTATGGGATGATTATTAATGGGGATTGACATGCTTTTTATAATGGGAATATGTACAAAAT
>JBHJJJ010000078.1:0-24899 GCA_050042755.1 Rivularia sp. (in: cyanobacteria)
TAATAGTATCGGTTTGTTTACCGAAGGATTACAAATTATACCCCAATCTTTTGGTGCTAAATCAGAATCAATCAACGCTGCGATTAATCGTCTGCAACCAAAACTCATATCTTTCCTAGCAACTCGACTTGTGGAAATGACATTAAATCCTAACTCATCTCAATTGGATGTGGAAGTTTCCATGAATTTAGTTGAGCAACCAAATCAACCTTTTGCGAGAATTTCTACTCTTAAAGCAAGGAATAATCGTCCTGATTCTAAACAAATTTATCTTGATAAAAATCTACCTCTAAATAAATTATTTCAGTTTCAGGTTAAAAATAATAGCCCTGAGAATCTTTATGTGGCTATACTGTTAATCGATTCTACAGGAGGTTTAGAAATAGTTTTCCCTTTGAATGACGATGATAAAATATCGTTAGCATCAAACAAGATTTTGAAAAGTGTCAAAATAAAAGCAACAGAAACAGGATTGGCAGAAACATTAGTAATTGCTAGTCGTTCAAAGTTAGATGAAGCAGTATATGGATTGAAACGAATAGCACAGGAATTAAAAATACAGAAACGAAAAAAAGAAATACCTCCCGTTGATAGAACTAGAGGTGATGAAGTAATTGGAGATTTACTAAATGGTTTGAGTGGAAAACGTAGAGGTAATAACGTAACAGCAGAGGTGAAAACTTCTAATATTGCTACTTTGTCATTTAGTTTTGAAGTTGGTTAAATTCAAAGCTATTTTTACGCAATACCCTATAAGAGTATCGCTAAAATTACAAAGCCCACCTTCGTGGGCTAATAACTTCTATAGTCCACCTTAAAACTGTGTAGTTTAAGGTTTTGTAAGTGATTATAAAACCTTAAATTGCGCACCAATTTTTTCAAAATTCCTGCCTAGTGTTTCATTTCATTAATTTCGACCGGTTGTAGAGACGTAAAATTTGACGTCTCCCAAAATTTACCGGAAAAACAAACCACTCAAAACTAATTAAAAGTACTACTAATAGTCCTTTTCATGAATTCTGGGTGGTCGGGTTTTCCCAGAAATTGTTTAGAGACGTTATATATCAATCTCTACATTACGTTGGTAGACAAACAAAATTATCATAATTAATGTAATGGACTACTAAATTTCTAGATATATAAGTATAATTACTGCTCATTTTTTGTATTTTAAAATTCAATAATTATAAATATAAATATTCTCTCAAAAAAGATACATAAGTTGTTAGGAATCAAAGATATATGCGCTCGGAAGTGATTCATTAATCACCTCAAATAAAATATCGAGCCGAGATGTTCTTTTAGCTTCAAGCTTTAACATCTCATGCAAACTTTATCTTGAACACAGAATTATGAATTTGAAAGCAATGAAAGGAAATTCTACAGTTTATCTTCCACAAGCTGATAGCGAAATGACCTCACCTAGCTTCTCTATACAGAAACAGCAAGTCGAAAAAAAAAGACTAAGTAAAAGACGTTTATTTTTGCCGGTATTAATTGCATTTAGTAGTTTATTCCTGTCCACAGGAGCATCATATGCTGGGGAAGCTTATGTTGGTGCTTGGCGTAAAGGTTCAGATGGTTATGCGCTTTATCGCTACAATAATTGGACAAGCTTTACTAAAAAATGGAAAGAACTTGCTCAACAAAATCTCCGTCTTGTAGATATGGAGGTACAAAAGATTGGTAATAAAACTCATTTCTTTGGAGTCTGGCGTAAAGGCTCAGATGGTTATGCTCTTTATGGCTACAATAATTGGTCAAGCTTTACTAAAAAATGGAAAGAACTTGGTCAACAAAATTTCCGTTTAGTAGATATTGAAGTCGAAAAAATCGGTAGAAAAACCTACTATTATGGAGTCTGGCGTAAAGGCTCAGATGGTTATGCGCTTTATCGCTACAATAATTGGACAAGCTTTACTAAAAAATGGAAAGAACTTGCTCAACAAAATCTCCGCTTAGTAGATATTGAAGTCGAAAAAATCGGTAACAAAACCTACTACTTTGGAGTCTGGCGTAAAGGTTCAGATGGTTATGCGCTTTATCGCTACAATAATTGGGGTGACTTTACTAAAAAATGGAAGGAGCTTAACCAAAAAAACCTTCGCTTAGTAGATGTGGAACCAGTGAGAATTGGTAACAAGACACACTTCTTTGGGGTATGGCGTAAAGGTTCAGATGCTCATGCACTTTATCTATACAAAAATTGGAGCGACTTTACTAAAAAATGGAAGGAGCTTAACCAAAAAAACCTTCGTCTGGTTGACATTGGAGTAGTTCACTACTAATAGTCGAGCAAGCCAAAATTGTTGGGTAAGGGTAGAGAGGGGAGAGGCGCCATTTGCTCATGGGGGTTTCCCCCATGAGCAAATGGCGTGGGGAAGAGGGGGTAGAAAAAACTTTTTCAGAAGTCAAACTGGACTCTTATATATCACAGAGGTTGAATAATAGAGTAACGGCTTCTTAATGATAAGATACGTTCGCCTTCCTATTTGCTTGTTTTTGTGACTATTTTACCTTGACACCTTTCACTTATAGCAGTTAAGAGTACGTAAATTCCTACATAATTAACACAATAAATAGACTCTATATTTTTTTGAATGTTAGACCATTCAAATGAGTTTAATTACTTAAGTTAAACCAGGAATCAAGAAACGTCAGACCGAAATTTTTATCGTTAGTAATTTTTGAGGAGTGAAAAAGATGCGTTCTAAAATGATAGCTTTGTTTTTGCTATTAGGTTTAGCTGTAGGCATTACGGCTTGTCCTGATTCTAAGAGTAGCAATGAAGAACCGGTCCCAGAGAAAACTACTGAACCTAAAGGAGATGCTCAAAGATAGAGCAGTTACTCCAAACGAGTAAACAGCCAACAAATAAAAATTTAGGCATTGCTGAATTTGGGTATGAAATTAATGTAGAGAGGTTGCAATGCAACCTCTCTACAAGGATTTTGGTTATTCAAAGCTCGGTTTATAGTGGGGGATTAAGGAATGCGCTACAGTCTGAGATTGTTAACCGCACTTTCAGTAAACGCCGTTACAAGTGTGTTTTTATGTACATACCCCGTAGAAGCTGTAGTTACGGATGGGTTATCTATTGCTAGTGAAGAAGTGAAGATAGCGCAGGGGGAAGGGAGTAAACAGCGTAGAGATGAAGCGTTGCGGTTGAGTAAATTAGGTATGCAACAGTTGAATAAAGGTAACTGGAGAGAAGCGTTAAATAATTTTGAGCAAGCTTTAGTCATTTTTCAAAAAAATAAGGACAAAGCTGCTATTATCAACAATATTGGTGCAGTTTACCTGAAACTGGGAGAATATGATAAAGCCTTAGATTACTACCAACAATCTTTAGCTATTAAAAAACAAATTGGCAACAAAGCTGACGTTGCTACTACTCTCATCAATATTGGCGCAGTTCACCTCAACTTAGGAGAATACGCTCAAGCATTAGATTACTTCCAAGAAGCTTTAGCTGTTTATAAACAAGTTGGCAATAAAGGTGTCGTTGCTATTACTCTCACGGGTATTGGCTTAGTTTACCTCTACTTGGGAGAATACCCTCAAGCATTAGATTACTTCCAAAAATCTTTGGCTATTAAAAAACAAAATAAAACTGGCGTTGGTACTACTCTCACGAATATTGGAGAAGTTTACCGCAAATTGGGAGAATACACCAAAGCATTAAATTACTACCAAGACTCCTTAGCTATTAGAAAAAAAATTGGCAATAAAGCTGGCATTGGTACTATTCTCAACAATATTGGAGAAGTTTACCGCAAATTGGGAGAATACGCCAAAGCGTTAGATTACTACAAACAAGCTTTAGCTTTTAAAAAACAAATTGGCAATACAGCTGGCGTTGGTGCTACTCTCAACAATATTGGGAATGTTTACCTCAAATTAGGAGAATACGCCAAAGCGTTAAATTACTACCAACAATCTTTAGTTATTAACAAACAAATTGGCAAGAAAGCTGGCGTTGGTACTACTCTCAAAAATATTGGCAGAGCTTACAACATTACTGACAAATATCCAGATGCAGAAAAAAATCTATTTGCTGCAATAGAAGTTTTAGAATCTCTACGAAAAAAATTAACTGATAATCAAAAAATCTCCATCTTTGATATACAAGCTGAGACTTACCACTTTCTTCAAGAAGCGTTAATCGCCCAAAATAAAACTACCACAGCTTTAGAAATATCGGAACGCAGTAAAGCTAGAGCATTAGTAGAATTATTATCCTCTAAACAGAATCCCAAAAAAAAAACAAATAAATATTAAACCACCGAACATCGAACAAATTAAACAAATCGCTCAAAAACAACAAGCAACATTCGTAGAATATTCCATCATTGATAAATCACAAATCTACATTTGGGTAATCAAACCCACAGGAAAAGTCGCATTTAAACAAGTTGATATCAAATCTCTCGATACACCTTTAGCAAAACTTGTAAACAATAGTCGTGTATCCATTGGTGCTAGGGGACGTAGCATTTTCTCAATCGAAACAACTGATGAAGTCACACAAAGCCAAAATTCACAAAAACAAAATTTACAACAACTGCATAAATTACTGATTCAACCAATCGCTTCACATCTCCCCACAAACCCAGATGAGCGGGTAATTTTCATCCCTCACAAATCCTTATTTTTAGTTCCTTTTCCAGCCTTAATAGATGAGTCAGGAAAATACCTAATTGAAAAACACACCATGATGACTGCTCCAGCAATTCAGGTATTAGAACTAACCAATAAAAATAATCAAGGGAAATTAAATTTAAGCTCTTTACAACCGAAAGATTTATTAGTTGTAGGTAATCCTACTATGCCAGTTGTAGGTATTCCACCCACACAACTATCCAAACTACCAGGTGCAGAAAAAGAAGCTCTTGCGATCGCCAAATTATTCAACACCACTCCACTTATCGGAAATCAAGCTACAAAGTCTGCTGTAGTACAAAAAATCTCTAGCGCTAGAGTAAATCACTTCGCAACTCATGAATTGCTTGATAGTAAAGATTTTGGAGAACTAACTCCCGGTGCGTTAGCCTTTGCTCCTGATACTTCTCTTACTAAGGAGAAGGAGGAAGTTGGGGCTGTCAATGAAGGATTACTTAAAAGTACAGAAATTATAGATATGAAACTAAATGCAGATTTAGTTGTTCTGAGTGCTTGCGATACCGGAAGAGGTGAAATAAAGAGCGATGGTGTAATCGGTTTATCTCGTTCGTTGATAACTGCTGGTGCATCAAGTGTAATTGTTTCGCTGTGGAAAATTCCAGATGATTCTACATCGCAATTGATGAGTGAATTTTATCGTCAATGGGAGAAAACAGGAGATAAAGCGGCTTCGTTACGTAAAGCGATGTTGATAACCATGAAAACTAATCCCAAACCGATAGATTGGGCTGCGTTTACATTGATTGGTGAACCGGAATAATTGATAAATAAAAATAGGATAACTAATCTCCAACTTTTTTGTTTTACACAAGTATTAATGGATGATTTTTGATAAAACAACTTCACTTTGTATCAAACTTCAGTTTCAAAATTTAACCGGATTTGATTGAATTTAAATTGAATTTAACTGGTTAACGCTATATTTATCCCAAAGCCAAACCATTGTTATAGCTTGTCATACATATACCGTAAATAGAGCTTGATAACGCTGACCCTGCTGAAATAGTAAATGAGTCAATATATTGATAATAGATATTTATAGGTATTTAAAATTACTTGAAATAAAAACTCATTAGTCATGAAGAAACAAAATATTAAAGTTCTAATGCATCGCGCTTTTGTTGTATTTTTGATAAACGATGTGGGGACTGTATATGCTGGGCGAAATTTGAAAATTATTGCTCAGCAAGGAGGGAGTTCACAGACGAATGCGACTCGTGCTGAAGCACAAAAGTTAACGGAAGAAGGGACACTGTTATTTCAACAAGGAACAGCAGAATAACTAATAGCAGCTAGGAAGAAATGGGAAGCAGCGCTGATAAAGTGGCGGAAACTTGGGGATGGGGTATCTTGTTGACTAGCTCTACTCCTATCCGTTGAGGAAAGTAAACTAGCATTGAGGCATCAAATGGTGTCTCGTTACTGTAAGATGATATCCCTATAAAGTATTGTAGATAAGGATTTACTACCGCTATGTATGATATGCGTGGAGAAGAAGCGAAAAAAGAAGCGATTGCAAAGATCAATGTAATAATTCCAGAACTAGAAAACCAAGAAACTAGAAAGCCAAAATATAAAAGTCCGAGTTTTAAATGTCCGGCGTTGCAAATCAAAGGAACTATTAAAAAACGGATTTCAACTTTTGGCTGACGGTAAAAAACATCAAAGTTATCGATGTAAAAAATGTGATTACGCATTTACTCCACTGCTGGCAGTTCCAGAAAATTAATAATATGTACAGTAAAAACCTCCAAAACCAGAAATTTAAGCTCGAACAATAACAATGGAACGTTCATTGTTAGTAGTCATAACCTGACTACTTAAACGCTCTTGTATGGGTAAAGCTTTTTTACGTAAATCAAAGATGATTAACCAACCGTAGCTTATCCCCAATCTTGCTAAATAGGAATCTAATTGCTCAATACCCGATTCCATTGGATCTCCCCTTTTATCTCTCCAAGCTTTCAATTCAATTCCCAGAGTCGTATTCCTATATTTCAAACATAAATCCATGCGATCGCGTCCAATCGCATACTCTCTTTCCAAAGTTCCACCACCGTTTACCACGCGATGTAAAAATGCCATCATCACTAAATGCGGTGCAATTTCATGGTAAGCAGTGCTACCAAGTAAAGGTTCTCCATGCTGTCGCCAAAATGCGAGGAAAGCTTGTAATAATTGATCGGCATCTAATTCCCCATCTTCAGTTAACCAACTAGGTGAAATTTGAGGCAAAGAAGCCATAGGTGTCACCGTTAATACTCTGGGTAATACTTCACGGTAAATAGGGTTAGCAATGTCTAATCCTCCCAAAGGGTTCATTTTACATAAGCCCAGGTCAATCAAAAACTGGATATCATCGGAAGGAATATCTCCCAATTCCAAACCTGCTAGTATTGGTTCAATAATAGCTTTGATTCTCGGTTCTCGTAGTCTTTCTGCTAGGGAATCAAGATGAGTATCTTGCCTTTTTAATAATACTTCCTTAGCTTCATGCATATGCTCTGGTGTAATGGCTATATTCCTATCCGTAACCATTTCTTCCACAATTTCTTTAGCCAAAGCATTTACCAACCAAGGTTGTCCCTGAGTTAACTCAAATGCAGTTTCAATTGTTTGAGGTGTAAAGATTTGTCCTGTATCGTTGGTATGTTGCTGATATAATTCTTTAACTTCTGTGAAACTAAAATCTCTTAGGGTAACGGAGCGAACTTTTATATTGAAAGGACTTGCGGTATTTAATCTATCACTACCCCCACTTGCTACTTTGTAATCTCTAACATCTCGTAAACCAATTAATCCCACGCTGATAGGAAAATTTTGGGGACGAACGGGATAACCATCACGTAACTGCCGTAAGATAGAAATTAAAGCTTCATCTTGTAAAGAATCTATTTCATCAATAAAAAGTACTAGGGGTCTTGGTGAAACTTGCGCCCAAGAAAGTAAAGCTGCTTGTATTCGTTGTCCTGGATTCCCTTGTGTCCAATTCTGTGGTGGATGTAAATTTGGGGGTAAATATAACTGGGCACGGGAGCGCCAAGCATCAAGAATTGCTAGTTCAGCCTTCTCTGGCTCATGACTAAAAGGTGCGCCAACTTCGGCAGAAACTATCACAGCAGTATAGTTACCACTTTCAGTTAGTTGTTGTGCTAAAGCCAACATTGCAGTAGTCTTGCCAGTTTGCCGAGGTGCATGAATAACAAAATAGTTTTGCTGAGCAATCAGCCGCTCTAAATTTGGTAAGCGGACTGTCGGAGGTAGCATATAATGAATATCTGCTTTACAAGGACCAGCAGTATTGAACCAGCAAGGCATAAGATATTTTTACAGAGAGGGAGTACGAAAACTAAACCACTAAGAGCGATGGGAAATTCCGCCGTTTTGGTGAGTTCAACTTCGGAACTTCGGCTCTTCCTTCGTGAACTGAATCCTATTGAGTTAGCACCTTTTTAAAAAGGTTCAATGAGTACAAATACTTAAAAAATAGTTGTTTCTATTAAATCTACCCCAAATATAGAAAAAAATAAGCCCGTTTTAAGTGCGTATATTACGGTTATAGCACCATTATCAGGGAGCATTGAAAGAAGGGCGTACAGCGATATAAATGTGAATACTCTAAACATTCCTCTAAAGAATTGATTTTACAATATTAATTAAGTAATAAGCGCCCACAGTAATTAATATTAATTATATGGCAGTTATAATCTGGGACGAAAATATCTATATGATAATTTTCGTACCCATAAGTACCCTATTGGGTATATCTCATGTAACATTTTAAAAGTAACCTTTTAATCAGGGTTTGAGGCGATGAAAACAGAGAATGTACCCAATTGTACCCAGATTAAGATTCCTCGTAAAAACCGTAAATTATTTAAAAGTGTCGTGGACTTAGGCAATCACTGGATTAAAGCTTATGTGGAAGGCTACGACTTTTTAAGAGAACCAAGTTGGTTTAGCAGATGTTTAACTAATACTTCTGATAACTTACCCGGTCATGTGCGCTACGTCAATGGTATTTGATAAGATTTAATTAATACTTGTTGGCTTGTGGGTGGTCAAGCTCTGAGGGCTGGTAGTTCTGATTTAATTCGATTAGTTAAAGAATATACTGGAAAATCTTCGCTCTGACTTGAATATTTCTTGGGAACCCTAGGGCGTGTTTTCAAACTATAACCATAATAAAATTAGTGCGATAGCCCCTAAAGGGGCGACGCTCCGCGTATCGTCAACATGGCAGTATAATTTTGGGCAAGCTTTTCGTATCGCGTTGCGATACGTCGAAATTGCTTGATTCGATTGATAGCACGCTCCACAAGGTTACGTTGACGGTAGATTTCTCGGTTGAATGAACCGCGTCGCGGTTCATTGCTTAGTCTTGGGATGGTTAGACGGATACCACGGCGACGGAGGTAATTACGGATTCGACGACCCGTGTAACCTTTGTCTCCAACCAGTCTTAAAGGACGAATGCGTGGACGACCTCGCCCAGAACGCTTAACTGAACCTTGTTCCATTAAAAGTTCTGCGAAAAAGCGACTCGTTACGCTGACCAGGACTAAGAAGAAATGTTATCGGCTTACCTTTACCCTCACAACGAATGTGTATTTTTGTACTGAATCCACCACGAGAACGACCTAGTTTTTCGTCTTCTTCGCCCCGAGATGAAGCCTTAAAAAATGGGCAGGCTTTTTGTGGAAGATGCCGGTTGCTACACTAATTAATTGGTTTATGAAGCCTGCCCATTTTTTTACGGAAATTGTAACCCTTTTTTACCCCCTGCGGCGTGTTGATGTGCCCGTATAACAGTCCCATCTACGTAGTGAACCTCCCAATCAATATCTCCTCGCTTATCAGCGATTTCCTGTAGATTTTCTCGTATTTGACTCCAGATTCCGGTTTTCTGCCATCGGTAAAATCTTGTTGCAACGCTTTCCCACTTTCCATAAGTCTCAGGTAAATCTCGCCACGGTGCCCCCGTTCTTAACACCCATAAAATTCCATTGATAACTGTGCGGTGGTCGTTGTTTGGTTTTCCTGTATGTGGTTTTTGCGGCGGCAGTAACGGTTTTAACCGTTCCCACTGTTCATTACTTAAATCCCCACGATTCATGAATACACCCTGCGATACGCCGAAGGCGTCGCCCTTTAGGGCTATCGCACTACTTTTTCTAGGATATAACGAGTTTGAAAACACGCCCTAGCCCACCTTCCACAAATTAATTCTCAAATGGAATTAGAAATTACCCCTCTTCTGTCACTTTCCGGATTCAAGTAATAATAACTAAGCCAGTTTATCCAGAATAATAAAATGGTTTACATTGATTAATTGCAGCAATTAAATGATTAAATCCAAGTAACAAATTAGAATTTGGTAAAATATCCAGCCAAGGATAAATTAACCACAGAAGTAGGGTAGGTTGAATAATTAAACGAAGATTTATTACTAACTTAATTGATAATTTCAGCATTTATTCGGATTTAGAATAACAAAAAGTTTTGCGATGAAGTCGAGCTAAGTAATGTCTTAAACGGCTGTTTTCACCTTCAACTCTTGTCATATAGATTTTACTAACAATGTGGTCTTCTTCATTAATAAAACATGGATAAACCGGATAGGCATCTGTTACATAAAAATAAGAATGCCAACATCTTATCATTGACCATAAAATTTTAAATGTTTCAGAACTTCTGTCCCCCAAAACCCACCTTAATATGCCTGGACTGTGCTTATTTACTGCTGTCCACAGCCAAAATTTGTTTTTTTTGACCAACAAAAGTTTCTAATTCATCAACCTGTGTAACTTCTGGTATTTCGTTATTTTCTGGTGCAGCTGGGAGCGATTCGCCAAGTTTTTTAACCCAGGTTATTACGGTAGTATGATGTACTTTCTTCAGCCTTTCTATAGCTCTATATCCTAAACCATTGACGTACATTTCTAGACATTCACGTTTTATTTCTTCACAATAACCTAGTTAATCATAATTATTAATAAATTGACGACCGCAATCAGCGCAAATGTAGTTTTGCTTACTTTTCTTTTTTCCGTTTTTGCGTATGTGAGTCGATGCACACTTTGGACATTCCATAGCATTTACCCAGATTCATACTTCAATTATGCAACGCCCAATCTTGACCTATGGAACAAGGTGGTAATTCCTCTGCTACTGCTGACATTTTTTCTACAATTCGCATTGCTAGACGACAATCTTTGCCGTCAAAATGCAGACAACCTGATTTTGCACAAGGGGATGCTGTCCGAAAGACTTCAGCAGGGGTAACTGGACTTACTTTTGCTATCAATTCATCTGTAACAGGCTGTGGTTCGTTCAGATAAGCTACTTGGGGTTCTTCCACAGTCCCGCTAATCACACCGAAGACAACACTGTTCCCTGATTCTGCTCTAGCACTAGGGCAAAGTGTGGTTCTTTCTTGTCTACATTCTTCCATCTACAAGCCTCTAGAAATTAGTAAGTTAATTTTTTTGTAGAAGGCATGATAATACCAAGTATAATTGGTAGAGAAATAGCAAGTCTCTGACCACCAGCGATACCTATTACCTGTTCATCAGATAGTACTGACAATTCTGAATCTATTTGATTTCGTCGTGCAACTGCATTATTCACTGCATCACCGATTAAATCGTTAATTTCCAGTTGACTTCTATGATTATTGTTCATTTGATTTATCCTCTTACTTTTTGACATTATCCATACTGAAAGACTGGGCAATATAATTACATAGTCTCTGTTCACAATTCTAGACTAGAAATAGTTTATTCATTAAATTTCAAGTATCTATTATTAGGTAAAAAGAAAATTTTTATGTTCAAAAAACTTTTGTTTATCCACATCAATGGGCTTCAGTATAGTTGATTAATTGCTCTTTTCTTTTACTATACTAATCCTCGCTAATCCTTCTCCTTCTTACATCAATCATGTTCTTAATCAAAGATTATTGTGATGGATTGTTATTCTCAAAATAGATGATTTGAGAATATAACTAAAACATTTGAGTTTAAATTGATTGCGGTATCATAGACTCTAACAATTAAATCACCTTGAGTGTCTCTTCTTTTACTTGATATTGAGCGCTTGATTCCTCTTGCACGTAGTTGTGGTTTTAACATTCATTTCACCAGGCGCAAGATGTGAGTAAAGGTCGCTCGTCGCTCAAGCTGTTATTTACGAAGGGAGTTCCCAAACCTTAAGAAACTCCCTTCGCTATGGACAAATAGTTATTTTATAAGCACTGTTGGCAACGTTTGCAGTCATGTAATCAAAAAGTATATTGAAGACCCACACCACGGTTGACATAGAAGAACACGGCGAATAAATGAAGCGAATGTCGCTTCCCTCTCAAGTCGTGCATACATTGGGCTTCCCGCTTACCGCGTGTTTTCTTGTGAAGCGTAGGGTTGCTCAATAAGCAAGATTTGTAGTATCAAAATTTTGATAAGAGGCAAAATAAGAATGCTATTATGATAACGATTATCATTATAATTTATTTTTATGGAATCTAATCCACCACACATTTTGAGGAAAATCGATTTAGCAATTATCGGTGCTGGGGTTCACGCTCTGACTTTAGTTACTCATCTACTACAGAAACGTCAGAAAATCCGTTCAAAAATTGCGGTGTTTGACCCGAGTGGAAAATGGATGAGTCAGTGGGAGCATCAATTTGAGGCATTGGAAATACCGCATTTACGCTCTCCTGCGGTTCATCATCCAGACCCCAATCCTTTTGGATTACGTAAATTTGCAGAGTCTCGCTCTTCTGAATTTTTTCCTCCCTATGATTTACCGGGAACTCGGTTATTTAATGATTTTTGTGAGGATGTAATTCGTCGTTGGGATTTAGGGAATATAGTTACTGGTGAAAAGATAACTCGAATTCAACCATTGAATAGTCCTTTCGGATCGCGGTTTCGTTTGTGGTTGGGTTCTGAAAAATCAATCTTAGCTCGTCGTCTAGTATTAGCAACTGGTAGCAGTCAACTACAAATACCTAATTGGATAAGTCAAATTAACCAAAATTATCCGGAAGATAAACTTTGTCATTCTCACGCAGTAGATTTACGTAAGCTATATTTAGCTGGTGAAAAAGTATTAATTATTGGTGGAGGGTTAACAAGCGGACATTTAGCGGTAGGTGCAATGTCTCGCGGTGCGTTCGTGCAGATATCGATGCGACGACAGTTACAGGAAAAGATATTTGATGCGGATGCTGGTTGGTTGGGGCCAAAATATCTCAAAGGATTTTATGCAGAACCAGATTTTGCAAAGCGTTTTGAAATGATTCAACAAGCGCGAAATGGGGGTTCTATGACTCCTGCAATGGTAACGCAGTTAAGACGACAAGCGCATAATGGTAAGTTGATAATTCAGGAAAACACGCAAGTTGTTGAGGTTGAGTGGATAGATAATCAATGGTTGGTGAAATTTACTGATGGTAAGCAAGAAAGATTTCATCGTATTTGGTTATCTACGGGAACCCGTTTCGATGTCAATTCTGAACCTTTATTAAAGGAAGTTTTGCAAGCATATCCAATACCTGTAATTAATGGTTTACCCGTTTTAGATAATAACTTACGTTGGCGCGATTGTTCGTTATTTATTATGGGTGGGTTAGCGGCTTTACAAATTGGACCGACAGCGAGGAATTTATCAGGTGCAAGAATGGCAAGTGATAAAATGCTCAAGGCGATTATTAAATCTAATGTAGTCCAAAATCAAGCCAAAACTGCTTGAAGATTCAATATTTTTAATTTCTGATAACAGATTTTTCAGTTCTTGCATCATTTCTCGTTCGCGTAGCGTCGCCAAAGATTTGTCGGCTTTAGTCATGAATTGTTCGAGATTTGTGACCAACACCTGTTCTGAATCTATTGCCTGAATCATGATTTTCTCCTGCGGAATTACAAATGTGTGATGCGAGTTAGTATTCGTTTGGAAGCATGAGAACCTTTTGCACGAGATAGACTTTGATATGGCTTTCTCCCTAGCCTCTGATGATTGCCCTACAATAGAACCTAAATTTAATTCGAGAGCATCAACCAAATGCTCTGTTTACTCCAAAATAAGAAGCAATAATGATCAAATGCAGCAGTATCTAATAAAACACTACTAAGAAGGCATTACTTTTTTCCCTAAAATGATTATTATTATGTAAGCAATACTAATGATTAAGGAATGATTATATGTATACTTCAGATTCCCTAAAAGCAGAACTTCATGCAAAAGGGTGGCGATTGACCCCGCAGCGCGAGGTAATTTTACGAGTATTTCAAAATCTACCAACAGGAAAACATTTAAGCGCAGACGACTTGTTTGAATTGCTCGAAAAGCATGGAGAAGGAATTAGTTTATCGACTATTTATCGAACTTTAAAGTTAATGACACGTATGGGAATAGTTAGAGAGTTAGAATTAGCAGAAGTACATAAACACTATGAATTAAATAGAACTGCCCCTAACCATCACCATCACATTGTTTGCGCTCAATGTAACAAAACAATAGAATTTGATAATTCAACTGTTCTCAAACAAGCTATGAAACAAGTTGAAAAATCTGGTTTAGAATTGATTGATTGTCAGTTAACAATTTATGCAGTTTGTCCGGAAGCAATAGGGGAGGGTTTCCCCGCAGTCATACCTGATAATTGGGCTTGTTCTCGTGCAATGAATGAAGAAAATAATTTAGAAGAGGATTTGACCAGTAATTAAAGGTAATGATCGAACAAGTTTCTAATAATAAATTTAATAAATTTCCAATAACAAAGTTAATTGTTGTTAGCTTTACTAAAAGCCAACTTTTTAATAACTCTAGCTTTTACTGTGGAGTCAATTCAAGTTTTTATAAATACATAAGTAGGTCAGCAGAAATAAAACCAACTATATTACTACATGTAAACTGCCTCCAAAGCCTTGTTATTACTCACTATTCACTAAGAGTGAAGCGACAAGCTTGCTTTAAATCATGCAATACCATGACTAAAGTTCTTCCTTCTATCCCTATCGGCACGTTTAGTAATAATATTAATTACACCACCAGTTGCACCATTGTAGAAATAATTTGATAATTCCCTAGTTGGGATAGTAATTTAGCAAAAGTTGATTTACCACTACCGGGTATACCAATAAGAAAATGACCGATGGGATATTCTTTTTGCTGCAATTTGTTAGGTGTAAGTTGAAGCATGACTTTTTTTACCACCGCTCTTTTCGTTCATGTATATAATCGTAGTCGGCTAATTGCGATATTTTTCAGTTGTTGGTGCGAATGAGGAATCCGGGTCATGTTCGGTTAAGCACTTATCATATCTGTAAAGGTTGGTAATGGGTAATAGGTAATTGGTGATAAACAACTATCCAAAATTTCCGGTGGAATTGGGACTGGGTTCCCACGTAAATCCAGTTTTTTTAGTTTGGTGAGTTTTTGAATTGTTTCTGGTAAACTACTTATTTGATTTCAGTTGAGGTTGAGGGATTGTAAATTGATGAGTTGTCCAATTTCGGTCGGTAAATTACTCAGTTGATTATCCCAGAGGTAGAGGGATTGTAAATTGATGAGTTGTCCAATTTCGGCAGTATTATACCCCGGAAGGTAAAGATACCTTCCGGGGTTCTATAGACTACGACACAAATACTGAAACCTCACAAGTGGTGCGAACAGGCTAAGGGTATTAACTGATTTTTAGACAAAAGAAATTTATTTATGGTATAACTAAAATATCTACTACGTGTATTCACTATTGCAGACCACAGCCTATTTACCAGACCGGGCAAAATAGTTAGGTTAATATTAAAACCAATTGCAATTGTCATTCCACCTCGCCAGGAGTACTTTTGTGGCAAGGTAACACATAATGCCTTTCTATAAAAAAAACCAGCTTCCCACAGCTGGTTAATGATTTTGTATTAACGTTGTCTTCTCAATAAAGTCAAACCCAAGTTTTCGCGTCCCCAAAACGCATTGGGTAATCTTTCTTTACAATATTGTAACAGGTGGTACAGATTTTTCTGGAGTTTTTACTAAAAAAAGATATTTAAACAGATATTGTCCCTCTATCTTTAAGAAGAATTCAATGTATTTTGCGGATTATGAGCTTTGGGTTTGAGTAAATGATGGGTAGATTCCGAACTCCGGTGGTACTAAATCCTAACTATTTAAAAGCTGCGGTTTTCCCCAAAGTATAGTTTCTTGTTTGTAAATAGCGATTCCTGGTTTGGCTCCTATCGGTTTGTAAACGTGTTAGGGTTAGGTGTAAATTACTGGTACTTGCTCGCTTTGACGAGCGCGGCTATAGTAAGCTGCGAGATTGGCGGTAAATTGTAAATCATTTTCTTCGGGTATGGCACCGGGTTCTAATCTTAGTAGTACGTGACTTCCGGGAATTTCTTGAGCGTGGAACCATAAGTCATAATTTCGGGCTACTCGAAAAGTTAATTGGTCATTTTGGCGGTTGTTACGTCCAATTAATACGTCAAAACCGCTTGGTGTTTGGTGACGATAAAAGTTTGTTGTCGTACCATTAGAACTACGTCTGCGATATTCGGAGTCTTCTAAATATTTTTGTGCAATTAATTCCTCGCGAATTTCTTCCAAGGCTTGCAAATCTTCAGACGTTTGGTAGTTGTCAATTTGACAAATTGCTGCTTCGACTTGTTCTAAATATTCAATTTCGGCATTTACTTCTGTTAGTAAAGGAACTACGGCGGTACGAGCGCGTTTCAATTTTTGATGCTGTTTGTAAAGGTTTTGAGCATTTTGTACGGCATTTTTATCGGGTTGTAGTTTAATTTTTACTGGCTCATTCGTCTCGAAGTCAGCCAGAGTCATTTCTTCCATCCCCGGTTGCCATTCTTGCAGATAAGCCATTAATAAATCGGCTTTGGAGCGATATTCATCTGCGCTCGATGACTGCTGCAAGCGTTTTTCAAAGGTTTGAGCTTTGGTGCGCAATTTTCCCAAAATATTACTCAATTTCTGAATAAGTTGGTGCCGTAGTTGAGAAAATGTTTGTTGATTGAAGTTGTCGGTATAGTAACGGTTGAGTAATTCTTGAATATCATCAGTTGTTTCAACTACACCCCAACCAAGTACAGTGTAACCAGTTTGAGTCCAACCGGGTTGGAAATTCTCGGATTGTAAAGCTTTAAGCCATTCTTGCCATCGCTTAAATAGTTGTTGCCATTCCCCAGATGTAAAGTTCTCGGTTGTACTTTCCGTACTAACATTAGCCGCAAAAAGCATCGACTGTACCAGAGCGGGAGAAACACCACGATAATTTTTAGGTAACTGACGCTTGATTGCTCCGGGTATCAAGCTTATCCTTTCTTGCCAATCTTCTTGGGATTCATCCAAACTAGGAATTGTAGTAGTAAGTCTGGGTGGTTTTTCGTAAACGTCTCCGGTTAAAATAGGGCGAACGCTTGATTTTTGTGCGTTGATTTGGCGAGCGACGGTAATAATTAAATTCTTGGCATCCGTAAGAATCGCATTGCTATACTTGCCCATGATTTCGACATACAAGTGATATAAAGCTTGCTCTCCAGGGCGACGAGCAAATTGTAGATCCACAACACGTTCCCAAGGAGCGATTGTCTCAATTGTCACCAATGCTAAACCACCCAACTGGTGAACTAATTGTTGAGAGAAGGTAAATGTATCTGGCAATCGCGGTGGTGGAGAGCCGATATGAATGCGAGCAGCTTGGGGATGCCAAGAAACTTCCAGCCAACCCCGCCCTTTGAGAGTACGGAGTGCAATTGCAATAGTGTGGCGCGAGCGCTGGTAAACTTGTTCCAAGCGCGATGGTAGCCAGTTAGCACGGATATCGCTGCAAACTGCACTCAGAGTAGTAAAGTCAAATGTTTGCACAGCGACAGTTATTTGTTGTTAAAGGGTTGATGTTGGTCAGTATAGCTCGATTTCAATAGCAGTTGCACCGTCTGAAGGGAGAACAAAAAATTGTTTTAAAATTTACTTCCTTTTTGCTGACGTAGGGCGGCGAGGTTATTTTGAGCCATTTTCCATTCTTCTGGATATGCTTCTTGGGTATGAATTTGCAATGCAGCTTCGTAATGAGAGATGGCTTTGTTAATATTTTCTGTTTTATCTTCTTTGACTCTATTACTATAAGCAGTACCCAAATTGTTTTGAATCATCGCCCATTCGTAGGGATATGTTTCGCGGGAATAAACTTGTAGTGCGGCTTCAAAACAATAAATAGCCTTTTCAATATTCTCCGCTTTTTGCCCGCGAATTCGATCGCAGTAAGCATTTCCTAAATTATATTGAGTCGCCGCCCATTGTTCGGGATAATTGGCAGAAGTAAATACAGAACTTACCACTTCATAACCGGCGATGGCAATTTCGAGATTATCAACGCGCTTACCCAAAGGGAATTCCTGAATCAAGCTGCTAAAAATACCAATAGTTGCAGCGATGTCTTCTGCTTGAGAATCGCTTGACTGGGAGATTGCATCTATTCCCCAATTTCGTAATACTTCGGCTAATTTATCATCGAGTAATTCTAGATTATTTTGTAGTAAAGGGTATACTACCTCTGGGTTACCTTCGGTTTCTTCGGTAACTAATAGGGCTTGGATTAACAAATCGCCTTGATTTTCGGCACTAAAATCTGATAATGATAATCCCAGAGCATCAGCTAGTTGAGTTGCAGCACTAATCAAAAACTCCGCAGCATCTTCATTGCCTTCCTATGAAAAAAACCGCCCTACCTCTATCATCGTCTCTACTAACCCCGCGTCTACGTATTCGGGGGAGGCATTTAAAGTTGTTTCTTCAACTTCATCGCTGCTAGCATTTGCAAGTAGCTGATTTATGATATCGAAATAAGCTTGGAGACGTTTTTCATCCATTGGATATAAAAACCTTTTTTTACTGCTTTCTTAGAAAACT
Source organism: Rivularia sp. (in: cyanobacteria) (assembly GCA_050042755.1). Taxonomy (GTDB): domain Bacteria; phylum Cyanobacteriota; class Cyanobacteriia; order Cyanobacteriales; family Nostocaceae; genus Rivularia. The sequence continues at coordinate 18,616 of JBHJJJ010000078.1, forward strand.
ATCTGCTAAGATTTTTTTCAAGATTAAATAATACATTCGTAACTCTAATCGTATCCGCCCTATATTATTTATCAGAATTTTTTATGTTGAGAAAGCTGATTTTTTGAAAAACTAGCTTTCAAGTTGGCGGATGATTTTAGAATACTATATAACAATTTTCGGTTTTGACAAGAGACGTAGTATTGCTACGTCTCTACATTTTTCGCGGTGATATATTTAATTTCTAGGAATTACACTGCACAATTTAAATCTCCAGCTTTTCTGGTAAACCGCATATTTTCCCGATAATCTACAGGGCAATCAATCACCGTCGGTACATCTTGGGCTAAGGCTTCTTTAAGAATCGGAACGAAATCGGTAGCCGATTCAACTCGATAACCTTTCAATCCCATACTTTCGGCAAATTTAACAAAGTCGGGATTACCAAATTTGATAAAAGATGCACTACCTTCGCCAAATTGATTTTCCTGTTTCCACTCAATCAAGCCGTAACCGCCATCATTAAAAATTAAGGTTACAAATGGCGTACCGACTCGCAAAGCTGTTTCTAATTCCTGACAATTCATCATGAAACCACCGTCACCACTTACGGCGACAACTTTACGCTGGGGATAAACTAATTTTGCGGCTAAAGCACCGGGAATTGCTATTCCCATGGCTGCAAAACCATTGGAAATTAAACAAGTATTGGGGCTATGACAGTGATAGTGACGGGCAATCCACATTTTATGTGCGCCTACATCAGAAATAACAATATCTTCTGGCCCCATCACCTGCCGCAAGTCGTAAATTAATTTTTGCGGTTTAATCGGAAATTCTTCGTCTTTGGCATAATATTCGTAATCCGCACGAATATTTTCCCTTAGTTTAATTGCATAAGGTGCGTCTTTTTCGTCTCGATTTGCTACCTTTAAAATCTCATTCAAAGAGTCAGTTATATCGCCGACTACTTCCACTTCGGGAATATAACTACTGTCAATTTCTGCTAACTTTGTAGCAATATGAATAATAGGAATCTTACCATCGGAATTCCATTTTTTTGGCGAAAATTCAATTAAATCGTAGCCAATTGCAATGACTAGATCGGTATTATCAAAACCACAAATACTAAAATCTCTTTGCTGCAATCCTACTGTCCATAAAGCCAAGGGATGGGTATAAGGAATTATCCCTTTACCCATAAAAGTATTGGCAACCGGAATATTTAATTCGGTAGCAAATTGAGTTACCGCATCGCTGGCTTTTGCACGAATTGCTCCATTTCCAACTAAAATTATCGGATTTGTAGCTTGAGAAATTGCAGCAGCAGCAGCCCGAATAGTTCTAAAGGAAGCAAAACTTTTTTCTATATTATCTTTACCTAAGGGCTTACCTTCTACTGGCATGGCAGCAATATTTTCCGGTAAGTCAATATGTACCGCACCGGGTTTTTCTCTTTGCGCTCGTTTAAAAGCTTTCCGCACAATTTCCGGTGTAATACTAGGGCGGACAATCTGTTTGTTCCACTTAGTTACTGGAGCAAACATTGCTACTAAATCTAAATATTGATGGGATTCAATATGCATTCTATCGGTTCCCACCTGTCCGGTAATCGCTACCACTGGCGCACCATCGAGGTTTGCATCGGCAACGCCAGTCATTAAATTAGTTGCACCAGGTCCAAGTGTAGAAAGACACACTCCAGCCTTCCCCGTCAAACGTCCGTAGACATCAGCCATAAAAGCCGCACCTTGTTCGTGGCGGGTAGTGATAAACTTAATCGGAGATTTTTTCAAAGCCTCCAAAACGTGCAAATTCTCTTCACCAGGGAGTCCAAATACATATTCCACCCCTTCATTTTCCAAGCACTTGACTAGTAATTCTGCCGTATCCATTGTCATTCCCCAAGTTTCAAGTAGTTAGGAGTTAGGAGTTAGAAGTTAGGAGTTAGTGGATAGTAGATGTTCAAACAACTAACAACTAACAACTAACGAAATTATTTCACCCACACAGTTTTAACATTGACAAACTCATGTATGCCTTGAATACTTAATTCTCTTCCATACCCAGAAAGTTTTATACCACCAAAGGGCATTCGAGGATCGGATTTTACTAAGCCGTTGATAAATACTCCCCCTGCCTCGATTTCATAGATTAAACGCTGTTGTTCTTCGGTGTTATTTGTCCAAGCACTCGCACCCAAACCGAAGGGAGTATTATTAGCAATTTTTATCGCTTCATCAATATTTTTAACCCGAAATAACATCGCCACCGGGCCAAAAAATTCCTCCTTAGCTGTGGCAGAATCGGGGGAGATATCCGTAAGAATTGTTGGCGTATAATAATTACCTTTCATGTTCAATAAAGGCTTTCCTCCCAGCAATACTTTTGCACCACTATTTACAGATTTTTGCACTTGTTCGTCTAATTCTTTGAGAATATCGGCAGTCGCTAAAGGACCAATATTAGTATCCTCCTCCATTGGATCGCCGATTTTCAATGCCTGAAAATTTTCTAAAAGCAATTTTTCAAACTTGTCAGCAACAGATTCGGCAACAATAAATCGTTTGGCTGCTATACAAGATTGTCCGTTATTCAACATTCGTGCTGTAGTACCCGTGAGTGCTGCGGCTTCCAAGTCAGCACTTTCTAACACTATAAATGGATCGCTGCCTCCCAATTCTAAAACCGTCTTTTTAATATGTTTTCCAGCAGCAGCAGCAAGAGATGCTCCCGCACCTTCGCTACCTGTTAAGGTGGCAGCCTTTACTCGTTCATCAGCAATTATATTTGCTACTTTGTCAGAGCCTATTAATAAACTTTGAAAAACGCCTTGGGGAAAACCCGCTTGTTGAATAATATTTTCAATAGCCAAGGCACACTGAGGCACATTAGAAGCATGTTTGAGCAAACCAACATTACCAGCCATCAGCGTCGGAGCTACAAAGCGAAACACCTGCCAAAAAGGAAAATTCCACGGCATCACCGCTAAAATAACCCCTAATGGTTGGTATTTGATAAAACTTTTACTCGCATCGGTTTCCACTGAAACATCAGCAAGGAATTCGTGCCCCTTATCTGCATAATAACGGCATACCAAAGCGCATTTTTTAACTTCACCAATGGCACTTTGATAGGGCTTACCCATTTCCAAAGTCATCACCTTGGCAAAATCTGCTTTATCTTGCTCTAAAATATCAGCAGCCTTGTGTAGGAACGAGGCGCGTTGCTTAAAACTTGTCTTGCGGTAATCCCCGAAAGCCTCATGGGCTATCGAAATTGCATTGCTCACTTCCCCATCACTCAAAGACTCAAAAGTCTTGAGAGTTTCCCCTGTCGCAGGATTTATTGTAGCGATCGCCATAACTCACCTCTTGAAAAAATAGGTTGAGGTAACTTCATAGTCTTACATTAATTTTTCAAAAGCTACCACTTTTGGGAGGAGAATTTGGGAATTTTAACTTACAGCGTTTTGCAAGTAGATGAGGTACATTCCCCCTGCCCCCTGCCCCCTGCTCCCTGCCTTATAAAGAATATATGTGTACCTCATTTATATGAAATCTGCTGTATATGCTCATACCCCTTACTTCTCACCAAGAATAAGCCGGCAGGTGAATTATGGCAGATATTCTGTTTCCGCAACTGAGGAACTTTTGCGAATTTCGGGTATTTCGGGAAACTATATAAGTAACTATACTTTATTCCTAACTCATTAAAATTACTGACCAAAGATAAATTTTTTACAAAATAATTCTATTTTTTCATCAAATTTAGATATGAGTTTTTAGTATATTTAAGTACTTGCAAATTCTAAAAAAAACAGCAGTTAGGTACTGATGCCATCTGAAAAAAAATATATTAAACTATCAAAAACAGTCGCAATAATCCAGGTTAAAATACTGATAATTGTACTGATGTGGCAACTTTTTAAACTGTGCTAAGGGTTGACAAATCAGTGCTATTTGAAAGTATTTTATTCCTATATACCCCCCAATAACGACGTATCAAAAGTCAAGCAGAGGGAGCCAGTTATCCAGAGCTATCTACCGATGGAAGTTCATTAAAAATGAGTGATAAATGGCTACCCAAATCAATAAATTCGATCCGAGTAATCTTCAAAGCCAAAATTCCTCCTCGTCGGTACTAAATAACGCTCTACCTCAGTCTCCTACAAATAATTTAGACATTTCTGCTGCTACTTATTTGGGTGGTGCGGAAGATGATTTGGCTAATGCTGTAGATATTTCTGCCGATGGTAATTTTGTCATTGTAGGAGGTTCTGTAAGAAACACCAATCTCGGAGTGGAAGAGACTGAACCTCTTAGTGGTGGAGACGGAAGCATTGTTGTTTATGATTCTCAAACCAATCAAGCTCTTAGTATAACTCGTTTACCGGGAATAGTATCGGATTTAGAAGTCTCCAAGAATGGAGACATTGCTGTTGCTTACGAAGGTGGAATTGCTGTATTAAATGCCGATGGCACAGAAGTTAAATGGAGTCAATCTCTGAGCAACGTTTCGCGTATCGCTATCTCTGATAGTGGTAAAGTCGGTGTTGTAGAGGACATCGTTCGTGGAGATAAAGCAAAACTATTCGATAGTAATGGAGAAGAATTGCAACAGTGGAACACAAATAGCAGCGATCGTGACTTTAATGATATAGCAGTAACCGACCAAGAAGGAGGTATGGTTATTGCAACGGGGTACGACCAAAAAGACGGTAATTTGCAAGTTGCGTTCACTCAAGCATGGTCATATGAAGGAAAAAATCTCTGGAACAACTATGACTTTAGTGCCCAAGACATCTCCCAAGAAAATTTGAAGGCTGATACGCGAGGAACCCGAGTTGCGATCGGACGTGATGGACAGCTATATTCTTCATACTACGTCAATGGCGGTACTGGCTCTTCTATTTTTTATCGCGATCCTTATGATTTATCAGAGAAGCTTACCGACGATAGAAAAATCCAAAATGACAACTATAACACCCCTACTAATGTTGGTTCAATTCAGATGGTTTGGTATGGTCGTTATGACCTCGAAAATGGCGAGTTAATAAAAGGTCAATCTTTATTAGGTCGTCTTCCAAACGGTAAAGGTAACTCTGTCAACGTCCAATCAATCACAGCTACAGAAGACGGTACCGTGATTCTGGGTGGAGGTGCAGCATTTGGAATTGCAAATCGAAATGAACAGACTATCGAAGGACAAGCGGTAGGTGATTACCTAGGTTTAGCCAATGCTGACGGATATATTGCTATTATCAGCCCAGACTTTGAAGAAAGACTTTCATGGACACCAATTTCAGATGGTGGTGGAGTTGTAGTCGCAACTCGCGATGGTAAAACTGCTGCACTTACAACCACTGATTCTAGTCAAGTTACTCACAACGCTATACAAGATAGTAGTGGTGGTAATAACGACGGCTATCTTTTAGTGATTGGCGGAAATGATGCACCTCCGGGAACAGTACCAGATACACCACAAGATAATCCTCTAGATGGAAGCGAAAATCCTCAACCTGTGAATGAAGAGGAAGAGGAAATTCCTGTAATTCAAGCTGAGGATCAGAATCCTATACAAGAAGAGGTAATTCCTGTGAATCAAGAGGAAGATGACAATCCTATAGAAGAAGAAGTTATTCCTGTGAATCAAGAGGAAGATGGGAATCCTATAGAAGAAGAAGTTATTCCTGTAATTCAAGTTGGAGATCAGAATCCTGTAGAAGAAGAGGTAATTCCTGTAATCGAAGCTGGAAATGATAATCCAATAGAAGAACAGATAATTCCTATAATCGAAGCCCGAAGCGATAATCCCGATTCAGTATTTCCAGCAGGATTGCTAGACTTAACTGAAATCGACTTAAATGGAGACAATGAAATAGATGAAACAGTCACTATAAACTTCTCCGACATTACATCAGAAGCTGGTTATAACAACTCTATTGGATATTATGCGATCGCAAATATCAATGGTGCAGTAAAAGATAGTCTCACGGGTGAATTAATCAACCCAGAAGATGAAGGTTATGCAAAAGCAGCTTTAAACCAACGGGTAGAAGATTTAGAATTGAGACGCGATACAGCAAACCTTACAGATCAATTAAGCACGGGAGTACTTCTAGTACCATTTTTAATCGCCAACGGTACCGTAGAAGAATGGAGCGAAACAAACAGTAATAACGAAAATGGGAACGATCCAATTGCTTACTTTAGCTTCCTTGGTGCAAACCCAGATAACCAACAACATATCCGCCAGGTAGGAAACGAACTTCAATTTGAAGACTTATTCGGCGGTGGCGATCG
>JBHJJJ010000079.1:0-11274 GCA_050042755.1 Rivularia sp. (in: cyanobacteria)
AATTTACATTTTTCACTTATCCATTACATATTTCCAATTAAACATTACTAATTTCCAATTTCTAATTTCTCATTACCCATTACCAATTTCCCATTACCCATTACCCATTACCCATTACCCATTACCCATTACCCATTACCCATTACCCATTACCCATTTAAAAAAGGAGACAATAATAATGACAATAACTCCAGAGCGAGAGCAAAAAGTAAAGATAGTAGTCGATAAAGAGCCGGTGCCTACTTCTTTCGAGAAGTGGGCGAAACCAGGACATTTCGATCGCTCCCTTGCGAAAGGCCCGAAATCCACAACTTGGATGTGGAACTTGCACGCCCTGGCTCATGATTTTGATACTCATACCAGTGACTTAGAAGATGTATCTCGCAAAATCTTCTCGGCTCACTTTGGACATTTAGCCGTGGTTTTCATCTGGTTGAGCGGGATGTATTATCATGGTGCAAAGTTTTCCAATTTTGAATCTTGGATGACGAACCCTACTGGGATTAAACCAAGCGCTCAAATAGTCTGGCCTATATTTGGTCAAGAAATTTTGAATGCTGATATGGGTGATGGTTTCCACGGTATTCAAATTACTTCTGGACTTTTCCAGATGTGGCGGGGTGCTGGATTTACCAACACGTTTCAGCTATACTGCACTGCCATTGGAGCCTTAGTCATGGCTGCACTGATGTTATTTGCTGGCTGGTTCCACTATCACAAACGTGCTCCTAAGCTGGAATGGTTTCAAAATGTCGAGTCGATGTTAAATCACCATTTAGCTGGACTTTTGGGTTTGGGTTCTTTGGGCTGGTGCGGACACCTGATTCATGTTTCTTTACCCACTAACAAGTTGTTGGATGCAGGGGTAGCTCTTAAGGATATTCCCTTACCTCACGAGTTCATTCTGAACCCTAGCTTGATGGGAAGATTATATCCTCATGTGGATTGGGGTTTTGTCAGTGGAGTGGTACCATTCTTTACTCTGAATTGGGGAAAATATAAAGACTTTCTGACATTCAATGGTGGTCTTAATACTACCACTGGCGGGTTGTGGTTAACAGATGTTGCACATCATCACTTAGCGATCGCTGTAATGTTTATTGTTGCGGGTCACATGTACCGCACTAATTGGGGCATCGGTCATAATATTAAGTTAATGCTCGATGACCTGAGAAATCCGAATATGCTGCCATTCTTAAGCTTTATTGGCCCTAGAGGTCATAAAGGTCTTTACCAAGTCCTCACGACTTCCTGGCACGCTCAGCTATCGCTTAATTTGGCAATGTTGGGGTCTTTGAGCATCATTGTTGCTCAGCATATGTATGCAATGCCACCCTATCCCTATTTAGCAACAGATTATGCCACGGTTGTATCTCTGTTTACTCACCATATATGGATTGGAGGCTTTTTAATAGTCGGTGCTGCCGCTCATGCTGCAATTTACATGGTGCGAGATTACGATCCTAAAGTAAATAATAATAACGTACTCGACCGCGTAATTCGACACCGAGATGCAATTATCTCTCACTTAGCTTGGGCTTGTCAGTTTCTCGGTTTTCACAGCTTTGCGATGTATTGTCACAACGACACTATGCGGGCTTTTGGTCGTCCTCAAGATATGTTCTCGGATACGGGAATTCAATTACAGCCTGTTTTTGCTCAGTGGATACAACATATTCATACAATGGCAATTGGAAATCTTGGGTTGCAACCGGCTACACCATTGGGCAATATGTTTGGGGGCTTGAATAATTTACAAACCTCTGGACTGGGAATGACGGCCCCGGGTTTACAGGAGCCTGTGAGCTATGCCTTTGGAGGCGGTATTCTTGCCGTGGGTGGAAAGGTGGCAATGATGCCTATACCTCTGGGAACGGCTGATTTCTTAATTCACCACATCCATGCCTTTACAATTCACGTTACAGTGCTAGTTTTGCTCAAGGGTGTTTTATTTGCCCGCAGTTCGCGCTTAATTCCAGATAAAGCAAACCTCGGTTTCCGCTTCCCTTGCGATGGCCCAGGCCGTGGCGGTACTTGTCAGGTATCTGCTTGGGACCATGTATTCTTAGGCTTATTCTGGATGTACAATTCCCTGTCGATGGTAATTTTCCACTTCTTTTGGAAGATGCAGTCAGATGTCTGGGGGACAGTTGATAGTAATGGGGTAGTTACTCACATTACTGGCGGAAACTTTGCCATGTCGTCAATTACGAATAACGGTTGGTTGCGTGATTTTCTTTGGGCGCAAGCATCGCAAGTAATTACATCCTACAATTCAGCCCTTTCTGGATATGGGTTAATGTTCTTGGGTGAACACTTTGTTTTTGGCTTCAGTTTGATGTTCTTATTTAGCGGGCGTGGCTACTGGCAAGAACTAATCGAATCCATTGTTTGGGCTCACAACAAGCTCAAAATTACCACAGCGATTCAGCCTCGTGCTTTAAGTATTGTTCACCGCCGAGCTGTAGGAGCTGCTCACTATCTCTTGGGAGGTATTGTCACTACTTGGGCATTCTTCTTGGCGCGAATGAGCGCACTTGGATGAAGAAACAGCTGGTTGGTTTTCCGCTTGTATTTGGGAGACGTTATATATAACGTCTCTACAACACACTAATTTTGTGGGGTGCAAGGATTTCTGCTATTAGACGGTGAATTGCATTCCCGGTTGGGTGTTACAAACCCACGCAAAACTAATGTGGTTTTTCCCCACTCCCTACCCCAATAAAACTCATAACTTTTCCTTAGTCAAAAATAATGAAAGTTTATGGCAACTAAATTTCCTAAATTTAGCCAAGACTTGGCACAAGATCCGACGACTCGTCGCATTTGGTATGCGATCGCAACTGCTCACGATTTTGAAAGTCACGACGGAATGACGGAGGAAAATCTGTATCAAAGGATTTTTGCTTCTCACTTCGGTCATTTGGCGATTATCTTTGTGTGGGCTTCGGGTATTTTGTTCCATGTTGCTTGGCAAGGCAACTTTGAAGTCTGGATTAAAGATCCACTCCACGTACATCCTATTGCCCACGGAATTTGGGATGCTCAATTTGGGCCAGCAGCAATTGAGGCTTTTACTCAGGCTGGAGCCCATAACCCTGTAGATATTTGCTACTCCGGTGTTTATCATTGGTGGTACACCATCGGTATGCGCACAAATAATGATCTTTATACAGGTTCATTGTTTCTCTTAATACTTGCGGCTGTATTCTTATTCGCAGGATGGCTGCACCTCAAGCCTCGATTCCGTCCCAATCTTGCTTGGTTTAAAAACAACGAATCTCGTCTAAATCATCACCTAGCAGGTTTATTCGGTATTAGTTCTTTGGCTTGGTCAGCACATTTAATTCACGTTACAATCCCGGAATCTCGGGGTATTCATGTTGGTTGGAATAATTTTCTAGCTGTAGCACCACACCCAACAGGATTGTTACCATTTTTACGGGAAATTGGGGTGTTTACGCACAAAATCCAGATACGGCTAACCATGTATTTAATACGAACGAAGGTGCAGGTACAGCAATTCTCACCTTTTTAGGTGGCTTCCACCCCCAAACAGAGTCCCTGTGGCTGACAGATATGGCCCATCACCACTTGGCGATCGCAGTGGTTTTCATTGTTGCCGGACATATGTCCCGTACCAACTGGAATATCGGTCACAATCTGAAGGAAATGCTCAATGCCAAGAACTTCTTTGGGCAAAAGGTGGAAGGACAGTTTAATTTACCTCACCAAGGATTGTATGACACAGTCAACAATTCCTTACATTTCCAATTGTCCTTAGCGTTAGCTGCTTTGGGTGTAGCGAGTTCTTTGGTGGCACAGCATATGTACTCGATGCCGCCTTATGCTTTCATTGCTCGCGATTTCACCACCATGTCAGCGCTATATACTCACCACCAATATATAGCAGGATTTTTGATGGTGGGGGCATTTTCCCACGCTGCTATTTTCTGGATTAAAGATTACGATCCAGAAAGGAACAAGGGTAATGTGTTAGACCGAGTTTTGAAGCATAAAGAAGCGATTATTGCTCATCTGAGTTGGGTGTCTCTATTCTTAGGCTTCCATACTTTAGGATTGTACGTTCACAACGATGTAGAAGTTGCTTTCGGTGCAGCGGATAAACAAGTGCTAATTGAGCCAGTATTTGCTCAGTTTATCCAGTCAACTCACGGTAAAGTGCTCTACGGGTTTAATACTTTGTTGTCAAACCCAGATAGTATTGCTTCCACAGCATGGCCTAACCACGCTAACGTTTGGTTACCAGGTTGGCTTGATGCAGTTAACAATGGTGCGAACTCCTTGTTTTTGACAATTGGCCCTGGTGATTTCTTAGTTCACCATGCGATCGCCTTGGGTTTGCATGTCACTACCTTAATTTTAGTTAAGGGTGCTTTAGATGCCCGTGGTTCCAAATTAATGCCGGATAAGAAAGACTTTGGTTATTCCTTCCCTTGTGATGGGCCAGGGCGTGGCGGTACTTGTGATATCTCTGCTTGGGATGCTTCTTACCTAGCTATATTTTGGATGCTCAATACCCTTGGTTGGATAACATTTTACTGGCACTGGAAGCATTTAGCGATTTGGCAAGGGAATGTCGCTCAATTCAATGAAAATTCTACTTACTTGATGGGCTGGTTCCGAGATTATCTATGGGCTAATTCTGCTCAGTTAATTAATGGATACAATCCATACGGTACTAATAATCTAGCTGTTTGGGCTTGAATGTTTCTTCTTGGACATTTAGCTTGGGCTGTCAGTTTCATGTTCCTAATTACTTGGCGGGGTTACTGGCAAGAATTAATCGAAACTCTTGCTTGGGCACACGAACAAACACCGCTATCCTTTGGTTACTGGAGAGATAAGCCTGTTGCTTTATCTATTGTTCAGGCTCGTTTGGTTGGCTTAACTCATTTTACGGTTGGATATATTGCAACCTATGGAGCATTTCTAATTGCTTCAACGGCGAGTAAATTCGGCTGACGGGCACCCGACGGGTTCCCATGAAAATTTTTTCAGGAGCAAGACTTACGCAATTGTCACAATGCTCGGGTGGTGCGTGACACTACAACCCCGATTATTACCTTAAAAATAAGGCAGTGTACAAGCACCCTACAAGGAAAATGTGCCAGTTGCGTAAGTCCTAAGGAGGAAAAAACTTTTAAGGGAACCCTTGACAAAGAAAGTTTTTGAAAGAACCATTATTACTCTAAGAATAACAACTTTCTTTTGTATTCTAAAAATGTAGAGATGTGGCAATATAGAAAGACGTAGCATTGCTACGTCTCTACATTCAATAAAAATAATCTATTTTTGTATCAAAATAATATTAACTTAGCAGAAAATATATTTTAAACTTTACAAATTGTCATTCGACCTCCTCTGACCTGAGAGCCAAAGCCTAACGGTTAGAGGACTTTCCTATGTTTAGATGATTTTCATTTATTTATAATTCAATTTATGAATAACAATACCATTGATTTTTATAACAATTGCAACTATAAAAATAGATTTATTTTAAAATATAAATAATGGGCTTTTAGTAAATACAAACAAACAAAAAAAAAGGTGAATATGGCTAATATAGATACAGAGATTATAAAACCATATCAAGGCAATCCCTTTGTTGCAAATCTATCCACACCTATCAACGATTCTCCCCTAGCAAAAGCATTTATTAATAATTTACCAGCCTATCGAAAAGGCTTAACTCCTTTTATGCGAGGGTTAGAAATTGGAATGGCTCATGGTTATTTTCTAGTAGGTCCTGAGGTTGTAGTTGGACCACTCCGCGAAACTGCACATGGAGCTAATTTAAGTGGATTAATTACCGCTATTTTTATTACTGTATCAGCATGTTTGGGTATCTCTATTTTCGCCTTGAGTACTTTTCAAGGAAATCCCCGTGGGGCTTATAACTCTTATTGCAAAGATCCTTAAAGACCATTGCGAACTCGTGAAGAATGGAACCAACTTAATGGTGGAATATTTATCGGTTCAATGGGTGGTGCTGTGTTTGCTTACTTGCTACTAGAAAATTTTGATGCTTTAGATGCCATGCTTCGGGGTGCAGTTAATGTTGGCTGATATTTGATATCGGAATTGTTAACTTTGGAGATTGCAGCTTACATAATCTAAACAGGAGAAAAAATCATGGTAGATATCACCCAACTCACAGGAGAATACGCGGCTTCTTGGTTGCCTTGGATAATGATTCCTTTAATTTTTTATATCCTACCTTTTCCTATTTTCGCGATCCTTTTTCTTTGGATTGAAAAAGAAAATATTGAATAAGAAAGAACGGATATGCCAGCAAATCAACTGATGGGTAATGTCACAAATATGGACTGATAATTTTAGTTTTAACTAGAATTTTGATCGGGCTATATCCTAGAGAAAATTAAAATTTTGAGAATTGCTGTTCGCTCCCCGTGAATATCAGTGTAGAGACGCGATGTTATGGCCGTCTCTACAATAAATAATTTTCGTTATTTAACGAATCAATGTCATATTTTGGCATTGCTGAATTCCGGTATGAATTTAGATTTTGAGACGTTACAATGTAACGTCTCTACATAGCTTTCGGCGATCCATAAAATTTAATTCATACTTCTTTTCAGCAACGCCTAAAAAACTAATCAGACGGCTGACGCGCCATCGTCGAAATGCTCGAAGTTTGGGAATGGTATTAGGGCGATTGGCACAGGGTGCGGTAATCTTAGTCGGTTTGTTTGTAGCATTAACAATTGTTATTCCCTCTTAGGACTTACGCAACTGGCACATTTCTGCTGTAGGGTGCTGTGACACTTAATTTGATTTTTAACGTAATAATAAGGGTTTTAGTGTCACGCACCACCCGAGTTGTGTGACAATTGCGTAAGTCCTGCCTCTTTCAAAATCGGCGATTTAGTGCAATTGTTGGGAATCAGTGGGGTAGCAGTTGGTTTTGCTTTCCGCGATATTTTGCAAAACTTCCTAGCTGGAATTTTAATTTTACTTACCTAACCTTTTGAAATTAATGACCAAATAGTATTTAAAAACTTTGAAGGAACTGTAGAAAATATTGAAACACGAGCGACTACAATTAGAACTTATGATGGCCGCCGAATTGTTATTCCCAATGCCGAACTTTTTACTAATTCTGTTACTGTCAATACGGCTTTTGAAAATCGGCGCATCCAATATGATTTCGGTATCGGTTATGGAGATGATATCGAACTTGCAAGACAGTTAATCCTCGAAGCGATACGTGAAACTGAAGGTATTCTTCGAGATCCCCCTCCGGATGCAATTGTAGTACACTTGGCAGACTTTACCGTTAATATTCGCGGCCGTTGGTGGATCGATCCTCCCCGTCGCGCGGATGCACTAGATTTTCGCGATCGAGTACTCACTAAGGTTAAAAATAAATTAACCGCTAACGGTATCGATATACTTACTTAAGGTAACCCGAAGTGACAATTGCAACTATTCCTGTGAATAACCTGAATTATCGGGATTCCTTAGATAAAGGTACGTTGAAATATTGAACAATTTAAGTGTGCAAACATTATGAGTGAAGAGGAATATACAAATATATCATCAGTTTCTTCTAACATCCTCAATAGACGTTATGAGTATGCAGCAGGATTATTCTTTCAACGTGAAGATTTAGAACAAGCCATAAGTGACTTGGAAGAAAATGATTTTCCTATGAAACAACTAACTATTGTTGCCGGAAAATCAGGTAATAACAGCGGTATTGCTGATGTTATTACCGCGACTTCTCAATATTATGATTTTGTAATCTCTAACATTCCTGATGATATCGCTAATTATTATAACCATCGACTTGATGCCGATAATTATTTAGTTGTGTTACATGGTACAGGAATTCTTCTTGCTGCTGCTCAGTATATTTTACAACGCCATCAAATTCATGATTTTGCAATTTTTCGTCCATATTTAGTTTCTTCAAAAACATTTCCTAATAACGATCGAGCCATTAGCGTTAGCACTTAATGCCGAATATAAATTTTGGATTTTAGATTTATAAGTTATTGAATAATTGGATATCTCAATAAAAGGGTTTAATACTTTATTTAAATTTTTAGTTTTGGCTTATTAAATATAAAAATTGAACTATTTTAAGGTTAATTATTTTTATTTTTTGAGCAGTATAATTTATTTATAGCAAGAGTTTCAATATTTTTGAATAAAAACTAAGTATCTTGATTGGATGTAAATTTTTGGCGTTGCCGATCGAAATCGTGAAAAAATATGAATTCACACTCCGATTCAGCAACGCCAACTCAGATTTTCTTGTTTTTTGGAATTTCCAGCAAACAAAGAATTACTGGAGCTTTTGCTTTGCTGACTACATTCGTGACAAGGCAGCTACCTTAGCACGTTTATCAGGATTCAAACCTTCGAGTTCATCCTTATGCAACCATCCCTCTTTTATCAATAGCGCAAAAACAAAAATTAGAGAGGAATATCTATAGTCATACTTCCCATCAATTTCATGCCTTCTAGCGCTCAAGAAGTCATGTAGAAGCCACAGATTTTCAAGCTCTGTAATTTGACTAGCTTGTTGTTGAACCTCCTTTATTAAAGCTCTTATTTCTCGATCGTAAGCTTTATCAAAAGCTTGACGAGCTATTTGTTTCTCCGTCTGAGACCATTCAATTTCAATCACTTGTATCATTAAGACAAAATTTTATCAAGCTATTTGAGTACGAGCTTCCTAAGGATTCAGATTTAAAGTCCCCGAAGAAGCTCGCACTTTGTTATTTTTCTAACGAACTAGGTTTAGCAGTTCCTTGGGAGATGCGAGCAAATCGATCGCCACAAAGAAAATCTTATTCTCAGGATTAAGCAAAAATCTCCAAGCGATGTTCATACCTACATTACCGCCAAACCAAGGAGTTTGGACCTTACCCGTGACTTTCACCTGGGTATAACCATCATCCGCAGGTTCAGAAACACCGCGCTCTGGGATTAATTTGAGGTTTTGACATTCTTCTTTAAAAAATCGTAAAACTCCTTCTTTACCAATAATTGGTTTTTGGAAAGGAGGTTGCAAAGCACCGTCGGCAACAAATAGTTTTATCAACTCATCAAAATCGTTAGCATTCAATAAGTTCATGTAGCTGATAACAGTCGCGTCGGTAACGCCTTCGATTTTGACTTGAATTCGTTGCCCTACCTCTTTGGGAGGAACTACAGGTTCACTAACTCTGGTAAAATCACCCAATTTATTAGAGTCATAGCCCATATCTACCACAGCATTACGCAAGACTGTAATCTGTTGCCCTGAATCTAGCCCTTTAATTGCGTCTAGTACCGCATTAGCATTAGCTGAAAGCTCGTATCCTTCAGGAATTGGAGCAACAATACCTTGTTCCATCCATTCCCCAAGTCGATACCAAAAACCAAGCTTAATATTAGGAGTCCAAGTTGCATAAGTGCGACAAATTGGTGTGTCAGTACCATTGGCTAAATCGCACATTACTTGAGATTGTTGTTTAAAGTCCATTTGCCGAATCTCACCGAGAGTGTTTTCAGCAAACTGCATATTCGCTGCCCCTGGAGCTGCAACTGTAATCGTTTTGCCCATTTCTAAATAAGAAAACCAGATTAATGCTAATCTATCTTCCGCTTTGAGCTGGTTAAAGCGAGCAATTGTTGCTGGTACGGCATCTGCAGATAAGGTATTTGGGAAAATACCACGAGCTGAATCGATAGTGAATGGCATAGGTTTCACCCGAGCTAAATTAACATGGCCCTGAATATGACGCTTTAAATTAAAAAGCGTTACAAAACTATATTAACTTTTGTTGCGCATAATTTAAATCTTGTTACATTTTTTTTATAAAAATATAATTTTGAATTCAAAATCCATAATCAGTGGGTTAGCCTTTGACTTCTGGATTGCCCTCAGGGGTTAGCTTAGAGTAGCCATTGACTAGTTTTTCCTTGGGTGTTACTCCCAACCATGCACAAAACCAATTATTTGTATAGCTTAAACCTATGTCTCGACATGATATATTCCGTCGAGACATCTAAATTCATAGCTGAATTCAACAACACCTTAATTTTGAACTTGAAGTTTTTGCCGATTTACCTTCAACCGCGAGAAGGCTCACACCGAATTCTTTAAATCGGTGTTGAGATGAATCGCGGGCAGAATTTATGGTATTGTTTTTAATGTAGGTGTAATCCAATTAAATGCAGAAATGCAGCCTGCAAATAAAAAGAAATCAATTAAAAGTCGGTGCGGAGGGGCATCCCGTATCGTTAATAAAGCTCGGTCAATGTTCGATGGGATACCAGGAGTCGCCGAGAAGCCCACACTTACAACTTGTTGAAGTGTGGGAGTATGTCACAAACTTTACAACGTAGTCAGAAGCTTTCTGTTGAGGATCGATTGGCGATAACTTACCTCGATAAACTAAAGCTTGATTTGAGCCACTCCGCGCGGCTTATATTTTGATTAGGTTGTAATGTATTCGTCTGCGGGTAATTCACCACAATATTTGCTTGAGTGGCTGCTGCAATGTTTTGGACTGGATGTCCAGGAATTTTACTGGCATCTTGATAATATGAGTTAAGTAATTCTCGAGCACTAAGACCAACTACTCCCTTCCCGGCAGAAGATTACCTATGACGTAGGTTGGGTTGAACGAAGTGAAACCCAACACACTGTTGGGTTTCGTTCCTCAACCCAACCTACAATTTTTCGGTAATCTTAGAGCGAGATAGGAGTAAGTTACTTTTAGTTTTAATAGTTTCTACGTTAGTATTCGGTGCTTTTATAGGCGTTGCTGAATTTAAATATGAAGTTACGATTTCACATTGTTGAAGACCTAGCGCTGCTACGTCTCTACAGAGGTTTCGTATGTAAGACAAAATGTAATTGAATATAATTCATTGTTGAATTCAGCAACGCCAAAAAATCTCTTTATCCAACATTGGTTAGATGCTGGTGGTAGTGCCTCACTCGAGCAAGAAACTTTTGCCGTCAATCTAGAAAATCAGCAAACAATTCTGATCTCAGCAGGAGAAGATCCTACACTTAGAGATTCAGGAATTCGTTCTTTATTTCAGTCTCTAATAATAACTGCCAAAAAACGGGTATGGATTGCTAGCCCAGGGCAAACGCCGAACTGTCATTAATTCGGCTATATTGTCAATAAAGTCTGAAATACTCCCATTATTCATTACTTCTTACTTCTTACTCATTACTTCTTACTCATTACTTCTTACTCATTACTTCTTACTCCTTACTCA
>JBHJJJ010000080.1:0-36563 GCA_050042755.1 Rivularia sp. (in: cyanobacteria)
TTGCCAACGTTTTATTTCAAATAGTAATTTGCCTAAATAGTATGCTGTTTGTAAGCAATCAATGGGTAATGCAGTAGGGATTCTAATTTCTAAAGCAGCATTATAGGCTGCGATCGCTTTTTCAATATTATCTGCTTTATCCCCTTTGATTCTGTCACTGTAGGCAATGCCCAAATTATTTTGCGTATTTGCCCAATATTGGGGGAAGTCATTGCGGGTGTAAATTTCTAAAGCAGCATTATAGGCAGCGATCACTTTTTCAATATTTTCTGCTTTATCCCCTTTAATTCTGTCACTGTAGGCATTGCCCAAATTATTTTGCGTCATTGCCCAATATTGGGGGAAGTCATTGCGGGTGTAAATTTCTAAAGCAGCATTATAGGCTGCGATCGCTTTTTCAATATTTTCTGCTTTATCCCCTTTAATTCTGTCACTGTAGGCAGCGCCCAAATTATTTTGCGTATCTGCCCAATAAGCGGGGAAGTCTTTGCGGGTTCTAATTTCTAAAGCAGCATTATAGGCTGCGATCGCTTTTTCAATATTATCTGCTTTATCCCCTTTGATTCTGTCACTGTAGGCAATGCCCAAATTATTTTGTATAGTTGCCCATATTCCGGGGGAAGTATCTTTGGTAAAAATCGTTAATATTACTTCATAGCCAGTAATGGCAATTTCCATATTATTGGCTTTATTACCCAAGGGGAAATTCTTAATCAAAATGCTAAAACTACCAATAGCAAAGCCAATAGATTCCGCTTCCTCTGCTTCTGCTGCTTTAAAAAAACTTGTAGCCCAACGTCGCAATACATCTGCTAAATTAGCATCGAGTTTATCTATATTAGCTTTCAATAAAGGATAAACAACTTGTATACGTTGTTCACGGTTTTCACTTTCATCGATTGCTTGTAGTACTTCTGCTAAAAATTGCCCATAGGGTTGAAATTCTGGTTGTTTGAGAGATTCTAAACTTTGTTTAATATCTACAGTTGGTGATAAACCTAGCGCTTCTGTGAGTACATTTGCTACAGCTCTCAAGAAATTCGCTGTATCTTCATCTCCATCATCCGATTTCATCTGCACCGCAGCTTCCAGCGTCTGCAAGAAAGACGCATCAAGGAGTTCTAGGTTATCCGTTAATATTTTCTTTAATTCTTCGTCACTAGAGCTATTTATTAACTTTTCTATCAATTCCAGGTATTCTTGCAGACGTTTTTCATCCATTGGAAATATTATTTATAAAGTAATTAAACACAACAAATACCACCAAAATTATTATTAAGTGAAACTTCCGAACTAATAATCTTGATAGTAAATAGTATTTATTCACAGCATCGGTATTTCGACACAGTGAAAGCGTCATTATATTAGCAATGCGTCAAGCTGAAACAAGGCTAATTAGATTACATCCTGGAACAATAGACACAAAAATGAGTAATGAGTAATGAGTAATAAGTATTCATGAGTAGTAGAATACGCGCAATCTTTTTAATAGAGTTATATAGTAAGTAATTAGCTGGACTTGATATCAGACTTTGTATATTAGCCTGAGAATTTATTCATCGGCGTTTGTTGAGAATGGTGCAAGTTGTGCGTTTTAACGTACTTGATATATTAGCCTTTAAATTCATTTGGCGTATGGGCTAATCGCTTCACTTCCTTAGCCAGGATGGTGCGTGACACCACAAGCCTTATTACTGCATTAAAAATTTAATTCAGTGTCACAGCACCCTAAAAAAAATGTGCCAGTTGCATAAGTCTTATTACTTATTACTTATTACTTATTACTCATTACTCATTACTCATTACTTATTACTCATTACTCATTACTCATTACTCATTACTTATTACTTCTTACTTCTTACTTATTACTCCCAACTTCTTACTAATTCCCCAACCCCCAATCCCCGATATCCCCAAAACCCAACACAACCAATCACCCCAACGCACATATAAGGTTTGAGTTTGTCGTCGATAAATAGTTTCAGCATGAGTTTCATAGGTATCATGCCCGGATATCCACAAAGTTTCTCCATGGGGATTCACAAATGCTGAATATCCCGTGTTTGTAACTCTTACTGCCCATCGATCGTTTTCAATCGCTCGCATGATATCCTGAGCATGATGCTGAAATTGCATTGCTTCACTATAAGGGTCATTATTGGAAGCTGTGAGAATAAACTCTCCACCGGCTACAGTTTGATTGCGAAATTGTTCGGCGAAGGCTGAGCCATAACAAATACCAACGATCGCATTACCAAAAGGTGTTTCCACAATCTGGTTTGATTTTCCCGGTATTTGTGTTGCCGTTACCGGAGATAATCGATTAATAATATCCCCTAAAATATTTTCAAAAGGAATATATTCTCCTAAAGGTACTAATTTCTCTTTGTCGTAACGACTGTAAATTTCACCGTCACCAGTAAATGTAAATAAACTATTGGTATATCTACCTTTTCCCTGACGTTTATAACCACCAATCCAAATTAAAACCCCTTTTTCTCTCACTGCTGCAATTAAGGGGCTATAAATAATTTCATCTTCAAAAAACGGTAATGCTCCCTCTGGGGTTACAACTGCTTCTACGCCTTGATTTACTAAATTTAAATACCCCTGAGTATAATTTTTCATGATAATTCGATTCCCTTGGGGTTTAAATTTGATTCGATTGGGGATATTACCTTGGACAATTCCTACTTTTAAAGCAGTTTCCGACACTTGGGAAAGGGGACGAAAATACAACCCAAAACCAATTAAATGAACCAAAATAAATAGTGCGATCGCTAGGAATCCTAGCGCGGTTTTCGCCATTATTCCTGGCACAACCGATGTATTATTTTCTTTTTGATAATTCCAGTCTTCTTCCTGCTTCCTTCTTCCTTCAACATCCGTTTTAATCAAAGCTTCTGCTATCAAACCGTTCACTGCAACTATCGCCGCCGTTACCGCTGTTGGCCCTGAAATTTGACCTAAATGTAAAATTACCAAATTATGCGGAGACTGAGTGTAAGAAAGCGAACTCCACCATAGTGGACCGGCACTCCAAACTCTTTCTAAAGCACACCAAATAGCTGTACCAATGAGAACGCGAATTAAACTATTTTGAGTTGAAAATATCCTCATCAGTCTAGCCCAGAGGATAACTAATATACCTCCCCAAAAGGAAATGAACAACCAGCAAAATACAACTATTGCAATACTTCCTAACCAAGGAACTCCCAACCAAGTTAAGGGATGAAGTCCGGTAATCCAATACACAGCGACTCCGTGATAACCCATACCCCAGAGGAGGGAGGGGGGGATGGGGAGAGGGGGAGATGGGGAGAAGGTTTTAGTTTTTTGTTTTGGGGAATTTACGACTATTAGCCATAGGGGAATTAGTGCAAACCATGCTAAAAACCAAGCGCCAACAGGAGCAACAGTTAATCCCATTGCAATCCCACTTGTTAAAGCAATTATCGGCTTTGAGTTAGGAGTTATGAACTTGGTGAAAATATTTGATTTCATAAATAATTAGATAAAGCCTTTGTTCCTTAAATAAGGGGAGCCGTTGCTTGAGTGCGGGTTGATGAGCGTATGAGAGGTTTGTAGTTGGGCTTTAGCCCGCCTTTACCCAGAATATGATGGGAAGACAGCGCTACTACGTTAGCGAAGCGTGTCCGATAGGACATACTTTTATTACCAATCAAAATAATGTGGTGAAGTACAAGTAGTCTGTCCCATTAATTATGATGGGTAAAGGAAAATTCTTTCGTAGTAGCGCTTCAGCGCATCTGAAATCCGCGTGCGCTGAAGCGCTACTACAAACCCCTCATAACTTATGTGGTGAAGTACTAGTAGTCTGTCCCATTAATTATGATGGGTGTAGAGACGTAGCAGTGCTACGTCTCCCGACGTTTGAAAGAAAACAAACCAGTCAAAACTAATAAGACAGAACACTAGCTAGCCACAACTGGTGCGTGACGCTATAAACAAGACTCTTAGTTGCAAACTAAATTTGTCAAAGCGTCACACACCCTACAATTTATATAGATACAAAGCAAAATAGATAAAGACGTTGCAGTGCAACGTCTCTACATTAATGGTTAATACATTACCAAACTTTGATTTTATTCTTCTGTTTCTACAGCATCATCTACTGTTTCTACAGCATCATCTACAACTTCTTCATCTTCATCAGATGACTCTTCACCAGTATCACCAGGAACTATTGCGACTCCATTGAGAAAATCTTCTTGATCGAGACGCTGTACCCTTACTCCGGTAGCGGAGCGTGATTGGATGGAAATGGCGTTTACTGCTTGTCGGATAATAATACCGCGACTTGTCACCATCATAATTTCATTATCTTCACTAACAATATGTAAACTTGCTAGTTGATCTTGAGTTTTGAGGTTTTTGAACTTGGTTGCCATTAAACCTTGTCCGGCACGGTTTTGCAAGCGGAATTGTCCAACTGGTACCCGTTTACCGTATCCTCCAGTAGTAATGACTAACACCCAAAGTCCAGAATTACTGTTATCTGATGCTTCTACTGTTTCAGCATTATCTGCATCTTCAACTTCTGTTGCTTCTGCTTCTGCTTCTGCAACTGGTGTTATATCATTAAGAATGTCGGCGGGAAGAACATCCATTCCGACTAATTCGTCACCACCTTTACGCAACTTCATGGCTTTTACTCCACGAGTTGCCCTACCCAAGGGGCGCAGTTGTTCGTGAGTACAGCGGAAGTGAATTGCCATGCCCATGCGAGAGCCGATAATTACGCTATCTTCAGCTCTGGCACGGCGTACCCAACGCAATTCGTCTCCTTCTTCTAGGGAAATCGCGATCAAACCGTTAGCGCGAATATGGCTAAATGCAGCTAATGCAGTTTTCTTTATATAGCCACCTTTGGTAAGCATTACCAGATATTCATCTTGGCTAAATTCGCTTACGGGTACGATGGAGGTAATTTTCTCTTCTCTAGGAATTGGTAGCATTTGTACGATAGGCGTACCCCTACTGGTGCGGGAACCCAGGGGTAATTGATAAGCCCTCATACAGTAGACTACACCGCGTTCGCTAAAGAATAAAACGCTATCATGGTCGCAACAAGTTAAGAAATGCTCGATATTGTCGTCATCTTTTACCTTTGCTGCTGCTTTACCTCTGGTAGCACGGCTTTGCGCTTCAAAGGTATTCACTGGCATTCTTTTTATATAACCTTGCTGAGTGAGCAAAATTATGACTTTTTCATTGGCAATTAAGTCTATATCATCTAATTCCCCTTCCTTAAGAGTAATTATCGTGCGGCGGGGTGTAGCATGTTTTTCTCTTAATTGCTTAACTTCGGTTTCAATAATTTCTAATATTCGTTCTCTCCGAGCCAGAATATCTCGTAAATCCTCTATTTGAGCTTCTAATTGCTCGTGTTCCAAACGAATTTTATCAGCTTCCAAAGCTGTCAATCGTCGCAACTGCATCTGCAAAATTGCATCAGCTTGGGCTTCCGACAATCCATAATTATTAATTAATTCTCCTTTCGCCGTCGGTGCATCCGCAGCATGACGAATTAAAGCAATAATCTCGTCCAAATGAGCTTGCGCGATTAATAAACCTTGTAAAATGTGGTCCCTTTCTTCAGCTTTCCGCAATTCATAGCGGGTGCGTCTGGTAATCGATTCAATGCGGAAATCCAAGAAAACTTGTAAAAACCGCTTCAAGGTTAGCAGAATGGGTTCCCCATTTACTAACGCCAACATATTCGCGCCAAAATTCGCTTGCAGCGGCGTTAACTTGTATAAATTATTTAAAACTACCCGGGGATAAGCATCGCGCTTGAGTTCGATTACAACTCGCATTCCATCGCGATCGCTTTCGTCCCGAATATCGGAAATACCATCAATGCGCTTATCGTTAACCAATTCGGCAATTTTTTCGATTAATGCCGCTTTATTAGTTTGATAAGGTAACTCGGTGATAATTATTGCTTCTTTGTCTGGTCTTCCGCGCTGCTGGAGTGTCTCAATATTAGCTACACCGCGCATGGTAATCGAACCGCGCCCGGTAGTGTAAGCCTCCTTGATTCCGGAAGTACCGAGAATTTGACCGCCAGTGGGAAAATCTGGACCGTGGATATATTTAGTTAATTCAAGATCCGTAATTTCCGGGTTTTGAATCAACGCCACTAACCCATCAATTAATTCTCCCAAATTATGGGGAGGGATATTAGTCGCCATCCCTACGGCAATACCAGAAGAACCATTTAATAGTAACTGCGGTAGCCTTGCCGGTAAAACTGTAGGTTCCTGCTGGGAACCGTCAAAGTTATCAGCAAAATCGACAGTTTCCGACTCGATATCTTCAAGTAAAGCGTCACTAGTTAAAGATTGTAGGCGGCATTCAGTGTAACGCATAGCCGCCGGAGGATCGTTATCAACACTTCCGAAATTACCATGCCCCGAGATTAAAGGCGATCTCATCGAAAAACTTTGCGCCATCCGCACCAAAGCATCGTAAACAGCCGTATCACCGTGGGGGTGGTACTTACCCAATACCTCCCCTACAACACGGGCACATTTACGAAAGGGGCGATCTGCTGTCAACCCCAACTCGTGCATAGCGTAGAGAATGCGACGATGCACAGGTTTCAGACCATCCCTGGCATCTGGCAAAGCGCGACCGACAATCACGCTCATCGCATATTCCAGATAAGATCTGGACATCTCGTTTCGCAGATCCGTCGGGATTATCCGCTCCTGAGAGGTTGTCATAACCTAAAAAACTCCAAAAATCGCAAATTTTAGGGCTTCAATCAGAAAAAAAGCCAAATTATTCCAAATGATGCTTGAATAATCGCCATTATTTGGTACAATTTTAGCACATTTTGCGCGTTTTTTGCAGTACCATGACACTCAACACTCAACAGTGAACAGTGAGCAGTGAACAGTGAGCAGTGAGCAGTTGTAGGGTGCTCTGCGGCTTGAAATGATGTGCTGTAGGTTACAATTTTACATCGCCGTAATGCACTGCAGTAATATGAGGATTGACTACCTAAATTTGAAAATTTATTCGTAATGCGTTTACATCCGAATTATCTTCAGAACCTGCTCGGATTCCAGTTTCTTAGAAGAGGAAGAGAAGGAAGATAATTTTTACTAATCGCTAACAACTAACTACGGATAACTTAAATTCAATTCTTGAAACGCTTCGGAAGATTCCTGTAATTTTAATTCACCCGCTGACTTGCCGTTAATTTGTAAGTCATATTCACCTTGTTGTAAGCCTTCTAAATAATAAACTCCCGCACCGTTGGTAACGGAAAATTTTCGTAGAGAAGATTTTTTTGATATGGCTTCGACTCTTGCACCATTCACTGGTTTACTTTCAGTATTTGTAACTACTCCAGAAATGGTATAAGAAAGGGTTAGAGGAACTTGAATTGCTGTCCTTGAACCTGCTACAACTTGAACAGCATAAGCATCAGTTAGAGGTTGCCAGTCGGGAGGAAACCCAGCAGGATCTAAATCTAAACGATAGTTACCAGGAGGTAGACGCAATAAAATGCGATCGCCTTGAATTTCTGGCTGTAAGGATTTAATCGATTTATTATTAACTAGTAGTAATAAATCGGAATTTTCTGTATAAACTTTTTCTCCACCATCCCGTTTACCGTTATTATTACCGTCTAAGAATGGCTGAATTAATAAGCCACCTTGAGTACGAAAGTAATCAGAGCGTCTATCTCCGGGACTAAAACCCCTTTGTAAGTTCAAGCTGGAAATTAAATCTACACTAAAAGTTGATTTATTTGAGGTTAAAGATACACCTTCATAACGTCCGCGCAACATTAAACCTGGTAGCACGGTGGTGCCTAATGATGCCATTATCCCATTACCTTGGGAACCAATACCATACCCTAACTGTCCTTCCCAAAAATAATTCCCATCCACTGCCCGTTGTTGCGAACGATACCGCCAACCGAAGGTAAGTAAGCGATCGCTACCGTTTTGATTGCGGGTTTCGTAATTCAACAGCAATGAGTTACCCGAGTCAAAAAGACGTTTTGTAGATAAATTGTAAGTGAGTTCGGACAAAGTACCAATTTCATTACCTCGCTGAGTCAATTCCAATTTTCCCAAACGTTGCAGCAAATTCCACCGGAAACGATTTTTACTATCGAAACTAGCACGAGCAAAAGTATAGGCATCTTTGCCACTAAAATTAATTTGCACTCCTCCAGAAGTGGCATCGCGATTGTCGGTAGCAGCAAATAAACTAAAGTTAGACGATAATCGCCAATCAGCATTAAATCGGCTTGAAAAATTATCGCTGCTAAATGATGCACTAAAATTGGAGGATGGTTCGTAACGAATATCGGCAATTACATCTAATCCATTACCTGCCTGAGCCGAAACAGCTACTTGTAAAGGGAAATTTTTCGGTCGATAATATAATTCTGTTAATCCTTTGAAAGATTCGTCGTATAATCCTCCTAAACCTAGGGTTAGATTTTCAGATATTCCCCAACGTCCGGCAATTCCACCGCGAAAACCGGAAAAATTACCCAAAAAACCGGGATTTTCAGAGTTAGAATCATTCCGATTTAATCCCCCAGAAACAACCCACGCCGAAGTACCCGCAGGAATTTGTCCCGCTACTGTTGTAAAAGTTGCTTCCCGAATTTCCGGTTGTGCTGTCAGCCGCCCTTGGGGATAAAGTAAAACTCGGTAGTTACTGCCAAAAATTTGATCGTCACTCTTAATATTTTCAAAGCGGTAAATACCAGAAGAATTAACTAAAACTTCTGCAATAACTCTTTCTCCCAAACCCGGTACTAATCGTACTAAAGTACCCGGCTCCGCCTTACCTGAAATAGTGCGTGCAATTTGCGCCGCTTGCAACCGCTGACTGGGTTCTGAAGTACCTCCCCCGAAAGGTTGAGAAGATGTAAAGCCTTGGCGTTTAATGAATGTCAAACCCCAATAGTCACCTCCTGTTTCCTGACTCTGCCAAAAAGTTGGTTGCGAGCCTAAAAAATAATCTTCTACATCGTTTAATTTTAAAAATTGAGCTTCTCCAATCTTCCAACTTTGCCGCGAAAACAAGTCTTGTTGATCTGTACGGATAAACCAACTACCACCGAAAACTGTACCGACGGCGGTAAAATCTCCCCTATAATTTGTTGAATTGTTTGCACCACCACTGGCAGTTACCTTTTGTTCAACAGCTGCCAAATTCAATCTTCCTGGTTTTAGACGTGGCAATCCATCTAATAGAATCGGAGTTTCTCTTTGTGAGGTATTGCTACTGTTACGATTCTGCCAAGGTACTTCTAAAACTATGGCATATTCGTTAATATCAAATTTCGCCTTTATTCCAAATAACTTTTGTAAATCTGCAATCGAAAATACTAATCCTAATTCTGTATCAGTGCCTAGATTTTTGGGATCTATACGAGTTACTACACCAGGCGATCGCACTTCTAATTGGCCGTCTGGTAAGGTTCTTACTTTCAGTTTCAAAGCCTGAATTACAGCATCATAAGGGACTAACCAATTTTCAAAATTAATTGCCTTCTCTCCATCCTCTTTTCCTCGAATCATGATACTGGGAATCAGGTTTCGCTTTCCTATATTCACTCCTACAGGAAAGACATCTACTTCCTGTGAATCTTGTGATGTTGTAACCGTTTGAGGCTGCTGCTCTTCAGCAGTTTGATTTGCCCAAACTCTGGAATTAATATTTAGGGAGATAAATGCAATTGTGATGAGTTGAGAAATACCTCGACTCCATAAAAAATGTTTCATTATTAACTATAGAAATAAGTATAAATTCGGTTTTATATAAAGACTTAGTAAGTTCTTTACATATATATAATTCCCATAAAGAACCCTGAAACTAACAGTAATATGCATTTTGGTGGAGAAATAATAGCAAATAACCCGATTTCTACAAGAAACCGGGTTATTAACAGTTAGCTAATATGACTACAGCTATTTAATTGAAAAAAAGACTTTGTCAGAGAAATAACGGATTAAAGGAGATATTTGATTAAATTGTCCTTTTATATACAGAACTTTCTGCGGAAAATTATTTATTCTGCGAAGCAGCAGTTACAGTTGGAATATTTACATTCATCTTGAAAGGCTGCTTAGTTTTATTATCGTCATCACCCCAAACTAATTCACCACTGAGTTCGTAGTTTCCTGGTGTAAGCTTTTCTTGGCCGGGGAAATCTAATAATAAATTGCGATCGCTTTGAGCAATAATAGAGTTAGAATCGAGCTTACCCGATTTGATGGTATTACCCCCACGTTTTAAAGTCCAATTAACTCCCGAAATTGCCGTAGCCTTACCATCGTTGCGGACTAGCAACTGAATCTGCTTTGCTTGCTTATTAAAGCTAGCATTATCCACAGCTAATTTTGAAGAAACATTACCTTTACGAACGTAAAATGTAACGCCAATACGTGCAACTAAAGTTACATTATTACCATCAGCATCCTTAGTTTCATTAAGAGTTTCATTGAATACTACAGCACGATATTCCCCATCAGCCAAACTGGGAGCCAAACGACTGATGAGACGTACCCGACGGCTTTCTCCAGGCTTGATAGTTAATTCGCGGGGAGAGAATTGTAGATATGGGCTGAGATTACTTTCACTCTCTTCTAAAATTTGGAAACCTTCATTGCGGGTGTAAGTGAAAGGTTGAGCATAAACACGAACGCGACTGGGGCTATTGCTGGTATTGGTAAGTGTAATCATTCCTTGGGCTTGGCCGCGTTTAGCTTGTGCTTCAATAATCAATGGCGACACACTTACTTGTGAAGAAGCAGCACCAGGAAACAAAACTAAAGCAGAACAACAAGCACCAAAAATCAATTTAGATAAAAAATTATTACTAATCATATTTAGTTATTTACGCGTAATTATAAAATTGACATCGTATCTGTAGTTACCTGCTTCCAAGGGTGAACCCTTATCTATAGAAAGGAAAATTTTCAGCGGTGTAGTTCCTCTGGGTAAAGAAAGCGGCGAACTACCACGGGAAGTCGAAGCACCTTGATGAGTTTCTATACTTACCAAGGAAGATATAGGATTAAATTTTGGTCCTGCAACTTGAATTAAATTCAAGACACTTAACCTAGCTGGCTGCTTGCAAGTAACAGAAACTTCAGTAGGATAACCACCAGCATCGTGAGAATTTACTAGCTTTGTTGGTAGAGTATTTCTTTGAGTTACCAACTCCCCGGAATTAACTTGAGTAAAAGTGCATACATCACTACTTTTAGCTTCAGCTAAGGAATGAGTAGTAAAAGCGACATTCGATATTAAGATTGAAATTGAAATTAGTAAAAAGCGACCTAGCATCGGGAAATAATTGAAAGCTATATGTTTTTGATATCACTATCAATAGAGATTAATATGCCCCAGATGGGGCATAGTTAAGTATTATTGATTCCGCAACGTCTAAAATTACTATGGTGTGATAGTCAATGTCACTCTATAGCTGTAAGTTCCTGGTTCCAAGGGGGTACCTTTATCAATATAGGGAAAGACTTCTATATTAGATTCACCAGTCTTAAGTGGCATATTAGTATTTGTACCGTAAGAGTGGTTGGTCCCAGCAAATTTAATACTTGCTGATGAGGATTTAGGAGTAAATTTTGGGCCTCCAGTTTGTACCGGAGCTGATGCTCGAACTTTCGCAGATGAATTACAGTTAACAGTAACTTTACCTTGAACATTACCAATTAGTGCTCTTGGTGAGGAACTATTTGTCGATCTTTGACTGTAAGGTTTTAAAGTTCCAGGAACAGGCTTACTAAAAGAACAAGCACCACCAACAGTTCCGGTGAAGGGAACGTCGATAGATTGAGCATTTGCTTTGGGAGCGATCGCAGTAGCACTCAATACAGCTAAAACAGAAGTGACTATTAAACGACGAATCATTGGTAGATTATCAGAATTAAAAAAGGGTTTGAAAAAAGTGTTTTTTATAAAACGAGCCTTGTGCTCTTAGCTACAGCAAATCCAAACTAAAGCTTGATTATCGAGGTGTAACTGTCAAAGTAGTTTTAAAGCCGTAGGTTCCCGGAGTCAAAGATGAACGACTGTAAAACTTCATACGTATTCTCAGAGGGATTGGATTAGTGCTAGTCGCAATAGTCAATGGTGCACCACTACCATTTTGACTGATATAAGTATACTTTCCACTGGGGTCACGAGCTTCCGCGAGATAAGTTGTGGGGGTAAATTGAGGACCTTGAGTTTGCACTGGTTTGGATACTTTTAAAGACGAAGCCCTGTTACAACTAATACTGACTTTTCCGTCCGTTCCACCATTTGTATAGCTATACAGCCCATTTAGATCACCTGGAGCCTCTGTTGCTAACTTACCGGGAGTTAAACCACTAAAGGTACAAGCACCACCAACAGTTCCAGTGAAAGGAACATCGATAGATTGAGCATTAGCTTTGGGAGCCATGGCAGCGGCACCCAATACAGCTAAAACAGAAGTAACTATTAAACGACGAATCATTGCTAAACTATCCGAATTAAAAAAGGTTGAAAAAAAATAATGTTATCTCCAGCTATTTATCCGTGCTATGGCTAACCCATACTAAACTCGCTTAACTATCGAGGTGTAACAGTCAAAGTTGTTTTAAAACCGTAGTTTCCCGGAGCAAAAGTCGAATTTTGAGTTACAGACATACGCACTTTGAGGGGAATAGGCTTACTGCTGGTGGTAATAGCCAATGGCGCATTAGTGACGCTCTGACTTACCGCAGTATATTTTCCACTGGGATCGTCAACTCGGACAGTATAAGATGTAGGAGTGAATTTAGGACCAGCAGTTTGGATGGGCTTAGAAACTTTCACAGAAGAAGCTCTATTACAGGTAATACTGACCTTACCGTCTGCTCCACCAGAGTAATAACTAGCTATCCTGGTTGCATTAGTTGCACTATTTACTACTAATTTACCGGGAGTTAAACCAGTGAAACTGCAAGCACCGCCAACTGTTCCAGTGAAAGGAACATCGATAGATTGAGCATTAGCTTTGGGAGCGATGGCAGCGGCACTTAATACAGCTAAAACAGAAGTAACTATTAAACGACGAATCATTATTATCCTTATGTGAAAAGATTATTTTGGGCGGTCGCTGGTTGAAGAGTTATGGAGTGAGGGTTAAATTAACAACATAGGTGTATTTCCCTCGTTGAAAAGCTTGTGGTCGCTCTACTAACAAATTAACCTCTACATCCGTCTTACCCGCAGGTAATTTCGCACTACCACCATTAGTATTACTACTGACACTGGTGGAACCAAATTTTAAAAAAGCAGTTCGTTTTGTGCCAACTGGATCCTGGTTAGGCCCCGATACAAGACGAGGAGCCGAAACAGTAATTGTGGCATCTGAGGTGGTTTGCACGGTCATTTTGGCTGGAGTTTGGGACTCAAACCTTTTTGTACTGCCACTACCACTGGAAACAACGGGTTGAACTTCACCAGGAGTGGGAGAAGTAAAGGTAGCTTGAATGGGAACAGTTCCACTAAAGGGAACATCAACGCTTTGGGCAAATGCAGCATTTTCCATTGCGATCGCGCTTGCCACTATCAAACCAGAAGTTAATGCTATAGATTTCAACATCAGGGCATTCTTATAATTTACTTGTGTTCTGCAGCGTCAAGTGTTGTGGTGCTAGCTGCACAACACTTGACGCTGCAGCTAGCCCAAACTAAACTAATTTAACTATTGAGGTGTAACCGTCAAAGTGGTTTTGAAACCGTAGGTTCCAGGAGCTAAAGTCGAGCCTTTTTCCACTATCATATCTACTTCCAATGGAATCGCTCTTCCAATAGAAGATATTCGCAAACCAGAACTGCTCGATGATGTTGTGCTGCCGACTGGTGAGTCAACATAACCATCCGCCCTTGTGGGAGTAAAACTAGGGCCACTAGTCTGAACTGGTTTGGAAACTCTAAGGAAAGAAGAGCGATTGCAGGTAACACTGACTTTTCCCATTACTCCACCGGGAAATCCCGCAGCTAATGCTGTTTTATTAGTGCCACGATTTACTACTAATTTACCGGGAGTTACATCACTGAAGCTACAATTACCCCCAACAGTTCCGGTAAAGGGAACATCGATAGATTGAGCATTGGCTTTGGAAACCATCCCAGCCTGCCCAAGTATGACTATTGCACAAGTCATTAATAAACGACGAATCATTGGTAAATTCTTCCGATCTAAAAAAAGTTTTTTAACGAATTATTTTCGACAAAATGAATGTTTTGGTACTAGCTCCAGCTATTTATCGACGCTGCAAGCCCAAACTAAACCGATTTAACTATTGAGGTGTAACAGTCAAAGTCGTTTTAAAACCGTAGGTTCCAGGAGCTAAAGTCGAACCTTTGTCCACTTTCATATCTACTTCCAATGGAATCGCTCTTCCAATAGAAGATATTCTCAGTGGAGAACTAGTTGATGAAGTTCTACCAACTGGTGAGTCAACATAACCATCCGCCATTATAGGAGTAAAACTAGGGCCACTCGTCTGAACGGGTTTAGAAACTGTGATGGAAGAAGAGCGATTGCAGGTAACACTGACTTTTCCCATTACTCCACCGGTATATCCCGCAGCTAATGTTGTTGCATTAGTGCCACGATTTACTACTAATTTACCGGGAGTTACATCACTGAAGGTACAATTACCCCCAACAGTTCCGCTAAAGGGAACATCGATAGATTGAGCATTTGCTTTGGAAACCATCCCAGCCTGCCCTAGTATGACTATTGCACAAGTCATTAGTAAACGACGAATCATTGGTAAATTCTCCCGATTTAAAAAAGGTTTTTTAACGAATTATTTTTTACAACAGGGGTATTCAAGCAAGCTGAAGCAGGGAACATTCCTATTCAAGAAATGTTAAACCTTTTAGATAATGCAGCTATATTGAACAAAATTTTATTAGTTGCTATATGTAAATATCTATCACTCGAGCAACTTTAAATTCTTCTACTGGCTTGCGTGGTGTTGTATCCCGCGTTGCCTATATTTAATTTAGCTATCTAAATATACTGAAGCTACGTTGCTCTCACTTAAATAAATAAATTTGCCCTAAATCCGTAAATTTTGCGATTAAATAAGTTTTCGATCAAAAAAACCTTATATAATCAATACTTTTAAAGCTTTCCATCTTCAAATTTTTTGAGTACATTCAGAGAATATCTCTCTTAACATTGGTAGTTAATCATGCTATTACTATCATGTTTGACCTATGGAATAATACGCAATTAATGAAACTTCTTATCTAAAGGATAGGAGGTTTGTTTATTCTTGTAAATGATGAAAACTCGTGACATTTAAAATCTTGTATTAAGTAATTTAGCTATTGACAAATATCAATAATTCTGGGTTTAATCTTTAAGGAGGTTTGGAGATGGGGTTATTACTCCTATCCCGGCTTTACGA
The DNA here is from genome assembly GCA_050042755.1 of Rivularia sp. (in: cyanobacteria). Taxonomy (GTDB): domain Bacteria; phylum Cyanobacteriota; class Cyanobacteriia; order Cyanobacteriales; family Nostocaceae; genus Rivularia. Next base: position 15,465 of record JBHJJJ010000080.1, read on the forward strand.
TCGCCGAATTTATTGAGGGAGTGATATGATGTCCGGTAAATTAGTGAGGATATAACCCGATTGATAAGATGGCGGTTATTACTTCTTACTTCAAACTTCTTACTTCTTACTTCTTACTCCTTACTCCTTACTTCTTACTTCTTACTCCTTACTTCTTACTTTACCCCCACACAACGATCAGTTTAGCGGACATGATATAAAGTATGACGCTTCCAAAACCAGATATAGCCTTTATCCCCTGCACCCAAGAAATTGTAGAAGCCGTACTTAAATTAGCCGCCGTTAATTCTCAAGACATTCTCTACGATTTAGGTTGTGGAGACGGACGAATTTTGATCGCTGCCGCAAAACAGTATGGAACTCGCGGTGTAGGTATCGATATTGACCCATCAATAATTGAATCAGCAAGAAATAAAGCTTTAAAAAACAGGGTTTCAGAGAAGTTAGAGTTTTATCAGCAAGATTTATTTACCAGTAATTTTTCTAATGCAACGGTAATATTTATTTATCTTTTACCACATCTCAATTTAAGATTGCGTCCTCAACTGTGGAAACAACTCAAACCAGGTACCAAAATCATATCTCGCGACTTCCATATGGGAGACTGGCAGCCATTAAAACAATTAAAGCTAATTGTAAAAGAAGATGGTGAAGTTGAGGAAGTAACTTTATACTACTGGGAAATAAATCAGTGAGCAGTGAGGAAGTTTTTATTGTTTATTGTTCGTTGATAATTGATAATTGACTGGTAGCATTAAGGGAAAATAACTTGTATGTCTATTTCCAAAACTGAAGCGAAGCAACTATTAGAACGGATAATTTTTGAAGATACTGATTCTCAAGATTGGGTGCAGGATGTTTGGGGATTAAGTCCACTCCTGGGAGATAGCGCTGCTAAGTTATTTGAGGTTTTTGAAGCATTGATTGAATGTTGCCCCGAAACACAACTAGAAAATCTATTGCAAAGTTATTATCAACAACAATCGATAACTGATAATTGATAATTGATAATTGATAATTGATAATTGATAATGCCCCAAACTAAAATTTACGGTATTGCTCAGTATTTAAATCCGATTAAGAATCAACTGAGTGCAGTAATTCACAGTTGTTTTGTAGATGCGCTGCAATATCCTGCCGAAAAACGCTTTCATCGGTTTTTTCCTATGGATAAATCGGATTTTATCTTCCCATCTGATAAAAGCCAAAGTTATATAATTATTGAAATTAGTATGTTTGAAGGACGTTCGGTTGAAACTAAGAAAAACTTGATTCGCTTGCTTTTTAAACGTATTACTGAAAAATTTCGTCTTTCTTACAATGATATTGAAATTACTATCTTTGAAACACCAAAACATAACTGGGGAATACGGGGTGTTCCTGGAGACGAGTTAAATTTAGGTTAAAAAGTCGATATTTAAAGAACAAAGGAGTTTTGCTATGGGGGATAAGGAGAGATGTAATAATCTCCCATTACTGGTAACTTAATCGACTTAGTGGGATATAAAAATAGAATTATGAGTACCAAGAAAAGTAATCAAGAAAGAATAGCTATTATAGGTGCTGGTTTGGGAGGTTTAGCCTGTGCTATCGCACTGCATAAACAAGGTTCTAACGTGGAGGTGTACGAAAAAGCACAAGATTTTCGTCCTGTCGGTGGTGGTTTGGGTTTGCTGCCAAATGGTTTGAGGAGTTTGGATAGTATTGAACCTGGGATAGTTGAAGAAGTTAAAAATTCTGGATGTCAAGTCAGACAAAGTGTTTTAAAAAATACCCAAGGCGAAACTATTCGCACTTCTGAATCGAATACATTTGATAAATACGGCTTTCCTTTCATAACTGTTTGGTGGTGGCGATTACAGCAAATTCTGGCATCCAAGTTACCTACAGATGTTATTCACCTTAATCATCGCTGTACTGGTTTTTCCCAAGATGATGAAGGTGTAGATATATATTTTGATGGTAAAGAAACAATTCGTGCTGATTTGTTGATTGGTGCAGATGGTATCAAATCGGCGGTTAGGGGAAATTTAATTAGAGATGGTGAGCCTCGTTATTTAAATAGTATGTCTTGGCGTGCTGTGATTAAATGTAACCAACAAGTATTAAATCCCGGTGAGTTGGGTTTTGTCAGGGGGCATAGGGAATTTATGTACTTGTTAAATGTTGGAGATAGAGATATTGCTTGGCTTTATCGTCAACAAACGCCGCAATTATCTCTTTCGACAAATAAAGATGAAGCAAAGTCTCGCGTTTTAGATAAAATACCAGCATGGGGAAAACCATTGCGTTCTTTGGTAGAAGCAACTCCATCCGAGAGAATTTTAGAAGGTGCAATTTGCGATAGATTACCCTTAGATTCTTGGAGTCAAGGTAGGGTAACTTTATTGGGTGATGCCGCACATCCAATGGCTCCAGCTTCAGCGCAAGGAGCAAATAGTAGCTTTGAAGATGCATGGGTATTAGGAGACTGCTTATCAAATGCATCTAATTTTAGTGAAGCTTTAGCTAATTACGAGCAGCGTCGTATTCCCCGCTTGAAAATCATTCAAAATCGCAGCGCAAAAGGAGAAATGCGTTACTACGAAACCGAAAGTGAGAAATTGAAGAGAGAAAATCTTCAAGATTCCCGGGAAATGAGCAGGGAAGATTTTTCTGATTGGTTGCATAATTATCAACTTTAAGTTGTCTGCCTAGCTTATTAGGGTAGGATACTCATAACCACGCCTTCGATCAAAATAGCTGGAATGGGTAAACTCTTTAATCGATTTCAAGCCTGGTTGGTTGATAATCGGAAGTTGTTGCTGTCTAGATTGTCTACTGATGAAAAAGAAACGCAAGAGCCTGAGAAGTCTTTAACTGAATTACCGCCATCACTTGCATCTGAATTAGTTGTAGCTGTTGATAAATTACCGAGCGACAACCCTGATGTGGAAGTAATTTATTCAACCTTAAATAAAAATTTTGAGAAATGGCGCAGCAATCCTCAAACGGCTGATAATTCTCTAGTAATTTTAAGTTCTCCGGTAACCACGGTGTCGCAGATTTTAACTGAGAGCTTATCATATTGGGCATTGGAGAGTAAAATTCCCCTACGACCTTTACAATGGACTGGTAGACCTTCTGTTGTTGATGATATTACAACAAAGTTACGGCAACAATTAGGTAGAGGGGTAGTAACAACAGAATCAAAACGGCCGGAAATTGTTGTTATTCCTAATTTAAGCTGGTGTTTTTTACGCTCTGTTGATGGTTTGGAAGGAATTGATTATTTACAAGATGTGCTGCTTCAAGATGATTCTCGATTTTGGGTAATTGGTGCGGGTAAAGTTGGTTGGGAATACCTGAATCACGTGTCTAATTTCAAAGCTTACTGCGGTGAATCTTTAGAGTTACCCAGACTTACAGACGAACAATTACAAGAATGGTTTGAACCGATTATTGCTGAATTTGATATTACTTTTAATAAATCTAACTTCGAGTTTCCTAATACTGAAGAAAGTGAAAGTAATCAAAATAGATATTTTAAAAAATTAGCTGCTGTGAGTGAAGGAGTAAATACCATAGCCGTGCAAATTTTTTTACGTTCAATATGCTATGAACCTAAAGAGACAGAAAATGAAGAAAACGATGGAGAGTTAGGAAGTCTCGTCGCAGAAAATCCCGAATTACCTAACTTACCGCGTTTAAATGCAGACGAACACTATATTTTATACTCTTTGTTATTACACGGTGACTTAACGTTACCCGCACTCAGCGAGAGTTTGGGAGACGAAAAGTCTTTTGTGAAAGGTAAAATACAAATGTTACGCCGTGCTGGTATAGTCGAGCAAAACAATGGAATACTAACTATTAATCCGATTCATTATCCACGGTTAAAAAATGAATTGTCCAATAATAATTTTATTATCTATGAATCAGACTAATGTTATTATTTTTTAATTTAATGAATCTCATTTTAGCTCAATCTACCGATGATGCAGCTAAAGAAACTGTAGAACAAACCCAACAAATTATTACCGAAATTACGACTTGGAAAATTAGTCAAGGGTTGATTGTTTTGGTAATTTCCTACATTATTATTCAGGTAATTGACAAATTAGTAATTTGGGTATCCGAACAAGTTGCCAAAGAATGGCGATTGCAAGTTAAGCAATTTCTACCTTTTTTTAGAATGATGGTTTTAACTATAACGATCGTATTGTTAATGAACTTATTCTTAAACTTATCCAGAGATAACTTAGTTGCAGTTACAGGTACTGTGGCAGTTGCCTTGGGTTTCGCCTTTAAAGATTACGTCAGTTCCATCATCGCCGGAATCGTCGGCTTATTTGAAGCACCCTACCGAGTTGGCGATCGCATTCAAATTGGAGATTACTACGGTGAGGTGAGAAGCTACGGACTCAGGGGAATCCGTTTACAAACCCCCGAAGATAACGTTGTTACCATACCTCATAATAAAATCTGGACAAATGCCGTATCTAATGCCAACATGGGTGAGTTGGAAGCCCAGGTCATTACTCAGTTTTACTTTGCTCATGAGGTAGATGTTGAATTAGTAAAAAAAATATTGTATAGAGTTGCATATACCAGTAAATATACTTATCTAAAACTTCCTATTTTAGTAATCCTAGAAGAAAAGCCTTGGGGAACTTTTTTTGAACTCAAAAGTTATCCTTTAGATGCAAGAGATGAATTTATTTATAAAACTGACTTGACAAAAAGAGCAAAACGAGTGTTTGCAAAGTATAATTTGCATTATCCTCGCTTGCTAAATATGAAAGATAATAGGTGAGGAGTTGAGAGTTAGGAGTTGGGAGTTAGGAGTTAGGAGTTAGGAGTTGGGAGTTAGGAGTTAGGAGTTAGGAGTTATAAATTTATTTACCATCGCGATTAGCCTTTAACCAAAGTTAACTGTTGACTGTTCACTGTTGACTGTTCACTGTTAACTGTTAACTGTTAACTATTACGAATTAACACCTTACAAATCCCATCAGGAAGTAATAACATATCATCTGAGAAACAGCGAAAAGAGGATATTCCTAAATGCTTTGGATTCAAGTCATTATATGTATAGCGCTGGTGATAGTAGTAAGTTCAAAACTTTCGCAAAGCGCCGATATGGTGGCTGAGAAGAGTGGTTTGGGACGTAATTGGGTAGGCGCGATTTTACTTGCTGGAACCACTTCTTTGCCGGAATTGGCTACGGGTGTGAGTGCGGTTAATTATCTGGATGCACCAGATTTAGCCGCAGGAGGTATATTTGGTAGCTGTTTATTCAATTTAATGATTCTGGCAATATTAGATATTATTACCGGAGGAGGTCCGCTTTTTCAACAAGCGCAGGTTAGTCACAGTTTAGCGGCTGGTTTGGGTTGTTTGCTTTTAGGTGTTGCTGCAACTGGGATATTTTTAGGGCAGTTAGGTATACATCCGATGTTGGGTTGGATTGGTATTCCTTCTCTTGTGCTTATAGGGTTTTACTTGATTAGCGCTCGTTTGATTGCAAAATTTGAAATGAAACGGCGTAATGAAGTATTAGAACAAGAAGGTGAAGCTTATGAATACTCCCATGTCAAACCGCGAACAGCGTATTTAATATTTGGTTTATCTTCACTGGCGATAGTAATATTAGGGGTATGGTTGGCTTGGTTGGGAGACAGAGTTGTCCAACAGACGGGATTGGGAGAAAGTTTTATTGGTTCGTTGTTACTGGCAATAACCACGTCGCTTCCCGAAGTTGCTGCTGGAATCGCTGCGGTACGATTAGATGCTGTTGATTTAGCAATTTCTAACGTTTTTGGTTCCAATATCTTTAATATGGCAATCTTGGGAGTTTATGACGTTGTTTATCTTAAAGATGATTTATGGACAAAAATAGGCGAAGTGCATATTTTCACTGCGGTTATAGCAATGATGATGACTTCTCTGGCCATTGTAGGATTAATTTACCGCGCAACTTGTCCATCAAGATTACGTCTGAGTTATGATGTTTTGGGATTAATTGTTTTATATCTTGGCGGTATGTATATTATTTATTTGGGTTAATTCAGGTAATAGGTTAGGAGTTAGCAGTTAGCAGTAGGGAGTAGGGAGTTAGGAGTTAGGAGTTAGGAGTAGAGAGTAGGGAGTAATAGCATTATAATCAGAAATTAGCCGGACTTGATATCATAGGTTGATTTAACAAATCTTTCAGCAAATTATCGATGTATATTGTGAATATAGGAAGACGTTGCACTCGGCAACGTCTTTAATACGGTTTATATGTACAACCATTAATGTAAAATTGAATAGCGCAATTTACTCAATGACTGATAATTGTTCATTATTCATTGTAAATTGATAAATCCCAAACTCTAAATTTAGTTCTGCATTTTTAAGTAATTTATATATGGATGATTGGGAACTAGGAGTAACGCTGGCAACTCCGAAGTTAAGTTTTAAAAGTTTGCTTTCTATATCTAGACTATCAAAGGAAGCTTGAATAGTTTTGACTACTTCTGTTGCTTCTGCTGTTTGGGTATTCGCTAAAATTATCGCAAATTCTTCATCACCATAGCGAGCAAGAAAATCGGTAGAGCGCCTCTTACATTGACGCATGATGTCAGCGATTTGACACAAATGTTCATCTTTATTTTGATAATCTAATTCAGAAAAATCAATTTTACATAAAACTAAAGAAAGAGTTAATTGATACTTTTGCAGTCTTTTCCATTCACGCTGCAAGTACTCGTTAAAGTAGGAGCGACTGGCAACTTTAGTTAAAATATCGCTAGAAGGAAGATTGTGTAATTCGCGACTTGCTGTTTCTAAACTGACTGTTAATCGACATTCGCGTTCAATTTGACGACGAGTTTCTAATATTGCCCAGCGAGATGTTAATAAGCGATTAACCCTCTGTGCTAGTACATCCCAATCGATGGGTTTTGTAATGTAATCGCTTGCTCCTACCTGAAAAGCTCGTTCTACAGATTTTTGGTCATCGAGAACTGTTATCATTAAAATCGGCGGACAATTATCGCCCATAAGTTTTTGCAACTTGGTAGAACATTCAAAGCCATCCATTCGAGGCATCATGGCATCGAGTAATATTATGTCTGGCATGAATTTATGACAAATATCCAAACAATGTTCTCCGTTAAAGGCTTCTATTATCCGATATCCTTGCTTCTCCATTGCTTTATGAAGCACTAATCGTAGAGTTTTTTGATCGTCTACTACAAGAATTTGGGGTGGGTTATTGTGTAAGTCAGAATTAATCATGATGCCTCCTAGTGGGATATTGTAGTTGCAAAGCTGTTTCTACCCGTTGGTACTCTGTATCAAGTTGTTGAACTAAAGTCGAAGCTCTGAATGTACTTCCACTCCGAGCTATAGTTTCTAATTCAGTGCATACCTCAGCCAAGGTTTGAGCACCAATAGTAACGCTCAAAGACTTTAAAGCATGAGCATAATTACGTAGACTTTCTGCATCATGTCGATCTAAGGCACGGGAAATTTCTTGCAGTTTTGGCGGTGCATCTTCAAGGTAACTATCAATTAATTCGGCTATCATTTCATCGGCATCATCACCTGCCATATCTTTTAATTCTTGTAAGATTTCAGTATTAATAGGTGATTCATCCGACAAATGGGATTTATTCCTATTTACATTCACCACAGCCGTAGAATCCGAGTCTTTATTTAATGACTGTTGTAAATTCTTATAGTTATTGAAAATTTCCATCAAAGCTTCAATACGAATGGGTTTACTGATATAGTCATTCATTCCGGCATTGAGACATTCTTCCCTATCACCCTGCATGGCGTTGGCTGTTATAGCAACAATCCAAGGGCGAGAGCCTGGTGCCCATTCCTTACAGATATGGCGAGTTGCTTGTAATCCATCCATTTCCGGCATTTGTACGTCCATAAAAACGATATCGTAGTTTTGACGGCGCAAACTATAAAGGGCTTCCAATCCATTACTTGCCACATCGGCGCAATAACCCAATCGCTGCAGCATATGTAAAGCTACCTTTTGATTTAAAGGCATATCTTCAACCAAAAGAATCCGTAATGGTAGTTTTTGGCTCAATTTCGAGTCAAATTTTGACGTTGAACATTTGTTCGACAATATCGAAATCTGTTTTCCGCATAAAATACGCACGCAGGTATCGTAAAGTTGGGATTGTTTGATTGGTTTGCTCAGTAGAGTCACATATTCCGATTTGGCTGCGATTTGTTGTTGAGTTAATCTATCAACGGAACTCAAAATTACTAGAGGAAATTGTTCGTAACCCGATATGGAATGAATCCGCTCAGCCAAAGTTAAACCATCCATTTGTGGCATTCGCATATCTAGCATCGCCATATCAAATTTTTCTGAGGAATTAATTAATTCCAAGGCTTCCAAACCGGATGCCGCGGTGAGAACAATAATTCCCCATTTCTGCATTTGTAAAGTCAGAATTTGCCGGTTGGTGGGGTTATCGTCTACTACCAACAGTCGCTTTCCGGCTATATGTGGTTGAATATCCTCCAGATTGACGATTCTGTTATTAGGTGCTGACTGGGCTACAATGCTGAAATAGAAGGTAGAACCTATTTTGGGGGTACTTTCTACCCACATGGTGCCATCCATAATTTCGCTTAATCGCTTGCTAATTGCTAAACCCAATCCAGTACCGCCATATTGACGAGTCATGGAAGCATCAACCTGACTAAAGGGGTTAAATAATCGGTTTATTTTATCTTGGGGAATACCAATGCCCGTATCTCTAACGGCAAATTGAATTTGATAATTATTTGTTGTATTAGTTAATTGTTTTGCTGTTACAGAAACAACTATTTCACCTGCTTCTGTAAATTTAACTGCATTGCTAAGTAAATTTATTAATATTTGCCGTACTCGCGTTATATCTCCAATAATTGAAGTCGGAGTTTGACTGTCAATAGTGTAGGCTAAATTTAAGTTTTTTGCAGCAGCTTGAGAAGTTAATAAATCTAAAGATTCTTCTACACAATTACGCAAGTTAAATGGAATTTTCTCCAAATCTAACTTACCCGATTCAATTTTGGAAAAGTCTAAAATATCGTTAATAATAGCTAGCAATGTATCGCTGCTGCTACGAATAGTTTCCACAAAATCTAACTGTCGGGGAGTCAAATCCATATCCAGCAACAGCCCGCTCATACCAATTACCGCATTCATTGGCGTGCGGATTTCGTGGCTCATCATTGCTAAAAATTCACTCTTGGCGACATTGGCAGCTTCAGCATCAAGTTTCGCTTGCTCTAACTGACTATTTTTAATTGTAAGTTCTTGTTTTTGTTGGGTTTCTTGTTGCAAAAGACGAGCTTGAGCAAGAGCAATTCCTACTTGTGCGGCGACAGATTCTAATAATTCAATTTCATCCTTAGTCCATTGACGATAATAATTACATTGATGCAAGACAATACTACCATTCGGTTCACCTTGATAGGAAGTGCGAATCGCCAACATTGACTTGATTTGCATTTTTACACATATATCTAACTCAGATTTTAATAAAGGTTCCGTACAAACATTTGGTGTGGCAAGAGCACTATCTTGAGATAACATTTTATCGGCGTGGGGATTACCTTTGATGGGAATTTGATAGTGTCGCATTGATGGATAAGCTGGTTCTAAATACTCCACTACTGTAGGAATCTTAGTAGTTTCACCAGGTATATATCTACGAATTAAACAACGATTAACTTTAAAAGTATTGGCGATTTGAATTGCAGTAGTTTCAAAAATTTGCTTTGCATCCAAACTTCGGCGAATTTCATGGGTAATTTGTTTCAGTAACAAAGCGCGATGAAATTGCTGTTTCATCGCTTTTTCGGCTTGCTCTCGTTCAATTTGACTGCCAACCCATTGCGCCATTAATTTTAATAATTCTCTGTATGCACTCTTAAACGGTTGCTGTCGCGGTTTGAGACTAGAAAAGGAGAGAGTACTATGAACTTTACCCCCAACTAATACCCGCGTACCCATGTAAGATTCCATACTAAATAATTTGTAGCCTGGATGATTGCACCAATCAGAATTTTGACTATGTGTAATTATTAAAGGTTGATCATTTTCCAAGACTTCGGAAGAGAAAGTTTGTTCTAATTCCACACTATATCCTGGATATAAGGAATCATCTGGAACATTAGCCACTGTTACGTTATAGCAGTTATCTTCAATTTGGGCCAAAATGCCAAACTCCAAATCAAATGTTTGACATCCCATTGCCAATAAATATTGAATGCGTTGCTCAAAATCAACATTATGAACTGCTGCGACTTCATAAAGTGCTCGCAAAAATGCTTCACTTTCTCTAAGTTCTATTTCAATTTTTTGATGTTCTTCTTGAGTTTGAAGATCCCGAATTACCACAATTAAATAATTTGCAATTTCAGTGATTGTAGTAATTTCATATTCACTCCAATTGCGCGCTTGCGAATCATAAAATCCAAGTATACCAATTAATCCGTTTGAATCTCGTAACGGAATTTCTAAAATAGCTTGATTCCCAATTTTTAAAGTATCTGATAACAAAGATGTTAAACGTTCATCTTCATTAACATCTTCAACAATAAATTTTTGACCAGTTACTAAAGTATTAAAGTAATCGGGAGCCTTGCTTAAGTCAGTAGTAAACCCTTTTATTTGCGGCGCATCAGCCATCTCTACAGCATGAATAACTGTAAAAATACCATTGCTATCAATACTTGAAAAACCGACTTTTAAATCAGGAAAATATCTATTAAGTTGTTTGATAGTATTTTCAATTATCTCATCCACAGACATCCCCAAAGGAATGCCAGTCAAAATCATATTAAGTAATTTTAAACGGTTTTGACTTAAAACCAAAATTTCTTCAGCTTGTTGCCGCCCAATTATCTCTTGCTTTAATTTCTGTTTCGCTGACAATAAGATTTTTCCAATCAAAAAATTTGTCGCGATGGATAATAGTAAAATAGCAATCAATTGACGGTCAAAAAATTCAGCAAAAGCTGGTAAAACTAATAATTGCTGTAGTTTTAAGCAACAATTTTCAATTAGGGAAAAATCTGGACTATACAATAATAAGTACACCGTTACGTAGTAGATGCTATATTACTTACTACATATAACTTATACTATGACTAAATGAGTTCAGAATTTATACTGACTAGTATTATTGGTTCATATTGACGATTTATGTTTTAAGTGTAAGTACTCACGAAATCTATTAGTGTGACTTGGAAGAGATACAAAAATTAACATCGTGCTTGTAGAATTGCACTCTTGTAGATGGGGAGGATAAACCTGAAGACTTTGAGAATCGGGGAGTCACAGGATTTTAGAAAAGTGCGTTTTGACAGTTGAGGAAAGGAAAGGGGAATAGGGAACAGAGAATAAAAAATTGTACCGAGATTTGATATCTTGGGAGCAGGCTCGGCTAACAAAAATCAATTAGGAACCGTATAGTTATAATTAAAAGCATTATCCCAAATATAATCTATAGCTTTTTTAGCATCATCAAGGGGAAGAACCTTGCAATTTCCTAAATTGTCATAACTTAATAATGGTATTTCTGGAGTATTCTCTTCAGCTATACCATGTGTAATAGTCTTACCGCGAATTTCTGCTAAATTATTCAAAGGACCGTGAATATCAAAGTCAATTTTAGTACCCAATTTTTTCTCCATCCAAGCTTCAATACGAGCATCTAACTCTTCAGGGTTCAGTGGCTCCTTACTGGTCAATAGATGGTAATATACAAGAATAATTTCTTTACACTCTTCTTCTTCAGCGATGTCGATAAACATTTGAAAAACGCTATCATTATTGCCTAAATTATTGAAGAACAGCGTTTCTGTAACATCTTGTTGAAATTTGATTTTCTTACTTTTGTAATTACTATACTGCTTAAAAGCAAAACCACCTAAAGCTATTCCTAAGGATAAAGTAGCCACTAAAATAGGCATTATATTTATGACTTGGTACTGCTCAACTTGTAACTGTTCTATAAAAGGTTCTGCATTTAATGCGAATAAAATCGCTGCTATAAGTAACAATATATTTGGTAATGCTTTCAAAATTAAAGGAATTGCAGCACCGATAGCGGGAACTCCAAATAATAATCTGTCTTTCCAAGTCATGCTAGTGGTAACATTAGGAAAAAGCAAGTCAATATCAAATTTAGGGATATTTTTATAAAAATAAACATACATCTTACCGGGAAGAAATTTAAATTCTTTTCTCTTGTCTTTCTTCCCTTGAAAATAATTAGATTCTTTGAACTTAATCAACAAAACAATTCGTTCAAAAATATCAACCCTCTTTTCCTGCTTCCAAAAGAATAACTTTTTCTGTATAAATGTTTTATAAGAATCACCCCGGTAATAACAGATAACTCTCTCAAAATCATCAAAATCAACATCAGTTTTTAAATCTATCAGAGATTCTTTATCCAATGCTTGTTTGACAATATTTTCGGGTAATTTAATATAATTTGCTCTTTCTAAAATATGCTCGAATGCATCAATGACGTTTGCTTTCATCTCGTCGTGTTGCTCAACACTTGGTGAAATTAAGGCTTCAACATCTGCATTAGGATTGAAGGGCACGTAATTATCTTTAATCCTTTCCAGGGTCTTGTGGAAGCGAAAGTGGTAATATGAGGATAGAATTTCGCAAAAATCCGTGAATTTCTGAGTATCAGCAGTATTTAACTGACCATCTTTCAAGCAAAGTTTGATTATATCGCTGCGACGGTAGGGAATAAATGCTTCTCGGTTTTCGTTAGCTTCCATAAACTTAAGAGAATTTGAATCTAGTTTATATGGGTTTATTTGACTAAAGGCAATATTTAAACGGTATCCCTCGAAATTGGATACTCATATTTTGCCCGCCAAGGGTTCCCATTAAAATTTTGTTAGAAGAAAAAATTTTAATGGGTGCCCGCCATAAGTATAAACACAGATAAAATCTCAAAAAAGGTTAAAAAGCTACAATCATTTTTTAGTTTTTAGATAAAATTCATTCCGGCATACTTTCAAAAATTATCTAGAAAGCTATGCCATTATAATCAAAAGCATTATCCCAAACATAATCTATAACTCTCTTGGCATCATCAAGAGGAAGAACCTTGCAAAATCCGCCTTTATCGTAACTTAATAATGGTAATAAGGGCGTATTTTCCTCAGTTACGCCATTCTCGATCGCCTTACCGCGAATTTCTGCTAAATTATCTAAAGGTCCATGGATATCAAAGTTGATGGTAGTACCGAGTTTTTTTTGCATCCAAGTTTCGATACGAGCATCTAACTCTTCTGGCTTTAGTGGATTCTTACTAGTCAGCAGATGGTAATATACAAGAATGATTTCTTTACACTCTTCTTCTTCGGCGATATCAATAAACATTTGAAAAACGCTGTCGTTGTTGCCTAAATTCTTAAAGAATAGTGTTTCGGTAACATCTTTTTGAAATTTAATTTTCTTACTTTTATAATTACTATATTGCTTAAACGCAAAACCACCTAAAGTCATTCCCAAGGATAAAGTAGCCACTAAAACGGGCATTATATCTCTGACTTGATATTGTTCAACTTTTAACTGTTCTACCAAAGGTTCTGCATTTAATACTAATAAAATAGCTGCAACAAGTACCAATATATTTGGTAATGCTTTCAAAATCAACGGAATTGCAGCACCGATAGCGGGAACTCCAAATAATAATCTGTCTTTCCAAGTCATGCTGGTGGTAACATTAGGAAAAAGCAAGTCAATATCAAATTGAGGAATATTTTTATAAAAATAAACATAGATTTTATTGGGAATAAATTTAAGTTCTTTTATCTTTTCCTTTTTAGCAATAAAATAAGCGGCTTCTTTGAATTTAATCAATAAAACAATTCTTTCATAAATATCAACTCTCCTTTTCTGCTTCCAGAGAAATAATTTTTTGCGGATAACTGTTTTATAGGAATCACCCCGGTAATAACAGATAACCCTCTCAAAATCATCAAAATCAACTTCAGTTTTTAAATCTATTAGAGATTTTTTCTCCAATGCTTGTTTTATAAGATTTTCAGGTAATCTAATGTAATTTGCTCTTTGTAAAATATGCTCGAATGAATCAATTACAATTGATTCCATTTTGTCGTATTGCTCAAAGCTCGCCGGAGTTAAGGCTTCAACATCCGCATTTGGATTAAAAGGTACGTAATTATTTTTAATATCTTCCAGGGTCTTGTGGAAGCGGAAGTGGTAATATGACGATAGGATCTCGCAAAAATCCTCAAACTTTTGAGCATCAGCAGCATTTAATTGACCATCATCTAAACAAAGTTGGATAATATCCATGCGACGATAGGGAATAAATGCTTCTCTATTTTCGTGAACTGTCATAAGTTGAGATGAATTTGAATCTAAATGGGTAAGTTTATTAATAGAAAAATATTGTTATATAATTCCTCCATTTAAATCTAAATTACCAGCATTTAGAGTTGAAAATCTAAGACATATTCCTAAAGTAGGTAAATCAGCATCAAGACGACGCTCTAACAAACGCATTTCGTCAATCAAAAAAGGAAAATTTTGCTCCTCCTAGACTCCCATAATATCACCCAGAATAACCAATATATCTGGAGCAAAATAATTGAAACTATCAAGATTGTCTATTGAAGCATCTAAGTAAGTAACTGCATTATCTTTATGAAGTAAATTTGCTCCCAAACTACCAAGATAACCAAAAGCGGGATTTTTTGTGTGTCTGATTACAGTAATATTTTTTATTAATGTGGATATTTACAAGTAATGTGTCAGTGATGGTAGGATAATTGTCTTGGTGAATTTGACAACACAACAGGGAAAATCCTCAAGTATACTAGGGTTAGCGTCATATCCCGAAACGGATACGGATGGAGCAATAGTAAGTGCAGCATTTAATTCAGGGATTAATTATTTCTTTTTCTACAATCGATGTGAAAGTTTTTTGGACGGATTAAAGCCAATTATCGCAGCAGAACGAGAACAAGTACTGGTGGCAAGTGGGAGCCAGCAGAGAGACATTTTAAGCTTGCGTCAGTGCATTGAACAATTACGTAACAATCTCAATATTGATGGGGTAGATGCATTTTTTGTTGAATATATCTGTCCTAATGATGATATGAACCAAGTGCGAATGATACTGGATGAGTTAAGGTTTTGGATAGAAAAAGGACTAATTCGCTATATCGGAGCTACGACCCACAATCGTTCTATTGCTCTAGAACTTATACAAACAGAAGCTTGTGATGTTTTGATGCACCGTTACAATATGGCACATCGGAAGGCAGAAGGAGATGTTTTACCTTGCGCTTTAAAAGCGGGTATTCCTGTAGTGGCATTTACTTGCACCCGTTGGGGGTCTTTGTTGGAGGCTCATCCTAACTGGCAGCACAAACCACCAACCGCCGCCGATTGTTACCGTTATGCCTTACACAATCAAGCAGTAAGTCTAGCGCTTACCGCTCCCCAATCCCTACAAGAATTAGCCGAAAACCTTTGTGTTTTACCCGTACCTTCACTTGCTCCCACTGAAATTGCTCACTGGCGTTCATATGGAGATTTGATTTACGGAACTGGGCAAGACTCATTTGAGACTAAGTGGGAATAAGTTTTAATTCTGTAATTACTTCAATTACTCCTGTGCAAGCTCTAAGATTACGGAAAATTTTTAGGTTGGGTAACACCAATTGTTCAACCCAAAAACAACTTATAAGCAGGATTCTTATTTTCATCCCAATACTGATACCCGAGAGTATCCAAAAATGCCTCCCACTCTTTCATTTCTTCCGGTGGAACCTGCATTCCTACAACTATTCTGCCGTAATCTGACCCATTATTGCGGTAATGAAACAGACTAATATTCCAATTTGGACTCATGGAACCAACAAATTGCATTAATGCACCAGGACGTTCGGGAAATTCAAAGCGATATAATAACTCATTGTCAGCTAAAGGCGATCGCCCTCCTACCATGTGGCGCAAATGCATTTTCGTTAACTCGTCATCGGTTAAGTCAATAATTGGAAAACCACAATTAGTTATAGTTTCA
The DNA here is from genome assembly GCA_050042755.1 of Rivularia sp. (in: cyanobacteria). Taxonomy (GTDB): domain Bacteria; phylum Cyanobacteriota; class Cyanobacteriia; order Cyanobacteriales; family Nostocaceae; genus Rivularia. Next base: position 31,547 of record JBHJJJ010000080.1, read on the forward strand.
GCTATCTGTACTCCATCCGCACGGTTTTGTATTTGTACTCCAACAAAAATTTGTGCTTCCCTATTATCGGCAATGCGATAATTAAATTCGGTCAAATTTCGCTTACCAATGCATTCACAAAACTTATGCAGACTTCCCGGCTTCTCAGGAATTGTCACCGCAAATATAGCCTCACGACATTCACCAAACTCCGCACGCTCGGCAACAAACCGCAAACGGTCGAAATTCATATTAGCACCGCAGGCGATCGCCACTAAAGTTTCACCCTCAATCCCTTCCCTTTCCACATAAGCCTTAGCACCGGCGATCGCCAATCCTCCAGCAGGTTCAACTATAGAGCGTGTATCCTGAAACATATCTTTAATCGCCGCACAGGTATCGTCGGTACTCACTCGAATGATATCATCAACATAGTGCTGGCAAAGCTTAAAGGTTTCCTCACCAACTTGTCGCACCGCCACACCATCGGCAAACAAACCCACCTGAGATAAACGCACCCGATGCCCAAGCTGCAAAGATTGATACATGGCATCAGAATCTATCGGCTCAACCCCAATAATCTTGATTTCTGGACGCAATCGCTTGACATAGGCAGCAACCCCCGAAATTAAACCACCACCACCAATTGCCACAAAGATGGCATGGATGGGTTTTTGATATTGCCGCAAAATTTCCATACCGATGGTACCCTGTCCAGATATCACATGAGGGTCATCAAAGGGATGAATAAATGTTAAGTTCTTTTCTGCTTCCAATTGATGGGCATATGCACAAGCATCATCATAATTATTGCCATGTAAGACTACTTCACCACCCCGTGCTTTCACAGCATCTATCTTCACTTGGGGAGTAGTTGTTGGCATTACTATAATTGCCCGAGTACCCAATTTAGAAGCAGCTAAGGCGACACCTTGAGCGTGATTCCCAGCAGATGCAGCAATTACCCCTTGTTGGAGCATTTCTGGTGTCAGGTTTGCCATTTTGTTGTAAGCGCCCCTGAGTTTGAATGAGAACACCGATTGCATATCTTCGCGTTTGAGCAGAAGGTTGTTATTGAGGCGTTTGGAGAGTAGTGGTGCTATTTCTAAGGGTGATTCCTGAGCAACTTCATATACACGAGCCGTCAGGATTTGTACGAGGTAGTCGCAGAGCATGGGGTAACACAAGAGGTAGATGCGGTATTAGTGTTTATTTTACGGTAGTTTGGGGAATTTTTGGAGGGGGATTGTCTAGGGACTTTTTTTAACGTAATGTATTTATTTTTAGAATGATATTGCACCTAAATTGTTATTCTTGTTTGGGGTTTATCTCAAATTCAAGTTTGGAACGATAGAAACAAACATCAAATTCTAAGAAAAAGTTTGTCTGTCCGAGAATTAAAGGTGTATTAGCACTCTTTACCCAAGCAAATGCTAATTGAACAGGAGTAAAATTTCCTATTCGTGCAGTTGCAAATAATGGCATGGCTGTTTGATTACTTAAGTTACCCGCTAACCGAAGAATTGCTTTACTTTCATCTCAAACAGCCCCAAGCTGAACACCTATTTCATAGGGTAAAACATTTATTGTTGCACCGCTGTCTGCTAAACCAATCGTTTCTACAGAGAAATTTTCCCGTAGAAGAATCAATGGAATCCTTGGTAGACTATCAAATTCATTTTGGGATGGGTTGCTTGTGGAATATCTAAAGCGCATGATGCTTATTTACCTTCATCATGTTGTTTCATTGCTTGCATTAAAGCGTCAGCAGCACCGAAAGTATTATAGGGTGTAGGTAAGTCATAAGTTTTATAAGCTTCTAAGGGAGATATATCTTGGTTGGTATCCAATTCTTCCGCTAAGATACGAATCAATTTCAGCTTATCTGAAGCAGAAAGTTCTCTAATTGCAGGAAGCAAATCAGTTAAAGTCATTTCCAAGTTCTCATAGTTTAACGATATCTCTATCATATGATTGAAGTTTTATAATTTAATAAAGACTTTATTAGATGTTTAATTGAGTAGTTAATTAGGTTATTTTATGATTAATTTGGATAATATTCATTCTCTGACGGATTTTAAGCGAAATGTTAAGCAATTCATAGAGCGGATTAAGGCTACTAAATCACCTTTGGTGTTGACTGTTAATGGTAGAGCGGAAGTTGTGGTTCAAGATGCTAGTGCTTTTCAGGAAATGATGGATAGGCTTGAGCGTGCAGAGGAGGAGTTGCGACAGTTGAAGTTGGAGAGTTTGAAGCGGGAAGAAAGCTTAAGTTAGGTTCGGAGTATTAGAATGCAGGAAAATAATTTGCTGTATTGTTGTCATATTAGAAATATAAGTCAATTTTTATAAATTATGTCACCACTTAATCTGACTCTTACCAAAGATGATTTCATTAATTCTGGCTGGGAAGAGATAGTTAATAACAGCGAGAAGAAAGAATGTATTGGTTATAGTATGTCTTTCTGGGAAAAAGCGGAGGAAGCAAACGTTGCAGGTAATGTTAAAGAAAAAGCTGTTTTTGAGATACTAGCAGCAGTAAGTGGTGCTGGAATTAAAGAAGAATCAAATGAGGAGTTTTTTGCTGAAATTTTCCAAAATTTAACGGATGAGCATCTAAATTTTCTTGCTGAAATTGCTCCTGAGATATCAGACCCAGAATTACAAGCACGAGTAGCAGATATTCTGTGGGTAAGAAAGTGCGTACATGAAATGGCTAAGTTAGCAGTTGATGCTTATTTACAGTCTGCGACAGAATTAGAAGATCCACAACAGTGGAAAAGTGGTTATGAAAGAATTGAAAGAGCGCTTCGGTTATCACGCAGAATCAAGTATCACACTGATGTAGTTTTTGCTCACATCGAGAAAGTTCTTGATTTTTACAAAGGAGAAGATAGATCATTTTTTTCTGCGAAACTGATGGAGCTTTTGCTTGAATATAGGTTTGGAGAACCAATTAAATACGCTACTTTAGCTGAAAAAGCTGCAAAATTAGCAGAATCAGCCAATAATTGGCATAGAGCAAGGAATTATTGGGAAATAAAAGCACAATGGCATTCTATCGAAGAAAATGAGGAACAAGGATGTAATGCTTTGATGGCTGCTGCTGAAACTTATGTTAAAGAAGCCGAAGATGCTCTCAAAAGAACACCCCCAAGCTACTCAGTTGCATCACATTTTATGCAAAAAGCTTACGAAGCTTTTAAAAGAATTCCAGCTAAGAAGGAAGATAAAATTAAAATTGTAGCGAAAGCAAGAGCAGAAGAAGTTCATAAAATGCTTCTTGATTACCAAGAGGAATCGACAAAAGAATTCATATCTCTTTCTCACGAAATTGATATTAGTAATCAAGTAGAACAAGCTAAAGCACAAGTTAGAGGAAAAGAATTCAATGATGCTATTTTTGCTTTAGCTTTATTAGGTACTTCACCTAAAATTTCATATCTTCGACAAGAAATACAAGAAAATTCAGAATCATTTTATGCCATTCCAAAAGTAATGGTAAATGAAGTTGGTAAGGTAACAGCACGTCAACCAAGCAATTTTGATGAAGCTGAAACTGCAATGCGTTTTGAAATGTATAGGAGTGCAAGAGTTCTGCAAAGTCTTCATGCTCAACAGTATATTGAGCCAGCAAGATATCAGATAAACCTAGAACATAATGTAAGAATTAAAGATTTTATTTCCATAATTTCATATAGCCCTTTTGTACCACCAAATCGGGAATATTTGTTTGCAAAAGGACTCTATGCTGGATTAACCGGAGATTCTATCACCTGTACTCACATTCTTGTTCCTCAAATCGAGAATTCTATTCGTTATCTACTTTCCCAAAGGGGTGTGCTTACCTCTGGAATCGATAATTACGGAATTCAAAAAGAACATCAGTTAAGTACAACCCTTTACAGTCAAGAAATTGAATCTATTTTTGATGAAGACACGCTATTTGATTTAAAGGGTTTACTGATTGAAAAATCCGGTAGTAATCTTAGAAATCGTATAGATCATGGTTTAATAAATGACAATGGTTTTCTTAGTCCTCTGATGTCCTACTTATGGTGGTTGACACTAAGATTATGTTGCTTACCAATTTTACAATATCAACAAAAGGTAGAACAATCTGACCCATGGGTAAAATTTGCTGGTATGTTCAAAGATGACCCTTTGTTCGATGAATTTGTAGAAGATATGGCTACCTATCGACAAGAATTAGATGCTCAAATTGCTGACGATGAAAACACCTTAGAGGAAAACGAGTCAGCGTGAGTAAATATATTCTTGATACCGATCATGTAACTCTATTTCAACATAATCATCCCAAAATTGCACAGCGCGCCAAAACTGTAGGTGGTTCTAATATATTTGTTACAACTGTTACCCTTGAAGAACAATTTCGAGGTAGACTTGCTGGGATTAACAGAGTTGCTACCCAGCCAGAAAAGCTCGCTATTGCATATAAAAACCTGCGGAAAACTTTAGTTTACTTCTGCAACGTAAATTTATTAGATTTTAATGATGAAGCATATAATTGCTACCAAAATTTACGCCAGCAAAAAATAAAAATAGGTACCCAAGACTTAAGAATTGCTTCGATTGGTTTAGCAAATGAGGCTATTGTTGTTACACGTAATTATAAAGATTTTAGTAAAGTTCCTAATTTATCTGTAGAAGATTGGACTCAGTAATAATTGGCTTCGATGATGAAAATTGAAACTTTAAAACAACGCTTAGACAAAAATCGTCCCATGACAACGGTAACAATTAGAATGCCGGAAGATGTGGTGGAAGATTTAAAGCGAATTGCTCCAATTTTGGGATTTTCTGGTTATCAACCATTAATGCGTGCTTATATTGGACAAGGGCTTCGTGTAGATTTGGAAAGGTTGGAAAACAATACAATTAATGCTTTAGTTGCGAGTTTGAAACGACGCGGTGTTAGTGAAGATGTAATTAATGAAGCACTAACCGAAATTGTGAATGGCTAGTTTTTCTGGATAAACTATTATTCTATCTATATCCATAAAATTTTAAATAAAAA
>JBHJJJ010000081.1:0-33074 GCA_050042755.1 Rivularia sp. (in: cyanobacteria)
GGAGATGGGGAGATGGGGAGATGGGAAAAAATTCCTCACTACTCACTACTCACTCCTCACTACTAACTCCTAACTCCTAACTCTTAAGTATTCCCAATTACTAATTACTTTATTCTATGGAGTAGAGAATGAAGATTAAAAGAAAAAGGTACAAGAAGAAAGTGAAAAGACTGCTTTACTCGTTACTGGTTTGTTTTACTTTTGTACTGATAAGTTTTGACTTATCTGGTGCAATGGCGCAACAAGTAACGTCTCAAGGGAAATATACACCAAAGCATTATACCGATCTGAAATTCCAACCGGTAGGAGAAATTAAGTTACCGGAATACGAACGGTATCAACTAGACAACGGCATGATAGTTTATTTAATGGAAAATCATGAGTTACCGTTGGTTAATGGTAGTGCGCTAATCAATACTGGTTCTCGTTTAGAACCTGCTGATGAAGTTGGTTTAGCTTCCTTAACGGGTACAGTAATGCGTAGTGGGGGAACTTTGCAACATTCCCCCGATCAACTTAATCAAATTTTAGAGCAACGAGCGGCATCGGTAGAAGCTGTCATTGGTGGCACTTCAGGTAATGCTGGTTTTGAAGCACTCAGCGAAGATGTAGATACAGCTTTTTGTGTTTTTGCTGTTGTATTACATGATCCAGCGTTTGCCCAAAATCAGTTAGATTTAGCAAAAACCCAAATGAAGGGTAGTATTGCCCGTCGTAATGATAGCCCAGATCAAATTGCACGACGGGAATTTAATAAACTGATTTACGGCGAAAGTAGCCCTTATGCTCGCATCCCCGAATATGCAACTCTCAATAATATTACTCGCGATGATTTGGTGAATTTTTACCAGCAGTATTATTATCCCAACAATATAATTTTAGGTATTGAAGGGGATTTTGATTCTGCGAAAATGAAAGCCTCCATCCAGGAAACATTTGGTAAATGGAAAGCTAACCCTAACTTCAAAAAACCCCAATTACCCGAAGTTTCCCAAGCTAAAACCGGTGGAGTCTTCTTTGTCAATCAACCACAGTTAACTCAAAGTAGCGTACTTATTGGACATATCGGCGACAAGCTTGCTAACCCCGACTACCCCGAATTAGATGTAATGAATGGGGTTTTGAATGGATTCGGTGGCAGATTGTTTAACGAAGTGCGATCGCGTCAAGGTTTAGCATATTCAGTATACGGCTACTGGAGTCCTCGCTTCGATTATCCTGGAATATTTATTTCGGGGGGACAAACACGTTCAGATGCTACAGTACAGTTTGTTAAAGCTATTCAGCAAGAAATTAAGCAGATTCAAACTCAACCGGTAACCCCCCAAGAGTTGGCATTTGCCAAAGAGTCTACTTTAAATTCCTTTGTGTTCAATTTCCAAGATCCTGCTCAAACTTTATCACGCTTAATGCGCTACGAATATTACGGTTATCCGTCTGATTTCTTGTTTACCTATCAAAAACAGGTTGAAAACACTACAGCAGAAGATGTATTACGAGTTGCAAAAGAGCATCTTAAACCAGAAAATTTAGTTTTTCTGGTAGTAGGAAATCAAGCTGCTATTAATCCCCCACTAACAAGACTTGCATCGCAGGTAACACCTATAGATATTACCATTCCTGGTTCCTCAAAACCTCAAGCAAGTAATTAATCACTTTCTTCGCCATGAAAAACCCCGCTTTATTGAATAAAGCGGGGTTTTTTATTAATGTTTTTTTGGGCATTACATTAATCGTAGATAAATTAAAAACACATAAAACAATTACATTATTCATTTCCCACTAGAAGATTAGTTAGAATAAGATAAAAGTAATAATATATACAGACAATTTACATTGAGTGTAAGTAAGTCGGCAGAAATAAACCAAGCTATATTACAGCTTGAGTTAATTACCCTCAAACCCTTATTCCTATTGCAAGACAGCAAGACAGCCTTATCCCAATTACTATTTTCAATGCCAACCTACTTAGTAAGGATAGTTTCCTTACGCAACTGGCATATTTTCCTTGTAGGGTGCTTGTACACTCACTAATATTGAAGGTAATAATGAGGCAATCAGTGTAGGGCACCATCCGAGTCTTATGAGAATTGCGTAAGTCCTGTTTCTACAAAAAGGAAAATAAGCTATCAAAAAAGCACATAAAACAATTACACAAATTATAAGTTGGAACTGTCAAAAAGGTAACAGCTAATTTTTAGCTAAATTTACTAATCTATAATTATGTGATTTTTTTCATATACAATCATATTTTTGTTCAGCACATAATTAAAATTAATGTATATTTTGACCTGATTAACTGTTGAATAGCTATTGTATTCTTAGGCTTTAAAGCCGATTCATTAAAAAATGGATTAATTTTTAATTAAATAATATTCGACTTGTAATATTTAAGAGATTATTGATATTTATATATTTGGGGTTAGAACTTAATTAAATATTTTCTATTACTTAGATTAGAATATTTTTGCATAGTAATAAAAATCAATATATCGCATATTTTAAATTGCCAATCATAGTTTTTTTTTGTTATTATTTTGATGTAGACAACAATAATAGAATCTATGCATATTATTGACTTGGAAACTTGTGAACTAGTAGAGTTTGATAATCAGATCGTCGGAGGTGCACAAACTTATGCTGATGCATTAACCTTTGCTGGTAAAGGAATTGCTTATGCTGAAGCGAATGCATTAGCTCTTGGAGATTCTACTAGCACTATTAGCAAAGCTAGTACTAACACTTTTAAAACCGATACTTTAAATTTCAGCTTTGCTTCTGCAAGTGCTGAAGCTAAAGCTAAGGATGAAAATGGCTATTCCTCCTATTCTGATAAGAGTCTTTCGATTTGGGTTTCTAACTCTTAGTCAAACAATCAACCTCCAGGAATTTTAATCAATGTAATCTTGTCTAGATTGTAATCAATTCAGTCATCTTATCTTAATATTTGAATCGAGGTGCTGAACTTACAATTGCATATTTTGATACATACTATCTCCCAAGAAAATTAAATGGGTATTGTTAAGCTGATATCATTGATCTTCAAGATAGATGTATGTATTCACAAAACGGATAAATAAATAGCTTCAGGGCAATATCGAATAAATATTACATCCGCTTTGTTTAAACTTAATCAAGCATGGGTATTTCTCAATCAAATCATCAAACCCCTCGTCTTTTTTTTAGACAAGGGGTTTGATAATTTGATTGAAATTGGTTAAATTGCAGCATTCTCTTCAGAAAATCAATTAAGTAGTCTATTCCATAAATTTTTAGTGGTTTGTTTTTCCGGTAACTATGTAGAGACGTAGCAGTGCTACGTCTCTACAACTCATCGGAATTAATGAAATGGTACAGAAAATGAATTATTTTCAGAGTTATTCTTATCAGACATATATAACTCCTAAAACTAAATACTGTTTTAACAAGTGGGAGAACTACTATTTCTATAGTAAATAGCAGACTCCCTCCGTCTTTTAAACGGTGAGTTACAAATTAGCCGCTAACTCATCGTAAGTCAGGGTTAAACTTCCATTATTGAAATTGAATAGTTCAAAATTGCTGGTGTTCATGATGATGTTATCTTGTTCAAAAATAACCTTATTGTTATTCGCCCCTAAACTGATATTAAAATCGTCTATGCTATCAGAGTCTAAGCTTAGTACATCAAAACCGTTACCACCATTTACGATAGCGTCACCGAAACCTTCAACAAAGTCTTTTCCATTGCCCATTTTTATGTTAACGCCACCACCAAAACTGGAGGCATCTAGTTTATCGGCTCCATCTCCCATCTCAATAGTGCCGCCAAAAATACCATAAGATTCTATTCCTGTAGCATCAGCCAGTATAGTGTCGGCTCCATTTCCTGTCTGAATAGTACCTTGAATATTGTTAATAGCGATCGCTTTATCAACAGCATTAGCAGTAGCGTTGATGTTATCCTTTCCTTTACCTGTTCTAATAGTACCTGTACTATTGTCAATAGCAATTGCTTTGTCTTGAACTGTAGCAATAGCTTCGGCGACAGCTAGAGCTAAAACTTGGTTCTCGCTAGTCGTGGCAGCCAAAGCAGAAGTAGAAGCTTTTGCAAAATTTGCAGAATCAGAAGTGGCAATAGCATTAATAGTATCTCCACCCCTAGCAGTCGTAATTTTGCCTCCAACGTTATTAATACCCGTGGCAATGATATTTCCATTCGCTATACTTTGAGAAATTGCGATTGCAAAAGCACTGAGACTCTCATTTACAGGAGCTTGAGCGATACCTTGAACGATAGCAGTTGCATCTGCTTTTGCAGTGGCAACTGCTACTATAGAAGCATCGATCTCACCATTAACGCTATCACTACCCTCACCAGTGGCAAGTTGACCAGAGTTTTTTATGCCATTAGCAATAGCATTGACATTAAGATTGGCAAAAGTTGTAGCAACCGCATCTGCATCCAAGTTATTAGCGTAAGTGATAGCCTCAGATACCGTCTGTGCGACGGCAATAACTTGTGCTGTTGCAGTACCCCTAACTACATCACGCCCTTTGTTTGTAGCAATATTTCCTTCATTATTAATCCCATTGGCATTAACGTTAGCTTCACCACTGAGAGCCGCTGCGTCTACCGAAACTGTTTTGTCGCTTGTAACTCCGACAAAAACTCCAAAACCGAAACCACTATTTATAAAGTTATTACCAACGATTTCATCAGCACCTCTCAATGTCTTAACATTGGAACCTGCCGGGTTGAAAATTCCATTATCTGAATAGACTCTATCAGCTTTACTTGTAAATGTTGAGTTACTTAAGTTTAAGGGTTCCATGAAATCCTCTTTTTGATTTTGTTTGCTTTAATTAAAATTTTGCACCACTTCCAATCAGCAACCATAACCGCTTATAAATCTATTGATGCGACCAATAGCTTAAGTCTAGTTAGATAGGCTGAAATCTTACTTATCTTAGATGAGGACGATCTTCATTATTCATCTCACCGGTAGATTAGAGAAACTGAAGACGGTAGATAATTCAAATCTTTGCAAACCCTGAAAAATATAAAGAGATTTACTCACTTATTTACTTCATATATGACATTATACGAGTAACTACTAACAATATAAATATATTAATCATAAATTTATTAATAAATTATCACTTAAATATTATGAAATTTTTAATCTAGTTTTATGGATTTAATTTATACCATTAGAATCGGACTTGCATTCCCAGACAGATCAAAATGAAATCAGATAACTATAACGGTAATTGACTGAGTGAGGTCACATTTTACCTCATTCCGCCTCCAGGAGTTTTTAATGAAGTTGATGAAAGGAAAAGAGAGGCAGTTTCAGTCTGTATTATATCCAAATCAAAACTGCTATTCTCATTATTTGGACCCTAGTGTTTTATGGTACAAAATATGAATTACTCTCTTGGAATATTAGTATTTTTAATCTTTGTATTTACCAAACTGCTAGAAGAAGTAGAACTACAGGATAAATAGCTACTACAACTACTAGAAGAAATATTAATTGAAATACTTTGATTAATTTCAGTTTGACTGCCGACAGATCTCGTTATACTTGTCGCCTCAGAGATAACTTTACCATTAGGCGATACTATCCTTTTATTTATAACTCGATAGTTAGTCATGATTATCCGATTTATTATGTATTAATACAAAAGAAAAGCTATTAAAAAGCCTTGTCTAATATCTTTTTAATAGCTTATTAAATTGCAATCAAGCAATGGATATTTCACAGATGTTAGGAAGAAGCGAATGCAACAGATTTTACGTATCTGCCGCCATAAATATCGCCTCCTAGGACAGTAGACATAACTTTGCTACTGTCAGTTTCCTTTGATATTACAACTCCAGAACTATTTGTCTCTTCGTCGTAGAAGTATCTTATTTTATCACCGTTTTTCCCTACTAATTCTTCCAAAATTTCTACCTCAGATTCATCAATAGGAAGGAAAAAATTCTGAAATGGAAAGCTGTAAGAAAAAAAAGATGACATTCCACCTTCTACTTTAGCGCTATCCTCAAATTCTGTTTCACAAAAACTGAGATCGGCAATTTTTAATCTGTTCATAAAACCTGCCGTTGAGATTGCTATATCGCTAAAAGCTTATTAGTTTAATTAATAAACTTAAAGCAATTTATATGACATCTTTAACTATTGTCTTATAAAGCTTATTAACTCTTTATTAAGGAGTTGAATAAGCTTTATAAGCAACCTCCTTCAAGAAGTTTCCAATAGGAGATTACGTCAAATCATCCTCTGATTATTTGGTATAAGCTACAGAAACTAATTGAGACTGAGAACCATAAGGACCTGTAAGGCTAGAACCAAAGAGATTTGTAAAGGTAACGTCACCGATTGCTTCTGCCTTACCATCAGTTATAGCTGTGTTTCCACTAACATCAAACTTCGACGCAACATCAATGTCTTTTTTGATTTTTTCTTTAAAATCAATGTCTACGTCTTGGTCGATTTTAAATACACCACCGTTGTAAGACCAACCAGAACCACCAACAATTTCATTTCCTTCAACAGCTTCGATGTGGTTTAAATCAAAGATATTCATGAGATTCTCCTGGGAATTAGTTAATGCTTTAATCTGTTTTTGTAAGCCGTTTAATGTCTGTCGCTTACATTTATAAATATAGTTTTTTTACTTTTATAAGTCAAGGATTTTCTATATTTTTAATATTGCTTAATAAAGATAAAAATTCATTTTTTATTGCAGCATAAATAGAGCAAAAAATGATGTTGCTCAAAATAAAAATTCGTCTTAAATGACGTTTTATCGTTTACTATTGATTGAATATACCCTTTTAGCAAAACAATTGAGATAATATTCAGAATAAATATTATCAATTCATGAATTAATCAGAATAGTAATAAATTAGGTTTATAGAGATTAAACTAATTTTTTACAGCTAATTAAAACCTGCTCCAAAAAATATTATGCTAATTAAGCATAAACAGATTCATCTTCTAACTGAATATTGATTTGCGTGTGTGTAATTTGTTGTTTCAACCAAGCATTGAATAAATCTGTAACAATTTGCTCTCGTAATAACTGATTCAGTTCGGGTTGAATAATTTCTTCAACCCAAATCAGATAAACACCTTTAGGAGTCACAATTGGCTTGATAATTTTTGGTGGAGTAGCAGCAAATACAGCAGCAGCTATTTCTGGACGAAAATCTTTACGCTGTCGAACTCCTTGATATCCGCCAGCACGACGTAATTCAGGATTTGGGATATACTCGCGAGCAATTTCTTGAAAAGTCAATTCATTCTCTTCGAGGGCGTAAAACAATTCCAAAGCCAAGTCATAATCATCTAAAAGGACTTCATAGGTGACAGCTTTTACAAAATTGAGTTGATTTTGATAAAAGAAAGCTTCTATATTGTCCTTAAATAGATGATGCGCCACCTTTGTGGAAAGTACATTGTAATAGACTAATTTTTCAAACTCATCGAGAGAAAGACGATGAATTTGAAGCCATGCCCAAGTATCTGAAGCTTTAACAAGTTTCTTCGCGAATCTGAGTCGATCTCCTTCTTGCTGTAATTCTTCTTCCTCGACTGTAATACCCTCTCTTGAAGCAGTTTCGACGATAATTTTTCGAGTCACGATTCCCTCAATAACATCAGGTATTTGACAAGACATTTTCAGGTAATGAATAACCTCTGTGGGTGATATAGATAAAACGTTTGACATAACTTATTCTTGGTAATTGGGCATGAAGAAAATAATCACTGTTCCCTGTCATGGTACTGTTCACAAATTGGTGCGTGACGGTAAGATTAAATCATTTCGTTAAGCTTTCTAACATATCGCAACCGTCACACACCCTACAGATTGTTCACTGTCATGGTACTGTTCACTGAGATCACATTTCCAATCCTCCTTTTTGCAATTTCTTGAATGGATCTAAAAGAAAATCGATCGCACGCCGCTGACGAATAATCACTTCAGCACTTGCAGTCTGCCCGGCGGTTAATGGTATACGGCGATCGCCATTTTCGATATACGGCTTTTCAAGTGCGATTCTTAATTCATAAGTTTCTAAAGCAGGAGTAGTGCTTGATTCAACCTTCGAGTCTGGAGAAATCCAAGTGACTTTCCCCGGTAGAATTCCATACTCTTGGAAAGGATAGGCATCAAACTTAACTTTTACCGGCATTCCCGTTTTCAAGAAACCAGTTTCCTTAACTGGCATTTGGGCTTTGAGAACAAAACCGGTATCTTGAGGTGCAATTCTGGCAATTCTTTGTCCGGTTTGTAACACTTCTCCCGGCTTAGAAACGGGTAACTCAAAAACTATTCCATTAATTGGCGATCGCACTATTAGCTGTCGCAGCTTAATGTTTAATGAGGTTATCTCACTTTTGGTTTGAGCAATTTGCGATTTGGCGGAGTTTATTTGTCTTTGTAAGTCTTTAAGTTGCTCTTGAGTTTTCAATAAAGCGAGTTTTCCAGTATTGACTACACTTTGATAGCTACTTTTTTGCTCGGCTAAACGCAGTTTGGCTTGTTTAATATCAGACTCCAACTGATTTATTGTCGTCTGATAACGATTTTTTTCTTCAGCCAAACGCAACTGGGCTTGCTTGATGTCCGATTCTGCTTTCTGGTAGACTCGCTTACTTTCTTGTCGATCTTTTTTGAGGCTATCAATTTGGGAAATAGAGACTGCACCATCTGTTAGAAGTTTACTAAAACGTTCAACTTGGTTTTTATCTATATCTAAACGAACCTCCGCCGATTTGCGTTCGTTAATAAAAGTCTCTATCTGCTGCTTGGCTTGGTTGACTAATGACTGCTTCTCTAGCTTTTGCAAGTTATAAGTACTTTGTTTAGCGTTCAGATTTTGCTGTGCTTGATTAACTTGGGCTTTTTTTTCTAAGGCTTGAGACTGGTTTTGTTGCTCTTGAGCATGAGCCGTTAACTGCATTTGATTCTTGAGCAGTTTTAATTGTGATACCTGCTTTTCCAACCCCGCCAGCTTTTCTTTTGTCCGTTCTAATTCTGATTTGACTGTATCGTTATCTAATTCTAAAAGGATTTGTCTAGCTCTGATTTTATCTCCCTCTTTTACTTTGACAGCAGTAACTTTACCGCCAGTAATACTATCTATTTTGCGGATGGTTCCTAATGGTTCTACCCGCCCTCTAGCGCTACCAGTTTCATCAATTTTAGAAACTATCGACCAAGGTAATCCTACAGCAATAAAGCCGACTAAAACATAGAGTAAAGAACGACTCCAAACTCTTGGTAAAGCGTCTAACAGTTCTTCTGTACCATAGAGCAACTTATCAGAATCTTCTACAACCTTTGGTTCGGATGTATCCTGCGTATATTCCTCATCTGGAGGCGGAGTGTAAGTTTGATATTCATCCTTTCTCGCCAGAGAAGACGAATTGTGATTTGCATGGGGCATAATCAGTTACCAGTTATCACTTATCAGTTAAGAGTTATGAGCAATTAATCGTACATTTTTAACTCCTCACTCTTAACTTTTTTCTTATCCTGCTTGTGCTAATTGCTGCTGGTTCAGATAGTAGTAATGACCTTTTTTGGTAATTAACTCATCGTGAGTACCACTTTCGATCAATACACCTTTATCCAAAACTAGAATTACATCAGCATTGCGTACTGTAGAAAGGCGGTGAGCAATGATTAAACTAGTACGTCCTTTAAGAATTGTTTTTAAATTGTTCTGAATTATGCGTTCCGTTTCGGCATCCAAACTACTGGTTGCTTCATCGAAAATTAACAATTGAGGATTACCTAATAAAGCACGAGCAATTACTAGACGTTGGCGCTGCCCTCCAGATAACATTCCGCCGCCTTCACCGATTTGAGTTTCATAACTCATTGGTAATTTTTGTATAAATTCATCTGCTCCAGCCAAGCGTGCTGCTTCGATAATTTCTTCTACAGAAGCTTCTGGGTGAGCAATAGCGATATTTTCCCGGATAGTTACACCAAATAAGAAGGTATCTTGATCTACTACACCAATTTGGCGACGCAGGGATTTTAAGGAAACTTTAGATACATCATTACCGTCAATCAAAACTTTTCCATCCGTCGGAGGATATAAACCCAACATCAGTTTTGACAATGTAGTTTTACCGGAGCCACTACGCCCTACAACTGCGATGGTTTGTTCTGGCAAAATCTCAAAACTGAGATTTTCTAAAACATTAATTTCGCTTTCTGGGTGGTAGCGGAATGTGACATTGTCAAAGCGAATATGCCCGTGAAGTTTAGATATATATCTGCGGGGTGATGCAAGTAAATCTTCTTCGGTTTCTGCTTCCAAGACATCATTAATACGCTCGGTAGAAATCATAATTTCTTGAAATTGATTCCATACTCCCGAAAGTCGCTTGAAAGGACTTATGACATTGCCCATCAACATATTAAAGGCAATTAATTGTCCGATGGTGAGTTGGTTTTGGATTACCAAATACGCGCCATACCACAATAAACCTGTACTACTTATGGTATCGATGCTACCACTAATGATTTGTAAGCGAGTACCGATTATCTTTGCTCGAAACCCTTTTTTGATCGCATTATTTAAAAGTTCCTCCCATTTCCAGCGTACTGTATGCTCTATCGCCATACTCCGCACAGAGCGAATACCCGTCAGCGATTGAATTAAATAGCTGTTTTGTTCGGCACTAGCATTAAAAATCTCTCTCGACATTTTCCGCAGAATGCTTGTACTCGCCAGCGCCAAGATAAAAAATGGTGGCACAATCAACAGTACTGCCAATGTCAACTGCCAGTTATACCAAAACATGACAGCGAGATAAACAACTATGGTAATTAAATCCAGAATTATCGAAAGTGTTTCACCAGTAAGAAAACTTTGAATTTTGCCGTTTTCTTGAATTCGGGAGGTTATATCGCCCACATAACGCGACTCAAAGTAAGACAAAGGCAAACTAAAGGTATGTTTGAGAAAACCTACGAGCATGGCGACGCTAATGCGGTTGGCGGTGTGGTATAGCAAATATGAACGCACGCTACTAACCACGATGCTGAACAAACCAAAGATTAATAACCCCAAGCCAACGGCGTTTAAAGTAGATATGCTACCTTGAACAATCACTCTATCTAATAGCAGTTGGGTAAATAAGGGTGTTATCAACCCAAAAACTTGCAGCAATATGGAAGCCATGAACACTTCAAACAGTACCCGAGAGTGGGGTTTAATTAACTCGTAAAACCTCCATACTCCGGTTATCTCTTCTTTAGCTTCTTTCAACCCAAGGGTAGGCTGCAACAACAATGCATAACCAGTCCACTTTTCTTTAAATTCGGCATGAGAAATGCGACGTTGCCCGATAGCAGGATCGCAAACTATAACGTGCTTTTTTTTGATTTCATAAACAACGATGTAATGTTTACCTTCCCAATGAACAATGGCAGGTAAAGACTGTTGCCCCAATTTATCAAAGCTGGCTTTTACGGGTTTACTAGCAAAGCCAATACTTTCGGCTGCTGCTGCCAAACTTCGTAAAGATGCCCCACTGCGGTTGACATTGGCAATATCCCGCACGCGATTGACAGCTAATCGTTTACCCCAATGTCTGGCAATCATTACCAAACAAGCGCAGCCACAGTCGGAAGCACTTTGTTGGGCATAAAAAGGGTATAGGTTGCTAAGGCGCTCCCATATATGTTTCGCCTTAGTTTTAGGGCTAGGAAAGTAAGGTTTAGTTTTTTGTTTCTGCTTGACGGAGTGGGGAATGGAATAATTTTTCTATCGCTAGCAAGCCCCTCAGTTTGCGGAAATATCTTACTACTAAGGTTTCTAGAACGAACTTCTTTCTGCGAGAATTCCTCTGATGGGTTAATCCAAGCTACCAAATCATTCCACTCTTCAAGAGCTAATTGCAAGTTAGAACTTTTGAGACTATAGGCGATAGTTGATTGCGTTGCTTCCCATTCTCCATCGGAATCCGAGTAATTATTTCCTGGGATCAAAGACCGATTTGCTGTATTTTTTAGCTCCCCCTGTCGCAACAGTAATAATTGATTATCCTCAAATAGTTTAGTAGTGCTTCCTCCGGGTTCGATATTGTATCGCTCAAATAAAGATAAAGCTTTGAACTTTTCCTCTATAAAAGAACTACGCGATAGTTGAGAATTATAACGAGACTGAAGTAATACATCCCAAAATTCTGCACGTCGCCAGAGACACTCTCGAATTTGAGGATGCTTCTTCATCAAGCCATGCAAGGCTTCTCCGTTGATAAAGCAAAGCTTTAAGGAAGTTGAAGCTCTTACAGCTAAGGGGAGAAAATTCTGTTCGCCAAACAAACTCTGTTCGCCAAAAGACACGCCGGAAGAAACGGTTGCAATTAAATTATCCGACGCATCAAGAATTCTAGCTTTACCTGCCATCACAATATAAATACCAGGTTTAGCAATAGTAGCTTGCCAAAACAGCTTGGAACATTTTGCTTCTATGACTTCAACACCCTTCAAACAGCCTTGTAACTCTTGCTCTGTAAGCTTTTTACCCAGAGTAGCAATGATTTTTTTACACAACTGTTCTTGGGAAAACACATTTCGCATTATTCCCCTACCTCTATCACTTCAATTATGAGCGTGTAAAAATTTGAATGACTGATGATAAAATACGTTGCCATCAACGCGCCAGTATTTAAGGCATTCGAGGTTTAGCTGCAAATGAGACATTAAGCCACATTTCCGACTAGAAGCTTTTTGCTTATTTAAAAACCATATCTTTTGTAATAATTTGTTACACAGCCATATAACTATGTAGTAGTAACATATATTACTATACTTGCGGTAGCTTCTAGGCAGAATCAAGACTTTTTTTAATTGCGGAATAAGTCGATTATTTAGTAATTCAGGTTTAGTGGCGGTTGGATTACATTGCTTCTGTGCTAGAGTCGCACGCGCCAAAACACTACAGTACAGTGACATCTGCTGAACAAATATAATTGTTTGACGGATTTGAGCTTGGAATTTGCTCATATCTGTCTGCAACATAATTTCGATCAGCCGATAACATCCTACTCGTAAACCGACTGGTAAAATTTCAAACTTATAATCCCGTCTAAAAGTAGTCAACAACTGACTCAGCGCGGAATCATATCCTACAAAAACTTGTAGGAAACTAAATTGATGTGACATAATTTCTATAAGTTGCTGTAAATAGTAGCGCATCGCTGTAGGTTAAATACCCGCCAAGGTTCTACAGCTTTGCTCATTTTCTCTATTGTCCGCAACTAACCTCGGGAGCATTTCCCCTTACAGTGCAAATGTTTAGGGGAATATACCCTTGGTTAGTACATCAAAACCAATGTTTTGTATTAAACATCATAAAAATTTTCCATCAAATCAATCTCCTTAGCTAAGTGATAAAAAACTATGTCTCTTCATCTGTGATTATTGAGCTTTCAAGTCTCTCGATGACGGAAATACTGAAATTGCAGAATTTGCTTACCTAATCAGGATTGTACGCCTACTTGACATTCGTTGTGAAGGTTCGGTTTGAAAATATTGCAATCTCTCAACGAGACTTCAAAGGAGACTCTATTATTTAAACCTTTACAGTCGTCTTATTTCAAGAAGGGTATGAACCTTTCTTATAAGAGCCTTTCATTAATTACATTCCTCAACCTCCATGATTTACACCTTTCCATATATATATAAAGCCTTTTTTTTCTTCGTTTATGCAATATGCGATTATCGAATGATCTATATACACCAATTATATGTACCTATGTAACCCTTAATATATATAGTTTCCAGAGACTGAGCTGACTTTGATTGTTGTAAACAAAAATTCACGGAAGTTAAAAATTAGTTACCATCATAGCCAAAATAACTCTATATCAAGGGATGGTGAATAGCTTTACCAAAATTGGCGAAAACCCTAGGTACTCTAGATAAACGCAATTAGCCATGAGTCTGTGCCAAACTATTTATGGCATTCATCATGATTTTAAGTCTTGGAGCTAGAACAGCTTTACAGATAAATGCGAGATATAACTCCCATCTTTCTCTAACAGCTAAAAAATACGGATAATGAAAGCAAAAAGCTACTATTATCAATATTCATGCTGAATCCAAGTATTTACTATGTAAGTACTCCAAAAAAATGCTTCAATTAGCTATGATAAACTTAACAAATGTTTACGATTAAAATTCATAGACATATGCTATACATAATTGATTAAGAGGAACGTTTTTCTGCCAAACTTGCCTGTCAATAGGGATTCCTTAGTCAGTAATCTATTATTAACTCTAAACTGCACAAAACACAGCTTTTCTTAGAGAACAGTACTTCCTCACACCTTAGATAGAATAAAGTATTTGATAATAAATTATTGAACTTTCTGTCAAGAGTTTATCACAAAAAAACGCTCATATCACAAAAAAAACACACCATCTTCATTAAAACTTTAAAATAAAGCAAGTCTAAATTCATGATTAATATTGAGAATTTACCATTGAAAAGCAAGTAGCGGGGTTATTTAACTCGTCATTCAAATATAACAATAAAAATACTTAACAATGAGTATGTAGAGATGCACAAAAATTTGCTAATTTCAATCATCTAAAGTGATATATTTTTCCTAGGAAAAATATTAATCAAGTTACTGCATATTTGATATCTATCAAAAGTAGTAGAAGAGAATAATCATTGGATTGAATGTATTTTTTTAAATGACATCTGTCATGAGGAATAGATTAGTATTTGTAAAGAAGTACGTTCAGTAAGCTGAGTATATTTAAGAAAATAGTAAAATAAACAGATTTTGTTTTACTTGCTAATCTTTACTCTTGTAACTTGATGAATAATGCAGATATATTCAAAATTGCGGATTATCTAGCAATGGAGCCTGAAAGATAAAAAAGAGAGTATCCCAATTTTAAAAAAAACATTTTACCCGACACCCTACCCTACAAGGGTGCGGCTATACAAACAAAGCCCACTGTTAAAGTGGGCTTTGCAATAGTAGCCCCAGACTTACAGCCTGCGGGCTTTTGACAAAATTAGGATACTCCCGATAAAAAGTTACGGTCTAAATTTTAAAGTATATTCACGGAATATTTACCTAATGAAAGTTTTTCTAAATTAGTATGATTACTTAAGTGATTGTATTGTTCGATAAATATCCTTTATTTCCTAATTTCCATAAATACCAAATCTAGTTTTTCAATTATTCATTTTAACGTTTAAATAAGTTGAGTAATTTGAATTAAATTTCAAGGCGATATTTGAATTATATTGCTTACTAACAAAATATTTTAAAACATTATTATTACTTATTAAGAATAGAGTTTATATCTGATTTAATCACATGATTATGTAGCTTTATTAAGAAAAAATAGAATTGCGAAGAAGATGTATAGTAAGTGATTCAGCTAATTGAACACTGTAGATTTTTAAGTTACATTTACTAGAAAAGCTGGTCATTTTTATTTTGAATATATTGTTAGAGATAAATTAGCTATCGGCTATAAAATATTACAGATAATTTACGATTTTTTAACAAATATGCGAAATCATTTTCAATAATAACAGTATAAAATTTATGATTTATTTATACGAGCTTTACCAAATATGTTTTTAAGCATTTTAACATTATGGGATATGGAAGCTCTACTAAATTATTGATTTATGTTGCTATTAGTTTTTCAATGATAGCGAGGGGAAATTTCTTGTACTTTGCAGTTTTTATTTGAAATTAATTCAATATATCCGCAATGTTTGGAAATTATTTAATCTCATTTTTTTCATTAGTGACTAAATGGGATGGTTGCCAATTCAGCATAATTGTTGATACTTAATTTGGAAGTTAGAGGATGATATGAAACAATACTTAAGATTGAGTCAAAAATTTTTTACACTAACAACATCAGTCATTGCTAGTGGTTTATTATCAGTTTCTCCAAGTAGGGCAGCTACTTTTGCGTCGTCTGACACCTTTTTATTATTTTCAGATTTCAGTCAAAGTTCTTCAGATACTTTTACTAAAACTGATGTTGAGACTATAGGAACTTCTGGAGAAGGAAAAGTTGAATTGAACAGCGATGCCACAGCATTTATAGAAGAAAGCTCTCCCGTAGGAATAAATTCATCCTTCAGTCTCGCTAGTGGTGAAGACAAAAACTATATGGGTTTGGCAACAAGTATATCTGAGATTAGGGGGGTTTTTGATATTGAGGAAAATACTCTTTTTTCTTTTAATTTTATTGCTAACTTAGATTTGACTGGATCCATAGATTATTTTCCTGGAGAAAATGCTTCAGCTAGTGGAGAAGTATCATTTGAATTATGGGATATTAGTCAGAACATTATCTTGGACTCTTTTTCTGTGAAGAGTGGTTTATTCACTACCAATAACAGCGATTTTATTGACTACAACCAACAAGGTAATATAAGTCTGGATAATTCATCACTAAATTCTAACTTTGGGAGTCAGGAAGAACTTGCTAAAATTTCTTTCGGAGGTACTCTTGAGCGTTACTTTGATAGTCAAACAACAATAGCTTTAATTGCTGCTACTAACAATCAAGTCAAAGTTTCAGCACCAGAACCTTCTAATGGATTACCTATACTCTTCTGCGGTGCTGTAATTGCTATTGCAATAAAAGATAAAAGTCGTTACAAACTTCTACTAGGTTGTCGAAAAAGGATAGCACATGACGTTACAGAATAGTACTATTATCATCACTACCCGATTTTAAACTACATAATGTCGGGAGGTTCATCTACTAGTGCTCTACCAAACCAAAATTGCAGGGTGAAGTTACTGAGTAATAAGTGATAAAAATTAGCCCGGGCAAAGTTCATCTAGTGAAGTATTAGTAATATATTATACTAAAAATAGATAGGTCATA
The DNA here is from genome assembly GCA_050042755.1 of Rivularia sp. (in: cyanobacteria). Classification (GTDB taxonomy): domain Bacteria; phylum Cyanobacteriota; class Cyanobacteriia; order Cyanobacteriales; family Nostocaceae; genus Rivularia. The sequence continues at coordinate 16,909 of JBHJJJ010000081.1, forward strand.
CAGCATATTGATGCCAACCGTTGATAGTAGATAAACAGAAATACTCTAACTGTTTGAGGTTAAGTATCACCTTCCCTAATATCCACCTAAATGTGTAACTTTTACGAGCAACATTCCAAGCAGAATAACTCTTCAAGTGGATTTATTTCCAAAAATATATGCTTGCGCTCAACATTTAAATATTTTATAAGTCAGTGAGAAAGGCTATCTTTTCCGATCTTGTTTTGCCTCAGAAGTCAATAAATCATGGGCTAATAATGTATCAGCCGCTTGTTTAATCTCATAAAATGTCATTCCTGACTTTTTAGCAATATCTAGCAGTGTATGATTACCATCAGATAAATTCAAAACCCATAAGATTGCCATTTGATTTTGTCTTTTATCTTGAGAACCGCTGTATGCTTTATACAAACCCCTTCTTCCCAACTGCGGCTCACATTTGGGATTTTTATTGTAATAGGTTTGATTATTTTCTAAGATATTGATAATCAAAATACATCTAGAAAATGATTCTGCAAGATATTGGGGTTGAACAAAATTTAAATCATCTGCTGATGTGTGATATTCAGGGAAAGAATCATGAGGCGATCGCGTTAAGCAGCCAACGGGTAAATTAAACCCAGGTGAGCAATATTGACGCTCATCATAGCCATAGGGGAAGAAGTCGATAATTTCATAATCCTGTCCGGAATTTTTGAGGACATAAGTAGCTACTTCATCAATTTCGACATCACCTCTACGGCTTTTTTTATAAGTAAAATTACCCGAGTCTCCGAGACAAGTTAAAACTAAACCATGTTTAATATTACTGATTTTATCCTCATTTCTAGATAGCCATGTAATTGAGCCAAAAGTAACAGGAATAAAGAGAAATCTGTAGGAATATTTTGGAGTTGTTTGACTTAAATGTTTAGCAAGAAAAGAGGCAATGGCAATTCCTGAAAGATTATCATTGCATAGTGAAGGATGACATATATGAGTAGAAATTAAAACTTCATCAGTAGATTCGCCTGGAATATAGTACTCGCCATAAGTAAGATTGCCTGCTCCTAGAGAAGAATCGATGTATACTTCATATTCTTCATCCTTTAATTCCAAGTATTGTCTATAACTAAGACAAAAGCCCCAAGTCTCTGTATGATATGAAGCTCGGAAGGGAATCCAATCGGGATAATCGGGAATTGTAAATAGATGTTCTTTTAGTTCTGCTAAAGATATTTTTTTATAAATTGGAATACTATAACTTACAACGTGTAGATTAGAATTAGCAAAATCTACAATTTTTTCTCCCTGGGAGTTTTTAATGTAAGCATCTTTAATATTCCATTCTTTAGGGACAGTCCAATCAAAAATTTGAGTTCCTGTTGGTACTTCATGAAGTGATAAAGGAATATGTTGACTAATAAGTTTCAGAGTTTCTCTAATACCATTACCAGTAACACTGCGACAAATTGGATATAACTCAGAGACTAGCTCATAAAGCTGGTTACTTATATCGTTTTCATAATCATATTTTTGTAATTGAGGCATTATTGTCTTTGAGAATTTAGTCGCAATCATGGTCAAATTCCGAAGAGTAATAAATAGGTGATTTCGATTTTAATTTTATAAGTAAATAAAAAAATGACGATAAAAATATTTTTAATATAAATTATATAAGTATCGTCAAGTTTTTTAATTTTATTAAAACACTATTTTCCGAGAATAAAAAGCTTCCGCATACTTACTCGGTGAATTAGATTCAATTCCTCGTATTCTCAGAATTGACCGAAAAGTTTCTTCTGTAAACCACTGCTTATCATTCTGGCTTGGAAAACTATCCAAAGTGTACTGAATTTTACGGCGACATAGAGACTCATCTAGATGTACAAAGAAATTGGGAATTCCTAAATCGCCATCATATTTTGGAATTTCATATTCTAGAATTAAATGATTTCTAAAAGTATTCCAGGTTAAATCAGAAATTAAGCGGTGATCTTGGTGGCGATCGCTTCGATAATGAGTAAAAATTAAATCTGGCGAAAATTCTTGCTTCAACTGCTCGAAACTTTCTTTCACCTCTACCCCATGATAAGATAGAAAACCATCTCGGAAATTTTCCACAAGCAATTTCTTTGTCGATACTTCCTTTAAAAAGATATTGGCGCTTGCAGTAGCTTCCTCTGCTCTTTGCTCATTGGAACTGAAAATAACCCAATATATTTTGATATTTTTGTAGTTTTCAATTAGTTTTAAAATTGTGCCACCACAGCCAATTTCGATATCGTCACAATGAGCACCCAAACAGAGGATTTTATATTCAGAACTCTCTTTCTTATTTAAACTTAATCCAATCATACATGGGCTTCCTCTAGTTCTTTATCTCTCCATAATTCCCAAGGTCTTTCACCACGAGCATACATATCATCTAATAATTGTTTCTCTTTAAATGTATCCATCACTCCGAAAAAGCCACTGTATTTATAAGCAAACAGTTGGTCTTCAGCAATTAATCTTTGAAAAGGTTCAATAACTAGTTCTTCTCCTGGACTCATATATTTAAAAATTTCTTTTTTGAATATAAAATATCCACCGTTAATCCATATATCGCGCTGCTTAACATCTTGAATATCTTTGACCAAACCATTTTCATTCATATTAACTAAATGGAAACTTTGGCTTGGTCTAACACATAAAAAGTTACCGATTTTATTCAGCTTATAAAAATTTTCAAGATATGTTGGCAGATGTAAGTCTGTCAAACCATCACTGTAGTTAGCAAGAAATACTTCGTCATCTCCGATATATTTTTCAATTGCCTTTAATCTTTGACCAATATTGGCAGTTAAACCCGTATCTACAAAGGTGATATTCCAATCTTGAATGTCTCGATTAAATAATTGCATCTGACTCCCATTTGAGAGAGTAAAATTGTTAGAAAGCCACTCATTGTAGTTTAAAAAATAACTCTTAATCATATCAGCTTTATAACCCAGGCATAAGATAAAATCTTTGTGCCCATAATGAGCATAGTATTTCATCACATGCCACAGTATTGGTCGATAACCGATATTAACCATTGGCTTTGGGATGGTCTCAGAATAGTCTCTCATCCGCGTACCTAAACCGCCACAAAATAAAACAACTTTCATTTTAAATCTCCAATTTTTTAGTGAATTTTTATTTTTTAGAAAAAACTTAAGAGTAAACTTTAACTTCCGGGATTGGGACAACAAATTTACCACCCCAATCTCGAATATAAGCCATTTGTTTGATGATTTCGTCCTTGAGATTCCAAGGCAGAATTAATATATAGTCAGGTTTAGTTTCCGCAATTACATCTGGACTAAAAATAGGAATGTGAGTACCTGGTAGAAAGAGACCTTGTTTATGGGGATTACGATCTACCGTATATTCAAGAAAATCAGTACGAATACCGCAGTAGTTTAAGAGAGTATTTCCCTTTCCAGGAGCACCATAACCCACAACTGTTTTTCCTTCACGTTTAGCTTTAATTAAGAAATCAAGCAATTTGCGTTTGGTTTCTTTGACTTGTTCGCCAAAAGAAAAATATGTTTCTAATTTTTCAAAATCCGCTATTTCTTCTCTTCTCCTCAGTTCTAATACTCTTTTACTGACAGGTTGAGAATCATTTTCTGTATGACGAGCATAAATTCTTAAAGAACCACCATGAGTTGGTAATTCCTCAACATCGAAAATAGTTAAACCATGACTTGCAAACACTTTTTCTACAGTTATGAAAGAAAAGTAAGAAAAGTGTTCGTGATAGATAGTATCAAATTGATTCTCCTCCATTAAGCGCATCAGATGAGGAAATTCCATCGTGATTGCCCCCTGTGGTTTGAGGAGAATTTTCATCCCCTTGACAAAATCATTAAGATAGGGAGTGTGAGCCAGGACATTATTACCCAGTAATAAATCGGCGCGTAATCCTTTTTCTGCTTGTTCCCTAGCTGTTTCTTCTCCAAAGAATTTGACAATCGTGGGAATACCTTTTTGAATCGCGACTTTCGCAATATTTGCTGCTGGTTCTATTCCCATTGAAGGTATACCTTTGCCAACAAAGTATTGCAATAGGTAACCATCGTTACTGGCAATTTCCACGACTTGACTCCCATCGTTTAATTGGAAGCGCTCAACTGCCATATCAACGTAGTTTTTGGCATGTTGCAACCAACTCTCAGAGTAAGAAGAAAAATAAGCGTAGTCGCTAAATATATTTTCAGGGGTAATATATTCTTGTAGCTGTACTAAAAAACATTTTTCGCAAACGTAGGCATGGAGTGGATAAAATGCCTCCATTTGGTTTTTTTGTTTTGGCGTACGATAGCTTTCGCAGGGAGGAGACATTCCCAAGTCTACAAAGGTGTGACGTAACTGTGTGTTACAAAATAAACAGTTTCCTTGATGTCCCTTTGTACTATTTTGATTTTCTTGCATTGTTAAAGTTGAAAATTATATTTTTAAATTAGTAGGTATATACTTAAGTTTAAGTTATAACTACTTCCATCGGGTATATTTATCGGGTATAAATTATGAAGCTTTGATGGCAGTTTGCAAGTAATTATCTTCACTATTAATACTTGTTTGAATCATATCTAAAGGTATTGATAATAATTTGGAAATCATGACTTCTCTTAGAGGAGCAGCTTGATTTTGAGCTAACCAAGCACATAAAAGTTTATATGCCTCTGGCGAACTATCAATTCTGAGAGCTTCCTCAAGCATCCGTAAAGCTCCATAAATCCTACCAGCTTGTAAAGGAATATGTACTCTTCTTTCTAGAAGATAACGGAAGTTATATCGACGAGCTTCTTTTGTAATCGCTGCACGATGTGAGGTAGGAAAATAACTATCAGAAATCTCAATTGCTCGGCGAAGGAATACTGCATGATTCCCTGTTAAGAAAAGATTGTTCGATATCTTTTGAGTATTAAAATCACTTGCATCTACCCGATAATGGGCTAATATTTCTGGTTCATACCAGCAATCATAAAAACTAGCAATGCGTTTACACATTTCCCAACCTTGTAAGTCAGTTAGCTCGGGGTGATAACCACCCAGTTTTTCATAGGTTGAGCGACGAACTACCATTGCAGGAGGCCTCAAAGGATTGGTAATACCAATTTTCATCAACCAATCTTGAAGCACTCCCCTATACTGTCCGTACCATAGAACTATATCTCCTGGGGAAACTACTTCGCCTTTAGGACTTATATTTTCAAATCCAGTAAAAGCCGCACCAATAGATTCTGCAGAGTTTTCTAGACTTTGCTGCAATCGATCGTAAAAATTAGGGAGAACATAATCATCATCATGAAGTATGTGAATCCATCTTCCCTTACTGAGGAAAATGGCTGCATTATGATTACCTACCAGTCCAAGATTTTGCGGATGGCGGTAGTAGCGAACTATTCCTTTTCCTAAGGAGTTAACTAGATCGAAGAGTGGTACATCGCTAGCATTATCCACAACTAGAATTTCCATTTGTTCTTCACCCGTCCATTGCGCTAGCACGCTAGAAAGGCTTTTGAGCAGATGTTCGCTACGGTTATATACTGGAATCACCACGCTCCAGAATGGCCGCTTGTCTTCTGACACGGGAGGAACGCTTGGGAACTTCTCTGTGCCTACAATCATATCTCCCTCTGGCAGATCGGGAGTAACAATTACTTCTGTAGTATTAGCCGATTTAGGGAAAGTCTCTACAGCTTTGGAGTAGTGGGAATTTATTGAGCTTAAGCCTTTTTGATAAGCTGCGATCGCCTCTGTTACATTCTTCTGTGTTTGATAAATTTCACCTAGTTTAAAGTGAGCATTTGGGTGAGTGGGATGAAGTTCTAAAACTTTTTGATAGCAGGCGATCGCATCTTGCAATTCTTCTAAAGCTTGCAGAGATAATCCCAAATTGTAATGAGCTTTCCAATTAGTTGCTTGGATAGCGATTGCTTGACGAAAGTAAGCTACAGCAGCGTTATAGTTTCCGGCATTTTTATAGGAAACCCCTAATTTATTGTTTAATGAAGCATAATGTGTTTGTTCTGCCGGGGACAGTTCTCTCTGAGCCTGGAAAGCATTACCCAAACTGACTTCAGCTTCTGTGCAAGATGGCTGGATTTCTAAAGCTTTTTGAAAGCAGGTAATTGCCTCTTCTAAGTTACCCTGTGCTTGTAAGACGCAGCCAAGGTTATTGTGTATGGTTACCGAATCAGGTTGTAGCGTCAGAGCTTGCTTGTAAGTTTCTACTGCTTGAGGTAGTTTGCCGTTATATTGATGCAAATTACCCAAACTCAACCAGGCTTTGAAATACTTTGGCTGAATTAGGAGAGCTTGATTAAGGAATTCTTCAGCTTGTTTATATTGCCCTAATTGACTCTTCAAAACACCTAATCCCCACAATGCATCAAGATGCTTGGGTTGTGCTTTGAGAATTTGTCCGTATAATTGTTCGGCTTTAGTTAAGCGATTGGCTCGATGATCTTTAATAGCAAGCTCAATTGCCTGATTTATCGTTAACATATTTTATTTCCTTTTCAACTTGTTGGCGGAGTTACGGTTATTTTGATCGGAACAAGAAGAGGATGTAGCAGTTTCAATTAGTTAACTCAGTGGAACTCGAACAAGTCCCACTGCTATCTAATTTGGTTAGGACTTACGCAACCGGCACATTTTTTTGTAGGGTGCTGGTACACTGACTGATTTTTAAGGTAATAAGACGGTGAGTGTACCGCACCAGCCCGATATTGTGACAATTGCGGCCATTCCTGTTGCTGTATTATTACTTTGCTCTCAAAAAGTCATAAACGTGCCAATGACCTTCGTGATATGGCACATTTTCAAAGGAAATACGTTTGGGTAGTGGTAAACCTGTATCATTATCAAACAATCTTTTCATGTTCTTGAGTTCTCTAGGGTCTGTATTTCGGTATAATTGCCAACCTAGTACAAATATTCCACCCGGTTTGAGAATAGAGTGCATGGCTTCAAGAGCTTCATTGATTGATTCATCATCATCAATGCCATAGCCGAGTACTCCACTGAATATTACCGCATCAAATTCATGCTCGGTGAAATATTCATCGATTTTTTGGGCATTAGCAACTACATGTCTACCTTCTTCACCCCATTGACTGCATCCTTCATCAATGTCTGTTGTCCAATATTCAGTTTTTTCAAGATTAAAATATTGACCGTAGTGTTTTGTATAAGGTCCACATCCAACAAAAAGGACCTTAGAAAAATTGGCTTTACCAATGGAAGGTAATATAACCTCTTGCATATACTTTCTGTCAACTTCACTCCAAATTTTTTGACAAAAAGTAGCTTCTACTTCTGTTTGGGTTTTCAAAATTTCTTGATAACCAATTCTTTCTTTCTCTAAATAGTTGGCGATCGCCTTTTCTTGAGTTTCTTTTTTTTGAATAGCAGTTTCTAAGTTACCCTGGGCAATTGCTAAATTAGATTGTAGAGCGATCGCATGACGATAGTAGGCAATAGCAGTCTTTAAATCCCCTGCTTTTTCCCGAGTCATGCCCAAATCGTTATTCACCCGTGCATAATAATTCAGTTTTTCTGAGGATAGCTGTTTTTGGCCATGGAGTGCATTTGCTAAATTCACATCCGCCTCAATATAGTTTGGCTCAAGCTCAAGGGCTTTTCGATAGTGGGTAATTGCTTGTTGCCAAAGTCCTTGCAGTTGCAGAGTGTAGCCCAGATGATTATGAACTGTAGCACCAGGTTCGATACTCAAGGCTTTTTGATAAGCATTTACTGCTTTTTCTAAGTTACCACGATCTTGGCACAGATTGCCATAATTAAACCAAGCTTTGAAAGAATCTGGATAAATATCGGTGGCAGCATTGAGGAATTGATATGCTGTATTGCGTTCTCTATCTTTGTGCTTCCGATCCATTAGAGAACTTAACCCCAGCAATGCATCAAGGTGAAAGGGATGCATTACCATAACCTCAAAGTAAAGATTCTCAGCTTGAGTGAAATAACCGTTTTGATAGCATTGAATCGCCAGTTCTAGAATTTGAGCAATTGTTGATTTTTCCTCTTCTAAAGAATTACCATCGCTTAACAATCTTGAGATAATTTCTTCTCTAAGGGGTGTTACTTCATCTGTGTTTAACCAGGAAAATAATGTCGCCGTTGATTGAAAGGAGCTATCAATTTTTAGTGTCTCGTGGAGCATATTAAAAGCGGCTGCAAAATTACCTGTTTGAAGGGGTATGAGCGAGTCAGCTAGAGAACTGTTAAAGTAATAATGGCGAGCTTTTTTCGTAATTTCTGAATTGTAATCTACAGGAAGATAGCTTTCAGAGATTTCGATAGAACGGCGAATGGATTGAGTCCGAGTACCTTTAACTGACAGTTTCGTCCTCATACTGCGAGAATGTTCTCGGTAGTGTACTAAGATATCTGGCTCGCACCACCAATCATAGAAAGTCGCTATGCGCTTATACATTTCCCAATCAAGAGTAGCTGTTAAGTCTGGGTGATAAGCTCCAAGAGTTTCATATACAGAGCGATGAATTACAACAGCCGGTGGGTTTAAGGGATTGGCTACCCCAATCTTCTGTAGAAAATCTTCAGCAATCCCTCTAGTCTTATAAAGTTGCTTCTGAAAAATTACTTGTCTGTTTTCATCAATGTTTTCATAACCGGTAAAGCCTGCTTTAACTGAGTCTGGGCAGTTATCTAGACTTTTCTTGAGGCAGTCATAGAATCCTGGCAGAACATAGTCATCATCATGGAGTAACTGTACCCATAGCCCCCGACTCATTGCCACTCCAGAATTCCACGTTTCCTGTTGCTTGAGATTTTCCCGATTGCGGAAATAACGAACGATTCCACCTCCAATCTCTTGGACTAAATCATACAATGGTGGTGTACTGGCATCGTCAATCACCAGAATTTCCATCTCCATCTCACCATTCCACTGCGCTAAAACGCTAACTAAGCACTCCAAGAGATAATCTGGGCGATTATGGGCAGGAATCACCACACTCCAAAATGGGCGTTGGTTTGGGTTTTCAACCACTCTAGGAATTGCTGGAAATAGATAATCTCCGACTCTGAGAGTTTCCCAAGAAATTTTTGGAGTAACTGGTACAGCTTCAGAAATTTCTGCCTTAGTTTGGTCATTCACTGTTGCTGCATAACGTGGATTGATTAACTTCAATCCCTGACGGTAAGCAGTTATAGCTTCCTCAAGACGGTTTTGCTCTTGATAAATCTGCCCCAGAGCTAGATAAGCTTGCCCATAGTTGGCATCAAATTCTAAGGCTTTTTCCACACAGGCGATCGCCTCTTGCCATTTTTGTTGTTTTTGCAGGCTCATCCACAGGTGGCGATAGGCATCTAGCATACCTGGAGCAAGAGCGATCGCTTGACGATAGTAGGTATTAGCAGCGTTAAAATCCCCTGCTTCTGTTTGAGCAACTCCTAGTTTATAATTTAAATCAGCATAGTAAGCTTGTTGTTGTGGCGATAACTTATCCTGAGCTTGTAGAGAAGCGCCCAAATTTACCGCGGTTTGAGCACAGTTGGGTTTTAACTGGACTGCTTTTTTCAAATAAATCTCAGCTTCCTGGAATTTACCTCTTTGGTGCGCGAGCATACCCAGTCTGTATGTAGCGTAATATTGCTTGGGTTGCTTTTCTAAAATCTGGCGGTATATTTTTTCAGCTTCTTCTATGCGATTGGCTTGGTGATTTTGAATAGCAAGTTGTAGGGATTCGATAACTGAAATGTTTGCTGGCTCAATATAAGTGGAGTCGCACTCAGAACTAACTTTTCTAAAAAACAAACATCCCTGACTTCGAGCATCTAAGATATCTTCGATAGATAAATCTTGGTAAGTTTTAGGATGGATATATTGAAACTCATATTGTCCCATTTCGGGATTATCGACTATACCATGTTCAACCTCGTAGTCTTTCCAATTCACAAAAGTCACCATTTGGTTAATGACCTTTTCTTCTAGGGGAAAGTTATTTTTTGTTAAGAGATTTATAAAATAGTGCTCGTCAGGAGCATACATATTTTCAAAAATATCAGTATAATCGCACTGTAAAATTAACTCTACTGCTTCTCTATTAAGTATAAAGTATTTATCTTGGTAATAAAAATTATCAAATATATTCTCTTTTAATTGTTTCCATCGACTGAGATATTCGGATTTCTTCTCGCTGCTGTCAATATTAAAATAATTTATATAAGACTTCTGATTTTGATTCAAAGTCCTGTATATGTAAGGAAAGTCATACAAAGGAACACAACTTTCGGATGATAAGATAAAATATTCGTTGTCTTTATCCTGAAAAGCAGTTTTAAGAAGTGAAATAGTAGCTTTTACAACAGATATATCAGCATATTTAGAATTATTATTTTCTTGTATGATATTTTCTTGCAAAAATTGTTGAGTTACTAAATCTGAATATGTGGCATGACAATAGATATTATATTGTTCTCGATATTGCCGGTCAAAAAAACTTTCCCAGACACCTCCTTGATTATGGTTGTCACGGGTTAAAAACATAAATGCTATTTTCATAGATTTTCACCTCTTCATATAAACTTTGTTAAAGTAAGGCTGTTATTAAGTTTAATTTGACTGACCAAATTACAACTATTGCCGATCCTAAATTTATTCATTTTTGGGAGAGCATATTAAGTGACTTTAGATAGAGATATAATTTTACTCTCAAAACTTTTCAAAATACAAATCTAAGTTGATCGATATATTTCTGTGTATTAAGCTGGCTTTTCTTATTTATTTCCATATTCTAAGATTCTCATAAAATTCCATCGCTTAAATTAAAGGACTATGAACTTACTATATTGATTTGGTTAATTACCTATAATTCAAGAATTTAAATTATATTTAGGTAATGCTTGACAAATAATTATCCCACTATACTAGCTTGATTATGTATATATTTTATCAAGGTAAATAACAGTATTGAAACTTTTGTATTATTAACCACAGGCTCATAATCTGTAGGCTTTTGCCCTATAAGGACAACGAAACTCTTAATTTCAAATTAAGCTTAGAGGATGAATAGACAAGTCAAAAAAATCTCCAGTGACTGTATTGTGTCACTAGATAAGAATGCCACAGCGTTACTGGAGGAATATTAAAACTTTACTCGTGTAAAATATTTCCTAATTAAGCAATAATTTTTACTATAATTGTACGAGTAAACACACAAGTAATAACCTTGTTAATTTAAACAATCGTTAAGGCAGAACTAACTTCTGTAGAAGTGGCTCCTACTACAACCCCTATAATGTCATTACCTAAGCCAGAGGCACTTAAATCTGCGAAAATCACCGCATCATTGCTGGTAAATAGAGCAACATCGGCAATCCCGTAATTTAGTCCTCCTTGCAATTGGATCGTATCCCCATCTGTTGTATCAAAATCCCGTTCAATCGCCCCATCACTCTCTGCACCAATTACAGCTGCATCGAATAGAGCGGCTGTAAAACCTTGCCCTACGGCAGAGCCTCCAAGGTAATAATATTCTCCCTCACCCCCGAGTACAAAAGTATCTGCTCCAGCACCTCCAGTTAAAAGATCTATTTCCTGAAACCCAGGAAAAGTCGCTCCAAAAGCGTTTTGACTGCCCTCACCTACACCGATTAAAACATCATCCCCATTACCGCCTATTAAGGTATCGACACCACCGCCACCAACTAGCAAATCGTTTCCATCATTACCATTGAGGGTGTCGCTGCCAAGTTCTCCAAAAATACTATCATTCTCGTTGCCACCAAAGAAAATATCGTTCCCAGCGCCTCCGTTGAGCAAATCGCTGCCATTTCCACCGTTGAGATTATCGTTCCCAGCATCTCCGAAAAGTTGGTCGTTTCCGCTTAAGCCAAGAATTCGGTCGTCTCCATCGCCACCATAGAGCGTATCGTTTCCATCAGGTACACTACTGAGGATATAACTATCACCTCCGACAATCAAGTCGTTACCTGCTCCTCCACTAACCCAATTATTGCCAAAACCAGCAGTTAGGGTGTCGTTCCCGTCACCGCCAACGAGACTGTCATCCCCATTACCGGCTATGATGTTGTCATCTCCATTACCGCCTAACATTGTATCGGCACCGTCACCTCCTAAAAGCCGATCGTTTCCATCGCCGCCATCTAAGAAGTCGTTACCCTGCTCGCCACTTAAAAAGTCAGCACCACCCAAACCATATAAAAAATCGTCCCCTAATCCTCCAAATAGAAAATCATTTAAGATAGTTCCGTTGATTGAGTCTGAGCCACTAGTTCCTCGTTTAAAAGCCATTATTTTCTATCTCCTGATTTGTAAAATTTTGAATATTCATCGCGTTGTGCGATGGAAATAATCACTTCCTGTAATACTGCTTTTGGGGCTAGTTTTGATTAATTTGTTCTAGCTTTACTTTGGCTTGAGAATGTTGGGGGTTGAGTTGTAAAACTTTTTGATAACAAGCAATCGCCTCTGGAATTTCGTCTTGTGCTTGCAATACTAAACCCAAGTTATAATTAACCTCTTCTAAAGCTCCTAGCAATTTTGGCTGTAGAGCGATGGCACTTTCGCCAGCTTCAAAAAGGATTATTGCCTGCCGATAGTAAGTAACAGCAGTCTTAAGATCGCCTGCTTGTTTTCTGGCGTAGCCCAATTTATAATTCAGTAAGCCATAATTAACCTGTCTTTCTGCTGAAAGCTTACTTTGAGAATGAAGGGCATTTCCCAAATTAACATCGGCTTCCACGCAGTTGGGTTGAACTTCCAGAGCTTTTTGATAAGATGCTATAGCTGCTTCCCACTTACCTTGTTGTTGGAGAGTATAGCCTAAATTATTGTGAATTGTCCCTGCATCTGGTCTAATGCTAATAGCTCTTTGGTAAGCTAACTCTGCTGCTGCCAATTTTCCTTGAGTTTGATGCAAATTACCTAAACTAAACCAAGCCTTGACAGAATTTGGTTCCACCTGGGTAGATACACTTAATAATTTTTCTGCTTCCTGAAACTGTCCCATCTGCTGTGCCAATACCCCCAAACCATATAATGCCTCTGGGTGATTTGGCTGGAGTGCTAGTACTTGGTGATAAGCTTTCTGAGCTACTGCAAGGCGATTACTTCGATGATGTTCCATTGCCAAACGTAGGGTATCTGCTACCTTACGAGCTGCAAATTCCCTGGGTTTGTTAACTACCTCAAAGAAAAAATTCTCAAGGGTTTTGACTGTTTTTAAATCGCCGTATAATTTATGCTTATTTCCAGCAACTAATTGGGAAATATGTTGACGATATTCAAAATCTCTCCCTAGACGAATCGCAATTTGTACGTATTCCTGTTTGCTAGAAGCGATCGTTTCTTCAATACCCATCATTGTCAGGATTGCCAGGGAATGTCTTCCCCGCATCAATTCTCCTGGAAAAGTGATCGCAGGAACGTTATGGGCAATAGATTCTAAGGTAGAATTGCATCCAGACCAATCAATACTATCAAGAAAGACATCTGCGATTGCTGCGGTACCAGCAAACTTCTTACCGTTCATACGGGGTAAAAATAGACAATAGTCTTGATAATTCAGTCCGAATTCTTCAAAAGCACTCCTTAACCTTCGGCGAAATACTTCTGTAACATATTCACCTTGATGGTATTGAATAAATACAAATTTCGCATTAGTTAACTCTTTAGCAATTCGAGGAAAAACATCATCGTGTTGTGGTAAATACTTGTATAGAGATTGGCAACACCAAAACATGATTTCATCATCGCTGATGCCAATTTCTTTTTTGCTAGTAGCTTCAATTTCAACTGCTAAAGGACTGTAAAAAATCGATAGATTAGGTAGTCTCACCAACTTTTCTGTATAATTTTCTTGAGCATTTTCCGGTTCCATTAAGTCACTGCTCAAGTAATAGTCAATTGTTGGTAAACCACTAGTCTGAGGATGTCCCCAAGAAGTCATTTGGATGGGAGCAAGTCTTAGACAACCCAATTTGAGAGTCATGGAGTCCATCCCGAATTCGGGAAATATTAAAATGTGTAATTTGTCTTTTTGAATTAATTCACACCATTTTTCCAGATGCAACGGACCTTGAATAAATTTATCAAATTCTTTTGCTGCTCTAATAGTATTCCGATCTCCTACGGAGTCTGTATGATATGCAAATAATTCAAACTCACTCCTATTGAGGTTTTCTATCCAACCTTTTATTGGTATTTTCCAATTAGAATGATTGTAAAAATATTTAGAAACAAAACCAATACGAATTTTTTCATTTGGTTTTAAATCTGGTGAAGCAAGAGCTTTACTCCATTGGGGATAGCAATTTGACATTATCTGAACAAGCATTTCCCCATAAGTTCGCTGCAACTCGCGATCGTTCAACCCTTGGTAGGCTAAATAAAAAGGCTGTGTTACGCCCACACCATTCACTGCTTCTTTGAGCTTATCTGGGTTCTCTTTTCTATAATTTTCAGCTAACTCGTTTAAGTGTTGCTGATAGTTGCTTCGCGTCAGATTTATTTCTGCAACATTGGAATAAATAATTGGTATTTGAGAAATGAGAATACCGAATTTAGCTGGAGCAAAACTAGGATTTATCTTTAAAGCTTGCTTATATTTTTCTATAGCTGCTTCTAAATCCCCTCCATCGCAGAGAATATTACCTAAGTTAACATAAGCTACAGTCGATTCAGGCTGAATTTTTAATGCTTCTTGGTAAGACTCTATAGCTGCTTCTAAATTATTTTGTCGGCGAAATATATGAGCTAATTTTTCGTAAGCTTCAGCATAAGCAGGCTGAATTTTTAATGATTTTTGATAAAATTCTTTAGCTGTTTCTAATTTGCCCTGTAGGAGAAAAACATTTCCTAAGTTATAGTAAATTTGATAATTTTTAGGTTGGCTTTTTAATGCTTCTTGGTAAGACTCTATCGCTGATTCTAATTTTCCCTGTAACTGAAATATATTACCTAAATTATTATGAGCTTGGGGATATTCCGGTTTAATTTTTAATGCTTGTTGGTAAGACTCTATTGCTATTTCCAACTTGCTCTGTCGTAAGAAAACATTTCCCAAATTATAATATACTTCGCCATAGTCAGGTTTAAGCTCTAGAGCTTTTTTATAATATGCTATAGCTGCTTCTAAGTCCCCTTCTTGCTCGGAGAGAGTACCCAAATTGGTAAAGACTATTGCATAATATTCGTTACTCCAAGAGTCTCGAACATCGATGAAATTAGGTTGAATTTTTAATAAATTTTTGTATAAAAATTTAGCTTCATCCAATTCACCTGACTGATGCTTTTGCACTGCATTTTGGATGAAATCTTTCAGGTTAGATTCTGAAGTAGGTGATGAAAACTTTTGAGTATTCATAGCTTTTAAAAAACGGTATGAGATTAGTATATAAATCTATTTACCTAAGAATCTCCTGAAATTACGATACTAGAACTAGATTGAGAAAAAGAAACACCAACAGCTACGGAATGTCCCTTACCTATGATAATAGAACCTTCTTTAATCAATCTTGCTAGAGTCGAAGTATAACCACTATTGCCTTGAATAAATGCATTCACATTCACCAATCCACTTGCTCCACCTATTATGGATTGATTATCTGCAATATCCTCTAAGTGAGACAAATCATTTATTACCATATCTATCACCTTAATTAAATATCAAGTTTTTTAAGTAAAGATAATGCTGTTGGTCAAATACAGATGAAAAATTCAATATCTACTGTTTTGGATATTAGGTTCAGTATAGTCGAAGCTAACTTCAGAACATTGATTTTAAGATTTTTCAATTGCTTTACCAACAGCACCTATCGAAATAAAAGCAGAGTCTAGAATTATATTCTTAAATAAGAAATTCTCCGCGTTATAACACTAACTACAATTGTTATAATCTTACTAGCCTCTGCATTTTTTAATTACTAGTTATACAGCAGCGATTGAAGTACTAGCAACATAATCAGTTGTGATTATAACGGTGGTTTGAGCAGCACCACTATTGAAACCAACAATTTCAGCTTGAGCAGTACCAATCAAACCTTTTGTTTCAACATCAGAAACGAAAGATTTGTTGATTTCTAATGTCTCTTTGACATTTAAAGTGGTGGAAGCATCACCGCTTAAAATTCCTAAAAGAATACCA